>CALBWN010000001.1 GCA_937974295.1 uncultured Candidatus Saccharibacteria bacterium
CCGGGATCTCAGAAATCGCTAAACGTGCTGGCGTAGCAGTTGGTTCTTTTTACAACTACTACAGCGGCAAGGAGGCTATCTTTCTGGATGTGTACATTGAGGAGAACGACCGCGTTCGCCAGGCAATGATGGATGACATCGACTGGCAGCAGGACTTGATTGAACTTGTGAGGCAGATTTTTGAGCAGTCACGAAGCCTCGTTTCGTCCAATAAGATTCTGGCGGAATGGCATAATCCAGCCATTTCTCGTACGCTGCGCAGCTATTATTCTTCAGGTAAAGGCAAATCCACCAATACCTTTCATCAGTTTTTAGTCGAAACCTTTACTAATCGTATGGTGGCAGAAGGACATTCAGAAGAAAAAATTCAGGATATTTTACAAGTGTATAATTTGTTTTACTACATGGATATACACATCACTGAAGGCGATTTTCCAGGTATCAGTAGGACGCTGGAGCTGCTTGCTACGACCTTTGTGAAAGGTATTTTACATAATGAAAAGGAGTAACAAAATGGTTATTATCGTTATAGCTATTCTTGTGGTTATAGGCATTATTACTTGGGGCATCATCGCCTACTTAGGGAGAGGCCAAACGCTATCGGTCAAATCTATCGAAAACCCTCGCGGCGATCTCCATATCATTCGCCTGGCAAAGCCTGATACTATGACGTGGAAAGCCGGCTCTTATGCCAAGATCACGCTACCCAGTACAGCATCTAGCGGTAATACGGGTGATCAAACAAGTCGTTGGCTGAGTATCGCCTCCAGCCCCGAGGACAATGAAATCGTCATAGTGACGCACAATAGTGGCAGCCCCTATAAAAAAGCTTTGACTCACCTACCGGCAGGCAGCAAGGTTGAGATGAGTTGGCTAGACTCTTCTTTGTCAGTTACAGACAGCAACGAGCCACTGGTTTGCTTTGCATCTGATGTTGGTATCTCGGCAATGCGACCAATCGTCAGACAGTGGGCTGGCAAACGCCCTATCGCTCTCTACCATTTAGATAAGGGAGTAACGGTCTTTGACAAGGAGCTCTCGGAATTAGCAAATAAAACAGCTAATATCACCTATGAAACCAATGCCAGTCTTTCCCTGAGTCAAGAACGCTTTAAAAAGGCGATTGATAGACATGGCAACAAGGCTCAATATCTCGTGGCAGGACAGCCCGACGATGTGAAAATGATGAAGAAACTCCTTAGAGACAACGCGATGTATGATAACGTCAAATCAAGTACTTTTCGGGGATTGAAGTAGTGACTGTTATGTGCGTCGCACATAGTGCGCCAGTAGCACCCCACCAGCAAGCAACGCCGCTGTCGCAAGGACAAATTGCCAGAGTGATATGCCAGTGTCGGCTAAGAGGCCGTGGAATTGGCTTGGTTTGGCTAGCTGAGTGGGCTGGTTGGGTTTATTTGGATCGAGCGGATTTGTCGCCAGTGCCGCGCGGCACTCCGACCAAATCGCCTCTGGGTAGCTAGCCGCCAACACATACCACGCTGTCGATGCCACTGAGTTTGCATTAGTTAGTTCATTTGGCAGATCGGCCTTAGATGCGTACTGCCATGCACCATTGGGCCGCTGCGCTGGGTAAGTATCTGCCAAGATTGCCCGCGCCGTGGCCGTGTCCCCAGCGATAGTATGCGCCTGCGCTACGCCATACGTCCCTTCAAACCATACGGTTGGCACGTAATTACCTGTCAGATACGGCGTGTAGCCTTTTGCCGCACCATCGGTTGTTTTGTAGATGGCAGTATGAGCGAGTGCTTGCTTAGCTTTGTCGTATTCGCCAATCGCATTGAGAAAGATCGCACCCCAGCTTGTTGTATCAAGTGCCTTGCTGCTGTCGTTGTATCCTTGATTAAACCGCCCTTCAGAGGTATTCCATAGTTTTGCCACCGTTGCTTTGGCAATTTCATCCGCCTTCTGGGCGTACTGCTTATCGCCCAGCACGCGAACTGCCCGTTCGTATACATGCCACATGTCAGTGTTGTGCTCGGTGGCATGCCACGCAATATCCTTCTTAACACCATTGTCAATCCGTACTCCGCCACGGAATAACCCGGCAGCATCGCCAGTCGTCGTCTTCATTGTCTCAAGCCAACGGAATGTATCGAGAATCATCTGGCGCACCCCTTGCTGGTCACCATACTTTTCCATATAGCGGATGAGCGCATACTGCACAAAGGCGATACCGCCAGTATAATAAATCGGCTGCTGGATTCCTGTATAGTCGAGCTGGTGCACACTCGCCGGAAACGCCCCCTTCTGCTCACCCGTCTTGACTTGGATTGCGCTTAGGCCATGCACGAGCTTATCCGCCATTGCTCGATCGTCCACGCCAATCGCCACGAGTAGCGCCAGCGACTGATCATACACATAGCTATACGACTCACGCGGTGTACCATAGCCATCTTGACCTGGTGCATACTCATACGAGCGAATAAGTCCCACCAGCTCTGGCTTGAAATACTCGGCAATGATGGTTTTGGTTGCTGTATCATAGAGGCGAATTAATTTATGCCCCTTACCTACTGCATCGAAACTAAAGGTATTATCTGCCTGAGCTGGCTGCGTAGCTTGGAGGTATTCTTTATCAGATACCGCGTAGAGCTGCACCTCAAGATTCTTATACGTAACAGGTCGCGGCCAGCTCTCACCAATCTGCTGCCCCGTCACTTTGTCGTATAACCGGAAGTGCCATGACCCCGCAAACGCCGGATTAACAGGTGAGAGGTCAAGCGTCCATGTACCATCAGGCTGCACTGCTGCGGGTATAGCAGCTGGCTGCTCATATTCAGCATCACTGTAGAGATACGCCCGCACTTCACGTGGGTTCGCCCCCGTTGGTGCCGTCCCCTTCACTGTACCGCGGTAGCCTTCGGCAGCGTGCGCAGCATGAGGAACCGTCAGTGGCGTCGCACTTTCGGTTTGTCGTGGGTGCGCAAGCGTAAAGCGCCCGCTCACCTTTGCTTGGTAGTCAAAGCCATAGGCTTGTGCTGGCGTGATGGTACTACCATCACCCTGATTACGCTTAGGCTCCATCATCTGTTTGAGCCATGCCATCGCGCGTGTTGCTGGTGCTGAGTCAGTCGCCAGTGGCCGACGCACTGCTCTGAATAGCTGATCATTTGTACCACACAGCGACGTATTTGCCCGTACTGGCGGAGCTATCGCGAGCCCATAGAGTGCACCGCATAGCAGCACGACGCTTAATCCCCATCGTTTCATTATTCCCCCTCCGAAATACTCTTATGCTTATATTTATAGCACACTTTAGCCGTATCGCATATATGTCATAGCGATTTTACCTATCAGTATGAGCCACTAATGTTATACACTACACTTCTGCTACATAGAGGCACTCAGATATAGCCATTAATCCTAACCATGATATATCAAATCATTATTTCTCCGCTTGAAGCTTACTTCAACTCATTACTCCCTACAGTATCAATTTGCCTCATCAGCAATCTTGTATTAGGCTAGGGAGGCAGGGTTGGCACCTTGCATACCAATATCGTTAAAGCCGCACGAGGAGTACTCCATGGCACAAAATTTTACGATTAGCGGTAACAAACTCAAAGGCTACCAAGCAGTCGCCGACGGCACTGGCCGCGTCCACTTTGTGGGCACCACCCAGGAGGAAGTCATCGACCAAACCAGGCGCTACATGCGCCAGCACGGTGGTGGCGAGCTCAGAATCCAGCGCACCGACGGTACGGCCCAGTATCGTGACGCCGATACCGTCCCGCCTAAGAAGGATCCCTTCCCACCGCAAGGATAGCACTCATCCTCACAATACCTCTGCTCTTGGCAGAGGTATTGTTATGTCAGAAGAATATACTAATTACTTGAGGAGCGTATCAGGCACACCAAGTATCCGTGCTAGCGCATACTGGAGTAAAAAGCTCAAGGATGCCATACCTGCGCAAAACACCGCAACGATCCGCACCACATGCTGCGACAATGGCGCCGCACCGGGCCAGATCATTAAGATAACTACTGGCACCACACAAGCCAGCGCCTTAATACCTGCCGCAATGCGCGCGTTGATGATGGTACGCTGCTTCTTGCTCACTGGCTGGTGGGTTTTCGTCGCCAGAGGTGCAACTGCTTTCGTTGTCTTTTTTACTACGCGCTCGCCTGTTTTAGCTATATTGCGCGGCAGCATGACCAGCATATAGAGGCCACACCCAATCATAACAATGGTAATGATCGCAACGAGTGCAATCGCTATTGGCTGCGGCAAGTCCGCTCCTGAGGGCATACCCTGTGGAAGCGTGATCTCTGGCTGGTCGTGCGGCTCCGGTATAACCCAAAGCGCCTTATCTCGCGTGATATATGGGTAAAGCAATTGCATGGCACACCACACCCATAGCAGCAAGCAAAAGAGATACCCCATCGACGCGCAGAAATGCGTCACCAAAAGCGCAAACCGCCGTGGCTGTTGCTGTGGCTGCTTGGGCTGCTCCTTCGACTTTGCTGGCTGAGAAGACTGGGCTACCATAATTACTAGTCATTATACACGACAGCACAAACCGATGCTATGGTGTATGGTTTTACCACTGTTTTTTAATTAACAGAACTAACGCCCTAACTAAAGAGGATGTTTGATGGTTATATTTTCTGTCACTTGACATTGTATCTCTATCCATGTAGAGTTAGAAATATGAGTATATACCTTCGCCTGACACCAGCCACCAAGGATGTTCTCTATCAACTCTATTGTGCAACAGAGGATGTATGGGGACTCCAGTTATCACGGCGTGCTGAGCGGCCAACCGGCACGGTCTATCCGCTCCTTGACCGGCTCGAACGCGAAGAATTCGTGCAGTCACGTTGGGATGATGATTCGAGAAGAGCTGGCCCAAGGCGCCGGCTCTATGCTCTCACACCAGCTGGCCGTGTCTGGATACAGCAAAAACTCAAGCTCAGTGCCATAGTTACTAAGCAACAACGCTCGAAAGGAGTAGATTATGACACACCAAAAACAACCAGACAGAGTCAATCGCACCCTAGCACGAGCAATCAAACTTGTCCCGTATAGCCAACGTGAGCGCTATACACGTGAGTGGCACGCCGACCTCGCTGCAGCAACCTCACACGAGCGCAATCATATCGCGCGTGCCGTGCTGGCAATGGGGCGGCGGCTACGCCTGCGCGATATAGGGACATTACTCCTTGGTGGTCATGGAGTGGGTAAGGCGGTAGCGTGGTGGACTGCTATATTCGCGTTTGTTGTATTGTGGCCCTTTTTCCCATTAGTCTTCGTCTCTCTTTGTGTGGTCGTTGTATTTCTCTCGCTTGTCTATGTTGGTGCACCGTCACGATTCAGTCACTGGCTTATGGTAGTGAGCGGAGCGTTATTTTTTGGTGCGACAAGCTTCTCAGTATGGTCATTTGTTACCCAGCTCAATGCGGCCGACCAAGGAGAGGATATGTCGTTTCTTGCACCATGGACAGAGGCTGCGTTTGTGGTCATTGCAATAAGTGTCTGTTTGTTTGTTACTGGAAGCTTTCTTGCCTTGCAAAGAGAAAAGTCACTAAAAAAGTAAACTGGTTTTATTCTTACTGCTGCAGTATTATCAAAAATAATAATCTGGCCGCACGAGCCAGATCACAATTGCTTACAAAACATGGTCGGGGTGACTGGACTCAAACCAGCGACCTCGCGGTCCCAAACCGCGCGCGCTATCAACTGCGCCACACCCCGATACGCTTTATATCACACGGGCGACCACTCTTTGCCGGAGCAAAGTATGGTCGGGGTGACTGGATTTGAACCAGCGACCTCACCGTCCCGAACGGTGCGCGCTACCAAGCTGCGCCACACCCCGCGATACAAGACTTTGCCATCATACCACACAATATGGCGGCTTGTCTACTGTCTTGCTATCAAGACCAATATACTCACCCCACAAGCACAAGGTCGCCCTGCGATATTTATCTAAGAAACTATAGTAAACAACCACCAACCAGCATATAGCTGACGCATCACGGAAACGTAGACTACTGATACTATTACGCTTTGGGCGGTACAATATCTGCTTTAAGCACATCACACGCAGTAGGATATACTGTATCGGACTCAAACGTGTAAACAAGCAACTGGCCAAAGGGCATCTCTACTGTACCCATATCTTCCTCCGGGATTCGGTCAAGATACTTCATAAGCGCACGAATCGTGTTGCCGTGCGCCACAATCAATACGGTCTCACCCGCCTGGAGTCGTGGCAAGATCTCTGCCTCAAAATACGGGATCGTGCGTTCATACACATCCTTGAGTGTTTCACCACCAGGTACGGGGTAATCCCAGCCGCGCCGGATACCATTAAAGGCCTTCTCGCCAATCTCTTCCTTGACTTCCCACTTGTTCTTGCCCGTTAGGTCACCATAGTCGCGCTCGTTAAGCTCAGAGGCGTGCACCACCGCAGTATCACTCGAGCGGATTGGATTGTCTGCACCTTCCATCAGCGCATCTAGCGTCTCGTGTGTCCGTTTGAGTGCCGAGGTATATACTGCATCGATGGTGCGGCCACGCAAGAACTCACCAAGCTGACGTGTATCGCTTTTGCCCTTCTCGGTCAGGCTCACATCTGTCCAACCCGTCCATTTACCTTGTAAATTCCATTCGCTTTCGCCGTGCCGGCTGATGATAAGTGTTCCTGTCATGTCTCCATTATACGGCACGATTGGCGTGAGTGCCATACACTTACCTACTAAGAGTAGTAACGCAAGAACTGTGTAATCGCTCAAGATTCAAAAAGCCCCCGGGAGGGGGCAGCGACAACGGGGTTTTCATTTTCGTTTTTGGGTATATCGGATGCTTACAGTGAGTAGTTATTTAGCGAACGAAATCGCCTTGGTATACTGATCCGTCAGTACGAGACAACAGCCAGTAGTGATATGCTGCTCCCTCTGGTGCTGCCTCAAGGCTGACACAGCCAGTCTCGCCTGCGCCAAGGATTTGGCCATAGCTTGGGCCGTTGCCTTGGGTTGGCGCCACTGTAAAGGCTGTCGTGCCGGGTGTGCCATCGGGGTAGTTTGCATCAGAAACGCAAAACAGTTTCGTCCCATCGTAGTATTGGACAACGGATGTACCGTTGTCATTGGCTGTCGGCCCGAAACTCTCTGCCGACGCTGGTGCTGTATTAAATAGCAAAGATCCCGCCGCCATTGAGCCAACTGCCAATACGCTAAGGATACCTACCTTTTTGAATGTCATGGGAATAGCCCTCCTTACTGTGTAGGTGCGAAACGAAGAACACAGGGTTGCTGCAACCCTCCGCTTCATTAACCGTTGCCGTAATTATATTGTACCATGTGTGCTAGCAAATACAATGTTTGAATCTACAAAATGACCTTTTGTCAATATCCTTGTCTGGCATGAAAATTATTGTATTTGGTTCATATGATCCTAACAGTAGTCTTGCTGTAATAGTGATCACCTTCCATTCAATGATATACTAGAAGATATGAACAACTACTCTATCCACACCATAAAAGCACGACAAATTTTAGACAGCCGCGGCAACCCTACCGTCGAAGCGGACGTCATCCTTGCTGATGGCACGCTGGGCCGAGCGGCCATCCCGAGCGGGGCAAGTACCGGTGCGGGCGAAGCACTCGAGCTGCGCGATGGTGGCAACCAATGGACTGGCAAAGGGGTGAGCCAGGCTGTTGCCAATGTCAACAATATCATTGCTCCGGCATTGGTAAGTCACGATGCAAGCGACCAGCAAGCGATTGATAATACGATGCTTGCTCTTGATGGGACAGATAACAAGTCTAAGCTCGGTGCTAATGCCATCCTCAGCGTTAGCCTCGCCACTGCTAAGGCTGTTGCCAATGCCAAGCAGCAACCCCTCTGGCGCTACATTGCTGAGCAAACTGGCAGCACACCAAGCCTCCCCCTGCCAATGATGAATGTCCTCAACGGTGGTGCGCACGCTGCTTTTGCAACCGATATTCAAGAGTTTATGATCATCTGCAAGGGCGCGAAAACCTTTGCAGACACCCTCCGCATGGGCACCGAAATCTTCCACGCGCTTGCCAAAGTTCTCAAAGCACACGACTACCCTACTACTGTTGGTGATGAAGGTGGCTACGCACCACGCGTTCGCCAGGGCAATCGCGAGCCACTCGCCTTACTCAGTGAAGCTATTGCCAATGCTGGCTACACCGTTGGCACAGATGTCGTCTTTGCAATGGATGCTGCCTCGAGCGAGTTCTACCATGACGGCCGCTATGAGCTGAAGTGCGAGGGCAAGAGCCTGACCAGCAGCGAGATGATCGACTGGCTCGCTGCCCTTGTCGACGAATTTCCAATCGTCAGCATCGAAGACGGCCTAGCCGAGGGCGACTGGGCAGGCTGGCAGCAGCTCCGCCAGCGCCTCGGCGACCGCGTCCAGCTGGTGGGCGACGACCTGCTCGTCACCAACACAAACCTCATCCAGCAAGCGATCGACCAAGATGCGGCCAATGCGCTCCTCGTCAAGCCCAACCAAATCGGCTCTCTCAGCGAGACAATCCAAGCTGTGCAACTTGCCCAGAATGCTGGCTGGCGCACCGTGATGAGCCACCGCTCTGGTGAGACTGAAGACACCACGATCAGCCACTTAGCCGTTGGCCTGGGCTGTGGGCAGATCAAGACCGGCTCGCTCTCGCGCACCGACCGCGTAGCGAAGTACAACGAGCTACTCCGCATTGCCGAAGCAGACGAGAGCCTCGCTCTCGCGCAGCCATTTCAGCAATAGTAGCCTGGCCCACCACACGGCACTACTTTATGCTACCCACCCTCGCTTGGGGTGGGTGGCTTTTTTAGAATGCATCTCCAGGATCATCTTTTCAGTATCTGGTTATTCACTCATTGCTCATTGCTTCAGATCGCTACAAGAGACAACACCACACACTTGACCCACTGCCAGATTATAATTAGCTTCCATACTACATCAAGTAGATCTGTGGGTGAAAACATCTGAGAAATTTAGCACTTAGCTTTAGATATCTTTATCCATCCATCCCACTCTCTAGTAGGATTACACACTATGCTCGTTGATACTATGACGGTCATGCTATTGGCGTGCTGCTGCTCGTGCCGTATAATAGACAGAAATGAGGAGTTATTATGCTAGCAATGAATAAAGCAAAGCGGCAGCCATCTGCGCCGCGTCGTTCGCGTATGCGCATGCCACACATTTCGATACCAAACTGGATATTCGGTACTATCGCAGTCCTCTTTTTGTTAGTGGGAGGGTATCTACTCCTGCTCACTACATCACCGATCATTGCACCGCACTTTACGAAGCCAATCACTGTAGCGACACTCGCCAAGCCTGAAGCCAAAGACAACCGTATTATCATCCCCAAGATCGGCGTTAATATCCCGTACGGCACTAATGGCAAACTCGCCCTCGACCGTGGTGCATGGTGGCGCTACCCCGACCACGGCAACCCTGAGAAGGGTGGCAACTTCGTCGTGGCAGCCCACCGCTTTAGTATCCAGCCAACGCCTGGCGGTACAGTAGAAAAATCACCATTCTTTCATATCGACAAGCTTGCCCTGGGCGACCAAATCCTCGCCGACTACCAAGGCAAACGCTACAACTACAAAATCACCAAGAAGTTTGACGTCAAGCCAACCAGTGTCGAGATCGAAGCCCCGACAGAAGACGCCCGCCTGACGCTCTACAGCTGCGACTTAGGTGGCGCCAAAACTGGCCGAGTCGTCATCGTTGCTGAGAAGCAGGGTGAGGTTGCATCGTAGCGTTGGTGTTCTTGCACGCTACAAGATCATTCTTAGATAAATCGCTCACACAATAAACTCCCCTATTAATGATTTTATTGGGGATGGTAACTCTTTTTGTCTTTGCAGCCGTCTTGGTCTGATGTGCTATCATGCATTTTGCGGACTCCAAAAGTCATTATTCCTCTCTTCTTCCTTCTTGGCCGCTTATCACAGAAATAGAAGCTTCTCATTATATCCTAACTCTAATCCTGACATCCCTGTCTCCACTGTAGAAAGGTAGCGTCTCGTCCACACCAACCCTTTTGTGGTGTTACGCTTATAGATCTAAGGCTATCGCTTTTTTGCACCTGTTCATACTCTTGCCATTTGTACAAGAGGCGTATAAACACCTACTAAGCCGATGCCAAGCCTGGAGATGAATAATAATTAACTCTCAGGCGATTTATCTCATTGCCATCACAACGTCACAAAATGGGGATATTCTTAGCTCGTGTGCGCATTCACATCTCAAACTACAAATCCACACGGCAAAGAACCGGCCAATTTGTTTGACCGGTTTTGTCTGTAATAAGTTGAGTCATTAGACTCTATTTGGCGAATTCGATCGCTCGTGTCTCGCGGATCACGTTGACTTTGATTGTACCAGGATACTGCATGGTGCTCTCAATCTTGGTAGCAATATCGCGCGCGAGCTTGATGGCGCTGAGGTCATCCACCACCTCTGGCCGAACGATAACGCGCACTTCGCGGCCAGCACTAATTGCGTAGGCTTTGTCGATGCCACGGAAGCTGGTGGCAACATTCTCCAGGTCGCGCATGCGCTCAACGAAGTTCTCGGCACTCATGTTGCGCGCACCAGGCCGAGCAGCACTGGCCGCATCACATACTCGCACAACGATTGCCTCGGGGGTTGTGGCCTCGATATCATCATGGTGTGCTTCAATAGCATGGCAAATTGCTTCGCTCAAGCCCGCCTTGCGCGCCAGCTCTGCCCCAATGTGGTGGTGCTTGCCTTCCATCTTGTGTGTCACTGCCTTGCCCATGTCGTGGAGTAGCGTGGCAATCTTGACGGTGCGCACATCTGCCCCAATCTCTGCCGCAATCAACCCCGCGATCTGCGCCATCTCGGTACTATGCTTCAAGACGTTTTGGCCATAGCTCGTTCGGAACTTCAGCTCACCCACAAGGTGGAGCAGCTCCTTTGGAATGCCCGCCACGCCAATCTCACGCGCCGCATCTTCACCAGCGCGCACCACTTCTTTGTCAATTTGCTTGTTTGCCTTGGCCACGACCTCTTCGATACGACCAGGGTGGATCCGCCCATCCTTCATGAGCATCTCGAGGCTCAGGCGCGCCACTTGGCGACGGACTGGATCAAAGCTACTGAGGACGATCATCCCTGGCGTGTCATCCACCAAGATATCAACACCCGTGGCTCGCTGCAGAGCCTGGATGTTACGCCCTTCTTTACCAATGATGCGACCCTTCATATCGTCGTCGGGCAACTTAATGGCAGTGACTGTGCGCTCGGCCGTCACTTCGCTACTCATGCGCTCCATTGCTGTCACGAGGATCATCTGGGCCTTCTCCTCGGCATCATCCATTGCTTCGCGCTGTAATTTATCCACCAGACCAGTCAAGTCTTGGCGGATGTCGCGCTCGGTCATGTGCATCAGCTTGCTGGCGGCATCTTGCTTGGTGAGGCCAGCGATTTTCTCGAGCTTGGCCTGCTGCCGACCCCGAATCTCACGGATCTCATTCTTCAGCTCATCGACCTCTGTCTCACTCTTGCGGAGCTTCTCGCTCCGGCGATCAAGTTCGTCGAGTTTGCGATCTAAGCTCGCCTCGCGCTCGAGCAAGCGATTCTCTGTCTTTTGCATGGCGCGGCGGCGCTCATTCTCGATCCGCAGCGCTTCGTCCTTTGCCTTGAGGACGATATCGCCCGCCTGCTGCTTGGCCTGAGCCAGCTCCCTGTCGATTGTCCGCTGGCCATTGGCGGTTTGCTGGCGATCGTAGGCGTACTTGCCACCAAAACCAAGCGCCACGCCAATCGCCGCGAAGAGTACTTCTATCATGGTATTCCTTTCTCCGGATATGTGTTGTTCTTATTACATCAGACTTACGTCAGCCCACACCGGTGTTATCAAACATTAAAACTATCTACAGACTAGTATATTGTATCGCGTTTTGGCCAATTTGCGCAACTGGCAATATCGATGTCTGTTTATTTACAGAGGTAACAATTTATTACCCTTATGCTTTGCACTAGCTACTTCTTTGGCTGCGTGATGTGTGCAGCGGCACCGTACTGAGGTAAGACAATGTTATCATCCTCACCATGTGCTAGCCGCTTAAGGCAGGTGGCGCGCCAATCATCACCCGTCGCACCAACGATCGGGATATGCTGCTCGTGCGCAAGTGTATTAAGCACCGTCAGACCAATCCGTAGCCCCGTAAAGCTCCCCGGCCCAGGCCAGGCCCCAATGCCAGTTATATCCGCCAGTGTCTTGCCATGCTCGGCCAAGCGATCACGCAGATAAGCTAGCATATCACGTGCCAGTGTGCGACCAGCTGGCCACTCATAGCTCGTCTGAGCACCAGCGTCATCTACCAGTGTTAGCTCCACCACCATCCCTGCACTATTCCACAAAATAATCATGCCAAGACCTCCTGGAGAAGCTGGGTTGACACGGTGCCACCCGCCTCAATATCCAGCTGGCGAGCTGTCTCGCTCTGTGCAGTAATCGTGATCGTTAGGTGATCGGGTGGGACGACATCCGCCACCGCCTGAGCCCACTCGATGATGGTCACTGTGCGAGGCTCAGCAATCGCCTCTGCCAGCTCAAGCTGCATCACCCCTGCATCGCCCAAACGATAAAAATCATAATGCGCAAGCTGGATATCATCGCGCCCATGATACAACCGACTAATCGTAAAGGTTGGGCTCTGGATATCATCGGTAATGGCGAGGCCACGCGCAACCCCCTTAACAAGCGTCGTCTTGCCTGCGCCAATATCCCCTACTAGCACAATCACCTCACCACCACGCAACGCCTGGCCGAGGCGCTGCCCAAGCTGCAACGTATCAGCAAGTGATTGACAGATAACACGCATACTAGCTCTAGTATAGCACAGCCTCACCTCCGTTGGTACGAATATTGCGCTATCCTCTAGCCAGCATAAGCATAATGAGCTACAATTAAGCGTAAGTACTATGCATATATCTGATTCTACTATCGTCAAACTCCTCGAGCGCAGTGGCGCTGCGACCAGCCAGCAACTCCAACCACTGGTGAGTGAGGCTGCGTCATCTAATTTGCGCCTGCAAGATATCGTCTTGCAAAACAACCTCATCGATGAGCGTACCCTCACCAAGCTCTATGCCACCTACGCCGACATCCCCTACATCGAGCCCGATCCGCGCGATATCCCTTCTGATATCCTCATGCGCATCCCTGAGCGAATCGCGCGCCAGTATAATGCTGTCATCTTCAAGATCGACCCTGATGGGCTGATCCACCTCGCGATGGACGACCCAGACGATGTGCAAGCCGTCAACTTCATCGAGAAGGAGATCGGCACCAATACTCGCATCTACATTGCGCCGCGCAGTAACATCCTGGAGTGTCTTGAAGGGTACCGCGGCGATGTGACGCAGGAGCTCAAGGAAGTGATCGACATCCAGCGCGAGGATGATGGCTCTAACCAAAAGGTGACGGAAGCAGAGGTAGCGGAAGACTCACCAATCGCCCAGACGGTTAACCTGCTACTAGAGTATGCCATTCGCAGCAATGCCAGCGATATCCACATCGAGCCTCGCGAGCAATTCGTGCAGGTGCGTTACCGGATTGATGGCGTCCTTAAAGAAGTAAACCGCCTACCCAAGAATGTGCTTGGTGCGCTCGTAAGCCGCATTAAAATCCTCTCTAACCTCAAGATAGACGAACGCCGCGTGCCGCAAGACGGTCGCTTTAAGATCAAAGTCGCAGGCAAGCAATATGCTCTGCGCGTCAGCACGCTACCCATCGCTGACGGTGAGAAGGTGGTGATGCGTATCCTCGATGAGTCGAACCAAGCAGTGACGCTCGAGCAGCTCGGCTACTGGGGTCATTCGCTGGCTGTTATTAATCAAGCACTGACCGAGCCCAATGGGATGATCCTCGTGACGGGCCCAACTGGGAGCGGCAAGTCTACCTCACTCTTCTCCGTCCTTTCGATGCTTAATACACCAGAGGTCAATATCTCAACCATTGAGGATCCAGTAGAGTATAAGATCCCCGGCGTCAACCAAACCCAAACCAACAGCAAAGCTGGCATGACTTTCGCCAGTGGTTTGCGCGCTCTACTGCGCCAAGACCCAAACATTATCATGGTGGGTGAGATCCGCGACGGCGAGACAGCTAACCTTGGTGTGCAGGCCGCTCTAACAGGCCACTTGGTGTTTAGCACGCTCCACACCAACAACGCCGCCACTTGTTTGCCGCGCCTGCTGGATATGGGGATCGAGCCCTTCCTTATCGCCAGTACCGTTAAGGCCGTGGTGGGCCAGCGCCTGGTGCGCCGCCTCTGCATGAATTGCCGCCAGAGTTACGTACCCGACCAAACAGAAGTCGCAGAAATCGTCCGCCTCTTTCACCTTGCACCGGGTCAAAATTTCTATTACATCCACCAGCTTGAGGCCCAGGCGATCGTCCAAAAGGTCGGTGGTGAGACACCCTGGGGCACGACGGACACGACCATCGCCGCCCTCTGGCAGCCAAACCCAAACGGCTGCGATGAATGTAATCACACCGGCTTTAAGGGCCGGGTGGGTATCTACGAAGTCCTCGGCACTTCGCGCGAAATCCAAAAGATGATTATCGGCGGCAATACCAGCAATGAAATCCAAGACCAAGCCGTCGCCGAGGGGATGACCACTATGCTCACCGATGGATTAATAAAAGCAATCCGCGGCAACACCACCGTAGAAGAAGTGCTCCGCGTCACAAAGGAATAATATGCCACAATTTCGCTACATCGCCATCACCAACAAAAACGACTCCATCAATGGAACGATTGACGCCCCCGATCGTGCCAGTGCCTTAGCCAGCCTAAGCCGCCAAGGCCTGCGACCAATTAGTGCTGAGGAAGTCAAGCCAAAGCGCGCCAGCTTTGCTCTCTTTGGTGGTAATAAGGTCAAGAGTGAAGATTTGGTGATGTTTACCCGCCAACTTAGTGCCATGGTGTCGGCTGGTGTGCCGCTGCTGCGCGCCATGGGTTCGCTGCACGACCACACGAGTAGCAAAGCCCTCCAAATGGTGACAGGTGACCTGCTACGCGATGTCGAGGGCGGTATGGCACTCGCCGACGCACTCGAAAAACACCCAGAGACCTTCAACACCGTTTTTATTAACATGGTGCGTGCGGGTGAGGCAGCTGGTATTCTCGATGATATCCTCAAACGCCTCGCCATGCAACAAGAAAAAAACGCCAGTATGCGCAAGAAGATCAAAAGCGCCATGACATACCCCACCGTGCTCATCGTTATCACTATTGCCGCCTTTTTTGGCTTGATGGTCTTTGTTATTCCGCAAATCGGCAGTATTGTGCGTGGCCTCGGCGGGCCAGATGCCAAGTTACCCGCCATTACCGAGTTTATGCTCGGATTGAGCGCGTTTATCATTCAGTATGGAATCTTTATCATTGCTGCGCTCGGTGCGGGGATATACTTCTTCCGCCGCTATATCAAGACACCAGCAGGCAAGCTCTGGCTCCACACCATCATTCTCAAGATACCCAAGATTAATGATATCATCACTAAGATCGCCGTTGCCCGCTTTGCCCGCACCTTTTCGGCGTTGATGGGGTCGGGGGTAGCAGTGCTTGAGTCCCTCCGCGTGACTGCCCGAGCGGTGGGCAACAAAGTCTACGAAAATGCCCTCAATGATGCTGCCGAGCAAGTCAAAAATGGGCGCAACCTCTCGAGCATCATCGAGAAGAACCCACTCTTCCCGCCCATCGTGGCGCAAATGCTCTCTGTTGGCGAAGAGACCGGCCAGACCGATACCGTGCTTGTAAAGGTGGCAGATTATTATGAAGAGGAAGTGGACGTCGCGATCGATGGCATCAGCTCTATCATCGAGCCCGTCATGATCGTCATCATGGGCGGCATGGTTGGGCTCATTGCCGCCTCGGTGATGTTGCCAATCTCAAATATGGCAAATCAGATTAAGTAAGGCTGGATTCTCTGTTCTCCGTCAGCGTTTCATACCACGTATCAGTTCTTTATCTGATGGCGTGATCTGCCACTGGCCAGCGACCTGTCTTTTTGCCATTATCACACCACGAACAACAGTCTACCGATCCATGACAATCCTCCTCAAAACGCTAGCGTTTATCATATCGCTTATGCTATAATGACGGAAACGAACGTATCATGGCAAAGTTATTTTATCGTGACAAACCAATCATTGGTCTCGACATTAGTCAGACAGGCATCAAAATCATGTCGATCGACCCCAAGCGCTGGCTCGTGCTAGGCTATGGTTCGCTTGACCTTGACCCCAAGGAAGTCCAGACGTCCCTCGACAACCCCGATGATTCCTACCTGGCCGAGCGCCTCAGCTCGCTCATCAACGAACATCTGATTGGCAACCTCGGTAGCGACCACGTGGTGATTGGCGTGCCGACTAGCCGCACCTACTCGCGCACTTTCATGATCCCAGCCAAAGAAGCAGCGCACCTCGATGGCGCTATCCAGGTGGAGGTCGATCAGTACATCCCCTTGCCGCTCGATTCGCTCTATGTTGATTATGAAGTGATCGAGCACACCAAAGAGCAGCTCAACGTTGTGATGTCAGCCGTGCCTAAGCAGCTGGTCGACGCTTGTTTGCAAGCAGCCGAAGCGGTGGGACTCGTGCCAGTAGTTGTTGAACCTAATATCAACGCTATTGCACGCGTGCTCGACAGCGCTGATGCTGGCAACCTTCTCACACTCGTCGTCGATATTGGCCCAGCGAGTACCGATATCGCTGTGCTGGATAAAAGCGCCGTCCGCCTCACTGGTGGAGTGGCAATTGGCGGTAATACCTTCACTATCGACATCTCGAAGCATCTCAACATCACGCTCGAGAATGCCCACCAGCTCAAAGTGCTTAATGGCCTCTCTCCTGGGCCGCGCCAAGCTGGCATCACCGAGGCACTCAAACCAAGCCTCAAGCGCATTAGCACCGAAATTCGCAAGGTGATCCGCTATTACAACGACCGGATTGGCGATGAACGTAAGATCGAGCAAATCGTCATCGTCGGCGGCGGCAGCAATGTGCCGGGCATGGGGGACTTCTTCACCAACGACCTCGTCATGCCAGTGCGT
>CALBWN010000002.1 GCA_937974295.1 uncultured Candidatus Saccharibacteria bacterium
GCCCGTCTTGCCTTCACCACCACCCATTGGGTGATCGGCCGGGTTCATAGCCTTACCATGGACACTTGGGCGCCACCCCATGCGGCGACGGCGACCGGCCGAGCCAAGCTTAACATTCTGGTGCTGGACGTTGCCCACCACACCAATGCTGGCTTCGCACTCGAGGCGGAACTTACGCACCTCACCGCTAGGCATCCGCACCATGGCATAGCCGTCTTCCTTAGCCATAAGCTGCGCTTTAGTACCAGCGCTGCGTACCATTTGAGCACCCTTACCGTGGTTGATCTCGATGGCGTAGATCTGGCTACCAACCGGGATGTTGGCCAGTGGCATGCGGTTGCTGGCCTCGATTGGCGCATCGGCACCAGTCTGGAGCACTTTGCCCTTGGTCATTTGGGTGTCGGCCAAGATGTAGTGGTAGAGACCGTGCTGATCCTTCACGCGGGCAATCCGTGCACTGCGGTTTGGATCGTACTCGATCTCCTCCACCGTCAGCGTCAAGCCAGCGGCCAAGCGATGGTCGAGCAAGCGGTAGTGCCGCTTGACGCCACCACCACGGTGCCGAACGGTGATTTTACCAGTGTTGTTGCGGCCAGCCTTTTGCTTGCCAGCCTTGACGAGGCTCTTGAGTGGCTTGCGCGTCGTTACATCGCTCAGATCTTGCGATGTCATGCCGCGGCGGGCGGGAGTGGTTGGGTTGTACTGCTTAATCGGCATTACTTATCCTCCTTCTGCTCTGTTTGCGGCTGTTGCTCTTCTGTCTCAAACACCTTGATCTCGCCTTCACTCAAGCGGACGTACGCCTTTTTGCTGTCGCGGCGGTGTGTGGTGCCTGGGTAGCGGCGCTTGCCCCGGCTGTAGCGAATAGCTTTGCCGCTTTGCACGGCGGTGGTAACATTGGCTACCTTGGTGCCCTCATATTGCGCCTCGACAGCCGCAGCGATCTGCTGCTTGTTAGCCGACAGTGGCACGTCAAAGATGTAGGTGTTTTGGCTTGTGATGAGCCGGTAGGATTTTTCAGTGGCACGGGGAGTGACTAATACGAGTTGCATTTATTTGTCCTCCTGTGCGAGCCACGCCGTAATAACATCCAGCGCCTGAGGCGACAGGACGATATGGTCGGCATTAAGAATGTAATAGACATTGAGATACATCGCACTCACAGCCAGCACCTGCTGGAGGTTGGCGGTGGAGCGAATCAGCTCGGGCGACTTCTCGCCAGCAACGAGCAGCACTTTGCGCTCGAGCTTGAACTGGCGGAGAAACGCCGCAGCGTCTTTGGTCTTGCCAGTTACCTTGTCCTCAAAAGGCAAGACCTGGATCTTGCCAGCCTGGTGAGCCAGTGTGAGAGCTTGGCGGATGGCGACACGTTTGCTGGTCTTAGACAACTTCTTGCGGTAGTTCTCGTTGCCGCGTGGGCCAAAGACCACACCACCGCCCCGCCAAATTGGGTTGCGGATACTGCCGAAGCGAGCTCGGCCAGTGCCCTTCTGCCGCCATGGCTTCTTGCCACCACCGCGGACTTCGCCCCGCTGCAGGGTAGTTGCACTTGCCTGGCGGGCGTTTGCCAAGAACGCGTCGTAAGCGAGCTTGAGCAGCTCGTGGTTCGGCACATCGACACCGAAGACGCTGGTTGGCAAGGTTGCTTTTGCTGGCTTGGTAGATTCAGCCATTACTTAGCACCTCCTAGGATAATTAAGCCCTTCTTCGGGCCTGGGACAGCGCCTTTGACACCGATCAAGTTATCCTCAGCCGAGATAAACTCAACCGTCAGATTCTTGACAGTGACACGCTCGTGGCCCATCTGGCCTGCCATGCGCTTCCCTTTGAAAATCTTTTGTGGGTACATGCTACCGATCGAACCGACCTTACGCGTGTTGCCCTTACCACCGTGGGTTTTGCGGTGGCGTTTGAAGTTGTGCCGCTTGATGGTACCGGCCCAACCCTTACCCTTGCTAATGCCTGTGACGTCCACGACATCGCCGAGCGCAAACTCCGTAACGCTCCATGTGTCGCCCACCTTGACATCGCCAAGGTCGTCGACACGAAATTCCCGAATATGCTTCGGGGTGACACCGGCTGGCTTCACATGCCCAGCCACGGCCTTGCTCAGGTTCTTACCCGCACCATACGCCACCTGCACTGCGTTGTAGCCGTCTGTCTCGACGGACTTGACCTGAGTCGCAGCGACAGGCCCAGCCTGGATAAGCGTGACAGGAATCGTCGTGCCATCCTGGCTGATGATTTGGGTCATACCAATTTTGGTACCGAGAAGTGCTTTCATTGCCCTCTTGCTCCCATGTAAAATCCCCGGCGACTAGCAGTATCTTGGCATCAGCGCTGTGTGGCTACACACTCCGCTGGCCAAGACTTACCAATTCGTCCTGGGATGAGTTGCTATTACGTAATAAATTACAGCTACCATAGTACCATAGAATGGGGCAAGAAAGCAAGAGGGCAAGCGCTCTAGCCTTTTGGCTTGGAACGCTCGCCCATGTCCTTTCTTGTCGATCACTACACCTCATCTCATAGAGAGGCTGTGCCGCTACCATCTCGTTAGTTCAGGCTACCTATGATAACGTAAGCGATACCTCTATTGGTTCAATGCTCTATTAGCCGCTAATGCTCCATTAACACCGTCTGTATGCTCTGTGGCAATTTGCATCTTGTGCCATGTACCATCAGGTTGTGGGAAAGCAGCCTCTTTTGGGACTTCACCTGCACCAAAAGTATCCTCTGCCTTATGGAACCCAATACATTGAGTGACCACCAAGCCACTCTCCTTCACCGCATTAACACCATTACCATCAGATGTTGTGATAAAATTAATGTCACTTTGTGGCACTTCGTTGATTTGCTTTGGATCATGAGTCGCTGTGTAGAGTTTTACGTCAGCTGCTGGGTTCTTTTTGACCGCACCCGGCTGGCTGCACGATGGGTC
>CALBWN010000003.1 GCA_937974295.1 uncultured Candidatus Saccharibacteria bacterium
GCCCGAGTGTCACGCACGATGGTGTGACAGTAGCCAAAGGTATCGACATCGAGGATGTTGATGATGAAACCCTAGGCTTTAAGGTAGGGGCAGAGCTCATCAAGCAAGCCGCCAACAAAATGAACGACGTGGCTGGTGACGGCACAACCACTGTGACGGTTTTGACTTACCATATCCTCAGCGAGGCGAACAAGCTAATCGCTGCGGGCCATAACCCAATGCTGCTGCGCAAGGGTCTCGAGCGGGCTGCGGCAGAGGTAACAGCGGCTTTGAGCGAGCAGGCAGAAGACATTCGCAATGATGAAACACGTGTCGCAGAGGTAGCAACTATCTCGGCGGGTGATGACGCGATTGGCCGGCTGATT
Source organism: uncultured Candidatus Saccharibacteria bacterium (assembly GCA_937974295.1). Lineage (GTDB taxonomy): Bacteria > Patescibacteriota > Saccharimonadia > Saccharimonadales > Saccharimonadaceae > Saccharimonas. Next base: position 366 of record CALBWN010000003.1, read on the forward strand.
GCTGATGTGATGGAGAAGATCGGGCCCAATGGTGTGGTGACGGTTGAGGAAGGCCGCGGCCTTGAGCTAGAGAGCGAAGTGGTCGAGGGTTTTACCGTCCAGCGCGGCTTCGTGAGCCCATACATGGCAACAGATACGAAGCGAATGGAAGCGGTATACGACAAGCCAGCCATCGTTATTACCGACAAGAAGATTTCGTCGGCACAGGAGTTTGTTCCACTACTTGAGATGATTGCCCAGAGTGGGAAGAAAGATCTCGTCTTGATTGCTGACGATGTCGATGGCGAAGCGCTTGGCCTGCTTGTGCTGAACCGCCTCAAGGGTGCCTTTAATACCTTGGCTATTAAAGCGCCGAGCGATAAGGATGTCCTCTACGATATTGCTGCTCTGGTAGGCGCAAAAGTTATTACTGAGGATACTGGTATGAGCTTTGATACGGTTGGCCCAGATGTAGTGGGTTCGGCTCGCAAGGTGATTGCTACTAAGGATTTGACAACGATCGTCGAAGGGGCCGGCGCCAAGACAGCAGTCGATGCCCGGATTGACCAGATTGCCGTTGAAATTGCCAACGCCTCGAGCGACTATACCAAGAACAATCTCGTTAAGCGCCAAGCTGCCCTGACTGGCCAAGTGGCGGTGATTAAGGTAGGTGGGGCAACTGAGACCGAGATTGAAGAGAAGAAATACCGCGTTGATGATGCAGTGGCTGCTGTTAAGGCTGCTCTGGCTGAGGGTGTTGTGCCTGGTGGCGGGGTGACACTGGTTAACCTCGCGACGAGCTACACCCATGCTGGTGATGCCGATGCGTCGGTGACTGCTGGTGAGGATTTGCTCATCCACGCGCTGGAGCAACCGTTCCGCATCCTGCTGACCAACTCCGGTCTCAATGCCGATGAGTGGCTGCCCCAGGTGAAGGCAGCGCAGCCTGGCTTTGGTATTAATGTCAACACACCAGGTGAGCTGATCGATCTCAAAGCAGCTGGCGTGGTTGATCCTGTCCGTGTTACTAAGGAAGCACTGCAGAATGCTGCCTCCATCGCTGGTACCGCAATGACGATGGGTGCGCTCGTCGTCGACCTGCCTGAGAAGGAAGCGGCAAGCCCAGCTGGCATGCCTGGCATGGGCGGTGGTATGGGTATGTACTAAGCCTCGTCCTGCCTCGTTCTCCAAAACCCACCACGTCTGTGGTGGGTTTTTAATTCGGGAAAGAATCGGTTGACAGATACCCCCAGGGGGTATACCATAGAAGTATGAGCAAAGATATTACCAGACGAGCACTACACCGTATCAAAATTATGAAGGGCCAGCTGGAGGGGTTAGAGAAGCGTGTGGCCGACGATGCCTACTGCATGGACATCATCATCCAGAGCCTGTCGATCCAGAAGTCACTGGCATCACTGAACAAGCTAATGGTCAAGCAGCATCTCGAGATGCATGTGGCTGAGATGTTGGCGTCAAGCGATACGAAGCAGCGCGATAAGGCGCTCAAAGAGCTTGACCAGCTCTATGACCTGACGAACATTCGCTAGCAGCAAGCGGATATAAGAATGGAAAGGATAATGCGGTGCGCAGCACCGAGGAGTTTGTTATGGATAAAAAACAGTCACAGCACCATCATATGACTCATGGTGAGCATACTCACCATGAGGGGCATGGACAGGGTGGTCATTGCGGGCATGATGCGGCCCAGTTTCGGCAGCGGTTTTGGCTATCGCTGCTGATAACGATTAGCGTCCTGGTGTGTTCACCACTACTTCAGCAGTGGCTCGGCTATACACTGCCTGAGGTCGTGAGCCGGTATGTGCCGGCCATAAGCGGGACGATATTGCTGTGGTATGGTGGCCGAGTCTTTATTCGGGCGGGGTGGCAGGAGCTACGCCAGCGCCAGCCTGGTATGATGCTGCTGATTGCTCTAGCGATTAGTGTGGCCTATGGCTACAGCCTGCTGGTGACCAGTGGCGTGGTAGCAGGGATGGATTTTTGGTGGGAGCTCGCGTCGCTCATTACCATTATGCTCCTCGGGCACTGGCTCGAAATGGCAGCGATTAAGCGGGCAACGGATGCCGCCCATACCTTAGCGCAGCTCTTGCCTGAGACAGCCGAGGTTGTGACAGAGCAATCGATTAATACAGTGCCGCTTGATCATCTGGCTGTGGGGATGACCGTGCTGGTGCGCCCGGGTGGGCGTGTGCCAGTGGATGGCCAGGTGATATCTGGCACGTCACAGGTTGATGAGTCGATGCTTACGGGTGAGTCGCGCCCTGTTGCCAAGCAGTCAGGGAGTCTTGTGACAGCAGGCACGATCAATGGCACTGGTGCGCTTCATGTTATGGCCCGGCACATTGGTGATGATACAACGTTGTCGCATATTATGGAGCTAGTGCGCCAGGCTGAGCAGCGTCGGTCGCGAACGCAGGTGCTGGCGGATCGGGCAGCGGGCTATCTTTTCTATGCAGCGCTTGCTACTGCGTTGGTGACGGGCGCTGGCTGGGCGCTGGCTGGTGCATCGCTGGGTGAAGTGTTGCAGCGAGTGGTAACGGTGTTGGTGGTGGCGTGCCCACATGCTTTGGGCTTGGCGGTGCCGCTGGTTGTATCGATCTCGACTGGGCTTGCGGCGCAGCGCGGTATTGTGGTGCGTGATCGCCGCGCCTTTGAAGCTGCGCGGCAAGTCGATGTGGTGTTATTTGACAAAACGGGTACACTGACAACTGGCCACCTGGCAGTAGTTGCAGTCCATGGTGGGGACGAGGCGGCTATTCTGGGATTAGCGGCGGCGGCTGAGCATGAGGCAGAGCACCCGATTGCAGCAGCGATTCGCCGCGCGGCAGCCGATCGCCGTGTTGCGATACCTGCTGCGCGTGACCTCCAAACGGTGCCAGGTTATGGTGTGCAGGCTGTGGTTGATGGCGTGCCGACGTTAGTTGGCAATGCGGCCTTTATGCAGCAGCATCAGATTGATCGAGACGAGATAACGACGGACCATACAGTTGTCTACGTTGCCCAGGCTGGGCGCGTCTGTGGTGTGATTGAGCTTGGTGATGCGCCGCGCCCTGGTGCGGCAGCGGCAGTCGCAGCGCTTCAACGCCGCGGTATAATGGTTGCCATGGTAACAGGAGATGGTGCGCGGCCGGCCGATGCGATTGCTCGCCTCGTTGGTATCACTGAGGTTCACGCTGAGGTAACACCAGCTAAGAAGGCGGCGATTGTCATGGCATACCAGCAGCAGGGGAAGCGGGTGTGTTTTGTTGGTGATGGCGTGAATGATGCACCAGCGCTTGCCCAGGCCGAGAGTGGTGTCGCGATTGGGACGGGGACTGATGTTGCTGCAGCGTCTGCTGGGATTATGTTGGTTGGTGATGATCCGCAGGCGGTTGTCCGAGTGATCACGCTGGCCCAGGCGACCTACCGCAAAATGGTGCAGAACCTCTGCTGGGGAGCGGGCTATAATGTGCTGATGCTTCCCCTCGCAGCTGGGGTGCTTGCGCCAGTCGGGGTGGTTATTTCGCCTGCAATTGGCGCAGTGGTGATGTCACTTTCGACGATTATTGTCGCAGCAAATGCACAACTCTTACGCCGCACGGTGGTGTAAGTCGCGAGCTCCGTTATTGACAGGTCTTGGCTATCTATGTCATACTAGCGCGCAGTATGCTTTCATTCTTAGGGAATTTTACCGCGTCGTTTCGGGTGGCGCTTGTGATGTGGCCATTGGCTGCACTTGTGTTGACAATGCCACTGTTATTGGTGCACTATATTCGCTTTCGCCGGGTGGCATTTGGCCGGGTAGTCATGACGTATTTGGTGGTGCTCTATGGCTTGGCGCTAGCTGCCTTTACGCTTTATCCGATGCCAGATAATGCGGCGCGCTTTTGTGGAAGTCATCATATCCAACCGCAGCTTACACCACTGGCGTCAATCCTCGAGATTCCTCACGAGGGTGTGCGGGCGTTGCTACAGGTGGTGCTTAATATTATTTTCTTTGTGCCACTGGGGGCGTTTTTGCGGGCGATGTATCGGGTGCGCTGGTGGACGGTGGTGGCGATTGGCCTTATGACGTCGGTAGTGATTGAGCTGACGCAGCTCACGGGGGTGTTTGGCGTGTATCCGTGTAGCTATCGGCTGTTTGATGTCGATGACTTGCTGCTTAATACGAGCGGGGCACTGCTGGGCTTTTGGCTGGGTTGGCTACTACCAAACCTCCGTGATACGGAGCGTGGAGCAACGACGATTCTTCGGCCTGGCCTTGTGCGGCGTATCGTTGCCTTTGTTGTTGATATGACTGGAGTGGCGATTGGCTCAACAATTGTGATGGTAGCGCTCACGCTTCTCAATGTGTTGCACTCACGGCAGTGGACTGAACAGATGCACATGCTGACGCAGATCATTCCGTATGGCTTTATTGCGCTCGTGCATGCCATCCTTCCGCTGGTGGCACAGGGAAGGACGCTCGGTGGCTGGCTAACGGGTATTTCGCTGGACGACCAGCCGCGAGGGTGGTTCCACCGCGTGGTATTCTATGCGGTGCGGCTGCTCTATATTGCGGTGCTGTCGATGGTGCATCTGCCGTTTGTGTCATTAATGACGCTGCTTGTCACGATCGTGCTATGGCGTCGGTATAAGCAGCTGCCCTATGTAGTGCTTGATCGGTACTGGCCGACCCACCACACGCCAACCACTGATGACGAGTAATCTATACCACCTCACACTTTACGTATTCTGGCAAACGATATAGACTAGAAGGAGACAGCTAGCAAAAGCAAGGAGGCGATATGCGGACGGCAATGGTGAAAAGTGTGCTCAGCGTCATGATGATAGCAGTCGGATGCCAGCTGATGGCTCCAGTGCCAGCTCAGGCTGCGGAGCGGGGGACAATCTCGGTCTATGTCAGTGACGAGAACCTCCCAAAGGTGGCTGACGACCATCTAAAGATGATTGATCGGCTCATTGTCCATTTTGGGCGTATTGCGGCCGATGGGCGCCTAACGCTTGATACACTGTCACACCTCAAGCAAGCAGCCACGCTGCAGCGGATTCGGGCGGTTAATCCGCGTATCTCCCTTATTCTCTCAATTGGTGGTGGCAATGATGCTGCGCGAAGTGAGTTCGATGCGATGGTGCGCCAAGCAAGTACCCGGCAGGCCTTTGTGAGCTCTGTGAAGGAGACGCTGCAGGCTCATCAATTGGATGGGGTGGATATCGACTGGGAATTTCCAAAGGGGAGTCAGCAGGCCGACTTGATTGCTCTTTTACGCGAATTGCGCGCGGCAACGACCACCAGCGGACGCCAGCCGAGTATTTCGATGACGGGTGCACCAGCCAAGTGGTATGCTGAGCAAAATAAGTTTGCTGAGTACCAGCAGTACCTTGACCAGATTGCGATCATGACGTATGACATGCGGGGGTTTGGCTCGTTCAAGACGCATGCTGGGCACCATGCTGGGCTCTATACCGCGCCGGATGACCCGCTTGACCAGAGTGCCAACTCGGCGGTGCAGCACTACCAAGCCCATGGTGCGCCAACAAACAAATTGATGATCGGGGCGGGGTGGTATAGCCGGCGGTTCACCTCGGTTGCTGATGTGAATCATGGCTT
>CALBWN010000004.1 GCA_937974295.1 uncultured Candidatus Saccharibacteria bacterium
ACCCATGCCTATGGCAATGCCGAGGGTGACGACTTATGGCACGCGCTGAGCCAAGCCAGCGGGCGCGATGTTGCCGCACTGATGAACCACTGGATCCGCACTCCTGGCTACCCAGTTGTCACAGTTTCGCTCAGCGGCTCGCAGCTAGTACTCGAGCAGCAGCGCTTCTTTATTGGCCCACACAAGACGGATGATGCCACGTGGCAGATCCCTCTCCATAGCTCATCACCAGCTATTCCGGCACTGCTTACCACGCAGCGCACAGTAGTAGAGCACAGTCTGGATGAGCCAGTCCTTCTCAATCACGGCAATGTCTCGCACTTCATCACACAGTATGACGACGTATTGTTAGAGCGCTTGCTTGGCCAAGTGCGGCGCGGTGAGCTATCGGTCGTCGATCGCTCACTCTTACTCACTCAGCAGCTGCTGCTAGCGCGGAGCGGCCGCGTGCCCAGTGCTCGTTTGCTCACCCTCCTCGATGCCTACCGTAATGAGACAGACGAGCACGTTTGGAGTGTAATGTCATCAGTGGTTGCCCACCTCAAGCTCTTCGTCGAGCCACATAGCGCTGCCGAGCAAGCACTGCGGCAATTCGTGGGCCAGCTTGCTCAGCAAAGTTATGACCGCCTTGGCTGGAGTGCCCGCCCCGATGAGCCCGAGAACGACACCAAGCTCCGCTCAACGATCATCGCGCACATGTTCTACAGTGAGCAGCCTGCAGTGATTGCCGAGGCGCAGCAGCGCTATGCAGCGGGTGGCCTATTGGCTCTCGATAGCGAACTGCGCAGTCTGATTGCCAGCAGTGTTGTCCGCCATAGCCAGCAGCCACAGCCGCTGATCGATGAGTTTCTGGCACACTATCGGGCAACTGCCAGCAGCGACCTGCGCCAAGATATCGCCAGCGCCGTAACGAGCACGCGCGACGCCGCGAGTATTCACAAACTGCTCACCCTTATGATGGATACCGAGACAGTTCGCACCCAAGATACCGTCTTTTGGTTTGTCTACCTGTTGCGCAACCGCGATGCACGTGACGCTACGTGGCAATGGCTGCAAGATAACTGGCCATGGATCGAGCAGCATTTTGGTAGCGACAAGAGCTTCGATTACTTCCCTCGCTATGCCGGCAACATCCTCGCTTCACGCCAACAGCTGAGTGAATATCAGCGTTTCTTTGCACCACTGCGCAATGAGCCAGCCCTCACCCGTGTGATAGATATGGGCATCACAGACATTACTGCCCGCGTCGAGCTCATCGAGCGCGATGGTCCAGCAGTTGTAGCAGCACTCACAAAGGCATAGCGAGACGCAAACCGCGCACTTGCATTTCCCGATACTATTTGCTTTTGTTGATGCAAGCTAATTTGTCAGAAAACAGAGAACTCTTGCACTCTACCGAGTGAAGCGGTAAGAAGGTATAATCGCACGGGAAAAGCTATAGATCTATGTAGCTTAAGTCACAATACCGTCACTACTCAACAGCTTCAATCCGCACCACCCGCGGTGGGCTGCCACTAGTAGCAATCGCGATAAGCTGGAGATTCATAGTAGTGATGTGCTCGTGGTGTGCATAGAATCGCGCCGCGTAGTGCATTTGGTTGCGCTTCTTGCGGGTAATCGCTGCGAGGCCATCACCTGCATAATCATCCGTGCGATGCTTCACCTCGGTAAAATACAGCGTATCACCACACTTCGAGATAATATCGATTTCACAATATTTCGTTCGCCAGTTGCGCGCCACAATCTGGTGGCCGCGCTGCTGCAAAGCGGCGGCTGCAGCTGATTCGCCAGCATGGCCACGTGTGGTTGGTGTATCAGACTGCTGGGTGGTGTGTGCTTGGTCTACTGGGTGAGGACTATCATCACGGTAATGCTGGAGTGGTTTGAAGCTCAGCCGATGCAGTGGTGTCACTCCGTGAGTAGCAATCGCCGCTCGGTGCTGCGCTGTGCCATAGCCAGCATGCGTCGCAAAGCCATAGCCAGGGTAGAATGCATCTTGCGCAGCCATATACTGGTCGCGCGCTACCTTGGCAATGATCGATGCCGCCGAAACACTCGGCACCAATGCATCTGCCTTGGGTAGCATCGTGACGTACCGCTCTAATGCCGTCCCAGCCAAGAAATTCACCCTGCCATCGATCACAATCTCGGTGAGCGCAATAGCTTGCTCGCGGCATTGCCGCTGCACGGCCTCCACTGCGCGCCGCGTTGCTAGGCGGAGGGCTTCGCTCATCCCTACGTCGTCTAGCTCCACTGCACTCACCCAGCCAAGAGCGTATGCCGCCGCCTGATGTTGAATGACTTGGGCAAGCGCTTCGCGGCGTTTTTTCGTCAATTTCTTGCTGTCGTCCAGCCCATCGATCGCCGCACCACCCAGCACCACTGCGCCAACCACCAGCGGCCCCGCCCATGGCCCACGCCCTACCTCATCAATCCCGAGTATCATACTATGATTGTCTCATATTTTATGGCACCATGTATACCACCGAGCTATAGGCTAGTCCAATGCTGCACCATGCGATGTATAATATACAACTTCTATCTCTGTTTTTGTTCACTTCTCTTGCTGATTTGTCTATTTTCTGTTGCGAGAGCGTAGCTAATCAATTACAATCAGAGCAAGCCTTCGGCTTAGCAACTATTACTTCATCACAAGGAGGAGCATGACAAGAATGCTTTGGCACACGCTGTTTGCTACCGGAGTGTTTGCCTGTGCTATTGCTGGATGCGCTGGCGTCCCTACTAAGCCAGTTGCAGCAGTGCCAGCGCACACCATACAACCACACGAGGTGTGCACACATCAACACCATACGGGTGCATACACGCTTGATAAGAGCAATCCATACGGGTGGTCCTGCTACAACCTCACCTACTCGATATCGCTCTTCTCGGGCTTCACCTTCACGCCCAAGGGCAGCCTCAATATGCAGGCATATTGCACAGCCCGCCACCATGGCATGCGCGCCGTTGTGAACCACCAGCAGGCTCAGCCAACCTGGCAGTGCGTACCATAGCACTCACCCTCGCAAAAGATGCAGTACCGAACCATATAGCATTAACACGAAAGGATTATCAGTACTTATTATGGAAATCACCGGGTCAGCACCACTCCTCATACTAGCAGTCGCACTTAACGTCGTGTATTTTATCTTGTTTATCTGTGGCATCTGTTGGGTCGTCCGGCAGGGCCGGCGTACCAAGCAGATCAGGCGGCATGTGGCCGCGATCGACGAAAACCTCGAGGCAATTCGCGCCATCCTCACCGAGCAAGCAGAATCTCGCAAGACAAAATAATAGCATCGGTACACGAAAGCATAAAAGCCACCCTCAAGCGGTGGCTTTATTCTTGTGCCGAGTTATTCAGCTGTCTACGTATCGCGGCGAACAATCCGCTGCCACCCCATCGCGCCCAGCGACACCAGCCAAACAAGCAGTGCCCCAGTAGTATTTGCCGCAATATCCCAATTGGTGTCATCCAGCGGCAAGCGAGCCACACCAGTCTTCGCCACCAGCAGCTCAAATAGCTCATTCATGCAGCCAAGCGCCGACACCAGCGCGAATAGCGAGAATGCCTCCACCAGCCAGTAGCGGTGCCACCCCAGCGCATGCTTGAGGTAGAGCCACAGACAGCCAGTAAATATCCCACCACCGATGAAGTGGGTATTAAATGCCGTGTCTTGCCCATCGATCAACGGCGACGGCACATACCACGAGACAAAGAACAGCCCACACGCCAAATACAGGAGCCAACGGTAGCCCCGCTCGTGCGTATAGCCGTAGTGCTGCAAAATTGGTGGTACACTACTGGCCAAAACAGCTGGTATAACAATCGAAACAATGGTAAAGATACTCATACTTCTAGTATAACATCAACTGCAAGCTAGCAACCACAGGCCTATCACGTATCATGGTATAGCCATTACAGCAAATATGTTGTGCGTATTATCTCCATACCTCATCCATATATCACGCCCTTCCCTTCCGGTGCTCAGGAGAGGTTGTTTACCAAAGCCTCACGAGCCGAGCGTTCAAGGCAAAATAGACTAATGGCGTAGCTCTCCTCATATAAATCCGCCCCTGGTACATAGAGGCGGATATAAAAGCTTTCTTGCGATGGCTATTCTACGCAGCTTCGTGGCGAGCGGCAACCTCAGCAGCCTTAGCGTCTAGCTCAGCTTGCTTGGCGTCTTCTGCAGCCTTTTTCTCGGCAGCGTCTTTGGCCTTCTCTTCTTTGAGGCGGGCAGTCTCGGCCTCGGCATGAGCATCGTGCACGTTGTTCACCGCCTCGCGGTCGAACTGTACGGCAGTCAGGCGAGCCGACTTACCACTGCGGCCACGCAGGTAGCTCAGGAAGTTGCGGCGCACCTTAGCGCGGCGCATCACCTCAACCTTCTCAACCAGTGGGCTGTGCAGCAAGAACGACTTCTCTACCCCCACACCGCTGGTAATCTTGCGTACAGTAATGCGGCTGGTGTGCTGGCCTTTGTTGTCGGTGCGGATCACCACACCTTCAAACATCTGGATACGCTCTTTGTTGCCTTCTTTGATTTTTTGGTGGACGCGGACCGTGTCGCCGCTCCGCACATCAACGACGGCAGGCTTTTTCTGCTGGTCATTGACTTTTTGGATCAGTGCAAAACTCATGACTTTCTCTCTATTTAATTATTAGATGACAATTCAGTTATTGATTGTACCATATTTTGTGTGCAGGGAGAAGAGGGAGAGAGTGCTTTTACACCAATACCCCAAACATCGCTCAACGCGAACTAGCAACAGCCCCGCTCAGTACCACGAAGAAGTTTTTTATTATAACAAAGAACCTCTCTACCCTACTTTTTGGTGTGTTGCATCATATATATCTTTAATTGTCTTCTGGTCTTTAGACAAAGTACCAATATCAAACGGTGATGCCATTGGCTCAACCACACCTTCATAAAAATTACCCTTTACAACAGTCAATTTACCATTACGAACCTCATATACATC
>CALBWN010000005.1 GCA_937974295.1 uncultured Candidatus Saccharibacteria bacterium
CCATTGAACAGATATAGCGTGATAGAGCTAAGGGCCATCGCTTCAGTACCACACGCTACCCCGTGCATCACCGCTTCTTCCATCTGGCGATGCTCGAGCCCATCGATGTTTGAGAACCCCTCGGCAGCAGCAATCTCCTCATCTGTCGTCATCACGTGCTCCGCAACTGGGTTGAGCAGGTTACCAACCGGCTCTATACTGCCACTATCGTGATAAACACTAATACCTGTTGCGGCTGTTAGAGTCGCACCAATGGTGGCCAGCATCCCCAATGCTCGCGCAACTTTCTCACGCCGCGAGGATCGCTCGGGCAATTGTAATTTTTCTGCAAAACGTGTGACCCAGCTTGGCTTCTCGCTTTTGTGCCGTGCCCGGCGCTGGCATGGAGCTCCGGCATCTCTGGCATGTCGCATTTGTGATGTTATTGTCATAATTCATCTTCCTCTGTTAGAGACAATATGATACCACAGTATATATTTATAGTCAATAGTTACGTATCTATGCCCAAAACGCCCAAAACCTCCAAACCTCTCATACTTATAACTAGACTCACAGTACCCATGCCGAAGATATGCACAGAGTGCTCCCGCTTCCTGCATCGCTGGCCTTCAGATACGTTTTTCCAATCTCTCTATGCAAATCCAATTGTGCGCCCACACCACCACTGAGGCGGCTCTTTCTGTCACTTTCTCTCAAAAAAACCACAAGCACTATGGTATTTTTGCCGACAATTGCGTACAATAGAGGGTGATATGACAAAGGTTAAGATTCTGCTTGTCGAAGACGACAAAAGCCTGCGCGAAATATACGGAGTACGCCTGTTGGCCGAGGGGTATGACATCGTGTCGGCCGGCGATGGGGAAGAAGCACTCGCTATGGCTATCAAAGAACGTCCGCAGCTCATCATTAGCGATGTGATGATGCCTAAGATTAGTGGCTTCGACATGCTCGATATCTTGCGCAGCACCACCGAGACGCGCGGCATCAAGGTGATTATCATGACGGCGCTCTCTAGCCAAGACCAGCGTATGCGTGGCGAGGCACTGGGAGCAGACCGCTACCTCGTCAAATCGCAGGTTGGGATTGAAGATGTGGTACGCGCCGTGCACGACGTCCTTGGTGATACAGGGGTGAGCCACCGGCCGGCAGCACACACCACTCCTGAGCCTCAGCCGAGCACACTAGCTATGCCAGTGTCACCGGCCACTCAGCCTGCCACACTGCCGCAACCCACAGCGCCATTCTCCACACCGCGGCCAGCCAGCCTGGGCGAGCGAGTGATCCACCCACTGCAGTCTTCGATGCCAAAGCCAGATTATGCCAGCTTAATAGATGACGAGCTCGATGCCGCCAATGGTACTTCACAGCCCACAGCGCCGCAGCCGCCAGCCGAGCCCACCACGCCACAGCCATTCACCTTACCGCCAGCCGAGAATACCCCAGAGGCGGAGATCATCACGCATCATGATGAGCACCCAGCCCCTGCCAGTAGTGCGCCAAGCCCAGCCGAAGCTCCGCACCCACACACACCGCCAGCCAGCGATGCACCCACTGCTCAGCCACCACTCATCAACGATATTATTGCACCGCACGGCACCGCGCCATCAGGTATTCCAGATGTACACCATCACATTGTGGCGAGCCAGCCTGCTCACTACACCCACACTCCAGCCGACGACGAAGCCGAGTTAGCCGAAGCTCTCCGCATGAGCACACAGCAGGCCGATGATGAGGCAGACACCGATGCAGCCGCCTATCAGCCAAGCCAAAACCAGCTCGTATCAGACGCCGTGGCCAGCCTTAATGAGCAGATGGACACCATTCCTACTCCAACCCCGGTCGAACCACCAGCGCCAAGCCATCCAGCACCAGCAGCCTCAGTGCAGCCACCAGTTACTCACCACGAACATCACGAGGATTCACCAGCTCATCCTGCTCCTGATAGCGCAGCTATTACGCCACACAGCCCACAGGCCATTACTGCAGACCCGTCTGATGCGCTAGCCGCGGCGTTGCTCCAGGGTAGTACAGTCGCTCATCCGTCGGTCTCGCCAGTCGATCATCCACTCTACGATGCCATCCGCCCAGCTCCCGTTGCTGCAGCGCATCCTGCTCCAACACAGGCCACTACTGTAGCCTCAGCTCGGCCACAAGCTACTCACCATGCCGCGCCAATGCCTCAGCCTCAGCCAGCAGCCACACCTGCGCGCCCAGCACCAGCCATACAGCATAGCCACGACGACCTCAGTTTCGAAGAGACCGAGCGGGCAACGCCATCAGCGCCATCGGCTGCATCGCACTAAAAAGCGTATCCATATCGCTCCATGCGTGCTATACTAGGTAATCATCATGCATGGAGTCTGTTATGCCCGATCGATCACTATTCCCATTCCATGAACAACCTCCCGATGACCCTGTCACTGGCTCTGCTGCGCAATGCAACGACCCACTACAGGCCGATAGCCGCCAGCATCCATCGCTTGAGTACCCACTTGATGTGCCAGAGGTTAAACGTAGCCAGTTCTTCACCTGCATTCGCGCTATTGGCCAGGCCGCTCTCCGCGGCACGCGGAGCATTGTTTCAGCGGTTACTCGGCCGTGGTCGCGTCATACCCATCAGCATTAGCCGAGAGAGTCAGCGGCACAGAGCCGAGCCTTCGGCCAGCACGTCCTCGGTGATATAATAGAGGCATGTCGACTACTCGCCTCAACAAACATATTGCTCTTGTGCTGGGCCTGTCGCGCCGCCAAGCGGATGACCTAATCGCCGCTGGAGACGTCGTGGTTGATGGCGAGGTGGCTGTGCTGGGCGCTCGCCTCCAGCCAGGTAGCCAGGTAGCAGTTAAGGGCACACCACTGCCCAAGCAGGTTGCCTATCATACCATCATGCTCAACAAGCCAGTAGGCTACGTCTGCTCGCGCAAGCAACAGGGGTCACAGCCCACTATTTATAGCCTTTTACCGCCAGAATTACACACGCTCAAGCCCGTTGGCCGGCTCGATGCCGATAGCTCCGGCCTGCTTTTGCTCAGCAACAACGGCGACTTTGCCTACCGCATGACCCATCCGCAGTTTGCCAAGGTCAAAGAATACCACGTCCGGCTCGACCACCCGCTTGAACCTCTCCACCAGCAGATGATCAGCGACTACGGCATCCAGCTTGCCGATGGCACCAGCCGGCTCATCCTCACCCGTCTCCGGCCCGATAGCCGCACCGAGTGGCACATTAGCATGAGTGAAGGCCGCAACCGCCAGATCCGCCGCACCTTCGCCGCCCTAGGCTACACCGTCACGCGCCTGCACCGCACACACTTTGGCAGCTATAGCCTGGGCAAGCTACCACGAGGCGAATGGCAAAACGTGGCCGAGCAGTAGGGCACTGCAAATCCACTCGCGCGCTTTCATGATATAATGAGAGTATTATGGCTACCAAACTTCCTACCGTTGCAATCATCGGGCGCGCCAATGCTGGCAAGAGCTCGCTGTTTAATCGTATGATGCGTTCGCAGCAGGCTATCGTGGCGCGCGAGGCTGGTACGACGCGCGATCGGGTGGTGGGCAAGGCAGCCTATCATGAGCATGAGTTCTGGCTTGTCGATACAGCTGGCCTCAAGCCAGCAGAAGACGAGTTTGAGGCAAGTATTCAAGAGCAAATCACCGATGCATCCGACGCGGCCGACGTCATTCTCGTGGTCGTGGATAGCACCGAATACCCCAGCGACGAAGACCGGCGCGTCGCCAAGACTGCCCTCAAGAGCCGCAAGCCAGTCATTCTCATCGCCAACAAAATCGACCTGCGGGGCAGCTTGCCCACCAGTGAATTCCTCCGCCTTGGCATCAAGAGTATCATCCGCACCAGTGCCGAGCACAACAGTGGCATTAGTGATGCGCTAGATGAGATCTGCCAACACATCCCAGAGAAGCGCCAAGCAGAGCCGAGCGATGTGCTCAAGATTGCGCTGATCGGCCGGCCCAATGTTGGTAAATCCAGCCTCTTCAACACACTGGCAGGCAAGCAGCAAGCCATCGTGGCTGGAGTGGCAGGCACCACGCGCGATGTCAATCGCATCCGTCTGCGCTACCAGGGGGAAACCATCGAGCTGCTCGACACCGCTGGCATTCGCCGCCAAGGCAAGCAAGAGGTGGGCATCGAGAAGTTTAGCGTCTTGCGCACCCTGGCTGCCATCGAGGAGGCCGATATTTGCTTCCTCCTGATGGATGTGAACGAACTCAACACTGCCCTCGACCAACGGCTTGCTGGCATCATTGCCGAGGCAGGCAAGGGCATGGCCATCGTCGTGAGCAAATGGGACGCTGTGGAAGGCAAAGATGCCTACACGCGCGATGCACTCGCTCCGCAGATCTCCGCCCAGTTCGACTTCACACCGTGGGCACCACTCATATTCACCAGTGCCGTTACGGGCCAGAATGTGACGAAGTTATTCGACCTTGCCCTTGGTATTGCTACCCATCGCCAGCAAAAGACCACCACTCGCACTCTCAATGACCTCCTGCAGCGCTCTGTGCAGAAGCACCCACCAGCTGGCCTCAAGAATACCCACCCCAAGCTGCGCTACATCGTCCAGACAGACACAAACCCACCATGGTTCGTTATCTACGGCAGCAACCTCAAGTTCGTCCACTGGAGCTACAAGCGCTACCTCGAGCGGCGCATCCGCGACACCTACGACTACACCGGCACCCCCATCAAGCTCTCCTTCCGCGACGAGAAGCAACTCAAAGCCAACCGCGAACGCGTCAAGCGTGGCCTCGAGCCTGTGACGAAAGCATATAAGCAGCGCAAGAACGCCGAAGGGCAAAGCACGCAGGGCACGAGCAAGAGCCGCTTGTAGGTGCTTTGCTGACGCTTGCAGGATAACTATCTCAGATTATTTTATGGCATAATTAGTAGAATATATCTCGTTCTCTTCCTGTTGGTGCATAGCCCTGACCATGTTCGCCTATTTTCGAACAAAATCGTTGTAGAATAGACAGCACTTACCACTGTTATTTTACCGTATTATTGCAATATATCATAACAAGTATTGATATATATATATATCAGCTACAATCAAATCGTCATGTTGGTTGAGCCCAAAAATCTTGGGCTCCCGGAATCCTAGAGGAGGATAACATGAAGTTCCGGAAGATCGCGTCCTTGGGTGCTACCGCTGCGTTGGCGGTGGGCGGGTTCGTTTTGAGCTCGCCGGCGAACGCCGCTGACGGCGAGTGGCCGGCGGATATTGAGGAGGCTTGCCGCCTGCAGGGGCACTCCGGTGTCTACAACTTCTTCGGCGAGCCGTACACATGGACGTGTTACGACATGTCGTACACGTTCCCGTTCGGTGTGTCGTTTGGGTCGGCTGGTAGTGTCGACATCCAGGGCTACTGCAACCGATTCTACCCCGGTTCCAAGGCCGAGGTAACGAACGCCGCGCTCGCTGAGGGCTGGTCCTGCCTGAAGCTGGACTAGCCACCGGAACGCCCACCCAGCCTTATGTTACACAATAAGGCTGGGTGGGCAAACAACATTCAGTAATAACTAATAACATAAGGAGTTGTACCATGACTCATATACCAGCTTATTTTGCTTTGTTGATTCGCGCGCCCGAGGCAAATACGCTTTTTTGGTCGGCCATCGCCTTCCATGTTGTGCTATTTGTGGTGGCTATTTGGCTACTTGTTTGGTTCGTCCGGCGAGTCAATCAGATGAGCCAATCGCTCACATCGATCGATGAGAAGCTAAGCGAATTCCTTGATAAGAGTCGGTAGTGTGGCTTCTAGCGGCCTATGCGTCCAAGCAATCCAGGTCGACGAATACTCCTCGCTTAAGGAAAGGCTAAGAAATCGCAAGACCCATAATATCACACCCATCTACCTCTGTTTTTGCGTACAACAAAGTAGGGGTAGGTGGGTTTTATTATGGCATAGATCTATCTTTCGATACTGCTTCTTGCCATATCACCCTCCTCTGATGTATATAAGACTCAATACCAACCTCTCGTACTGGCGCTACAGAGAAGGGAGAATGACGCAAAAGAGAAAAAATTTTTATATCCAAGCCAATAATAATCAACCCTCATTCTCTGCAATAGATCCTACCAGAGGAGTTAGTGGATAAGCCCAAGAGACTCCTCAGACCTACCCTACCCAAACATCATCAGCTGCGCCACCAGCCCATCGCGGGTGATGCTGCTGGCGTGGGTGCCAATGCAGACCAGCTTGGGCGCTTCTCTAGGTTGGCCAGTGGTGATCTGAATTTGCTCGGGCGTAGCCTCAATGTGCCGGCGCGCACCATGCTCATCAATAAAGCACCCTTTGAGCCGGCGCAGCTCATACGTCGCAAAGAGCTCCAGCCACAGCGTCTCAAAGGCTGCCTCGGTAGCAGTGAGCTGCGACATATCGATGACGCTATAGGTCGGGTTATCTGGCACGGCAAGCTCGCCATCATAGGTGTCGAAGAAGGTGAGCAGACTCGACGGCGTTGTGATCTTACTGAGGTCAAAATGCCCATGCGGCGCAGACAACACCCGCGCATAGGGCAGGGAGCGGCGCTTAGCATCATAAATGGTGCGATCATCACCGTGTAGGAGATCTTCTTTAGTGATGAGAATCGTGTCGGCGGCTTGCAGCTCCACCTCGTGGGCTGGCTCAATACCGTGCAAAATCTCGTGCGCCGTGATGACATAATAGCTCTGCAGCAGCTCGTATTTGGCAAAGATCCGCGCATTGATGAGCTTCTCCACCAAGTTCATCGTCCGCGCTACCCCTGTTGCCTCGATAAAAACCGGGGCAGGGGACGACTGGCAAAAATCCAGCAGCATGCGCGTCAAGGCATGCTTGGATGAACAGCACACGCAGTCACCCGCCAGTGTCGTCACAAGCTCTGCCAGGCCTTCTAGCCGGTAGCCATCGACATTCTCGTTGGCATATTCATTCTCAATTACGCGCGAGCCAGCAAACTCCGGCTGGCGCAAAAGATACTCCAGCACGCTCGTCTTGCCCGTCCCAAGCGAGCCATTGATGAGGTAGAGCGGTACCAGGCCAGGCTGGGTGCGCTGCTCATCAAAGGCAGCATTAAGGCTAAATTCAAGATCATTATCGCGCTGGGCCATGGGTTTAGTATAACATGATGGGGCTGCCCGCTCGCTCTAACAGAGTATCTTATGGTCTTGTACTAAGGGGTAAGGCTGCTAGGTACGGTGCGATAGTTGAACAAGAAAATATATGGAGGCCAGCCATACAGCAGGCGGATGATCGCTGTTATAATTCTGGCCGGAACATTTTCGGTTCAACTACAGCACCACTAATGAAGCAATTGTGCTAATGCTTTTATAATCACAGCCTTGCACTACAGCCACGATAAGACCTCATCCATGCTATACTAATACATATGAAATTAATCCTGGCCCAAGGCAACCCTGGCAGCGAGTACGCTCGCACGCGGCACAATATTGGCTGGCAGTGCCTGGACGCGCTGGCCTGCGCGTACGGCGCCCAGTTTGCCACAAAGAGCCGGTTCGATGCTGAGTTGGCTGAGCTCTCATACGGCGGCGAGAAGATCATCCTGGCTAAGCCAACCACCTTTTACAACGACACCGGCCGGGCAGCCCGGGCAATTATGGATTTTTATAAAGTATCGCCTCATGACGTGCTTGTTATTCATGACGAGCTAGCGCTGGAATTTGGCATCATTCGTGTGCGCCACAGTGGTAGCGATGCGGGTAATAATGGTATTAAATCGCTCAATGCCCACCTAGGCCAGGGCTATGCGCGGCTGCGGATTGGTATCCACAACCCACTGCGGCGGCGCATGGGCGATGCGGCCTTTGTGCTCAAGCCCCTCAGCCAAGCAGAGCAGGAGGCGCTTGGTACGGCCATCATCCCAGCCACCACCACCCTGGTAGAGCAGTTTGTAGCCGGCACCCTGGCCGATACCAGCCAGCGCGTCTACACCACGCCAGTATAGGCACCGATGGCCGCCCCCGCCACGATATTCATAGCCTGCGGGCCAGCCGTTTGCTGGGCTGCCGGCATTGCCCGGGCGAGCACCCCGGCCAGCGTACCACCCACGGTGTAGGGGTTGCAATCTAGCGTGACCGCCTGGGTGTGGATGCCATGGCCTGGTGTATACAGCGGCACCTCTACCGGGGCAACTGGCACCAGATGCTGCACCACCCAGTCCTGGCCGCGGCT
>CALBWN010000006.1 GCA_937974295.1 uncultured Candidatus Saccharibacteria bacterium
CGGAAGGCGAGTAGGGGCTTCCAGTTGTTTGTGTCGAGTTTGCTGAAGCGCACCATACAAAATGCGAACAAATGCACCTTTACTAGGTGCTTTTTTATTGCAAAAATGCAACTAGGTGAATAGCCTGAATTGACATGGCTAGATAGCTTACTGTGTATTATCTACCAGTTAGTAGCAAACACCCTTTAAAATTGATCCTATCAATAATGTACAATAAGGGCATACGTATTAAATCTATGGCATGTAACGAAAGCAATAACGCTCATGGAATACAGATATAAAATTATCTACAATGTGTGCTTACTTGCAGCGCTGCTGTTGATCTATCACTCCATTAATACTGCATTTGGTGATGGTATTTCTGGTAAGACACCAGACGTTGCAGTTCATATCGTCATATTCTTTATAGTAATGGCACTTATACTGGCGGCTATATACTGCCGCTATAAAGATATGGGCTTGAAGAAGTGATGTACTATGCAATATCAGTGTGCACTCACCACCGCGTCTTAGCAATCACCTCCTGATACCGCTCCACATAATTTTGCGCCATAATAGTGGCGGAGAATTTTTGCTCAATGCTGGCGCGACAGGCGGCTGGGTCGATCTCGTCTACTCGGTTGGCGTAGGCAAAGAACTCGTCTTGGTTGCTCGCAAGGAAGCCATTAACGCCATGGGTGATGATCTCGGGCATGGCACCGCGCTTCATCGCCACAACGGGCGTTCCGCAGGCCAGCGCCTCGATGACTGCCATACCAAAGGGCTCATCCCACTCAATGGGGAAGAGCAGCGCCTTGGCATTAGCTACGAAGTCGAGCTTTTTCTTGCCACTGAGGTTGCCGGCATAGGTGATGCGCCGATGCTTGAGGATGGCCGGGAGGATGTGGTCGCTATAGTAGCGGAATTCTTCGTTGCGTCGGTAGTTGGTGAGTGGGTTGGAGAGCTCAAGGAGCAGCTTGCGGTTACTACCGATCCCTGCGACTGTACCCGCCATGCGGAGGCGCTTCTTGTACTGGGCAGCGTAGGCTACGGCGGTAGCTTGGCCTTTATCTTGGGTGAAGCGGGCAAGGGTGATGTAGTAATTTTGCTTGTGCGAGACAAAGGGGAAGGCACTGCAATCGATGGCATTGTGCACGGCTGGTAGCAAATGAGGGCGGATCTCGCGTGGGGCTTTGCGCGCCATTGCCTCCGAGATGCACGTCATGTAGAGGCGGCCAGGATTCATATATTTGAGCTGTGGGCGATTATCCATTTGCCCCGCCTCAATAGTCTGCGGCGTAGAAAATGGTGGCCCATGGAAGGTATGTAACACTGGTGGTAATCCTGATATGCGGCTCACTGGTGAGAAAAAGGCTGGCCCAATGTAGGGGTTGTGGTCGTGAATAATATCAAAATGGCCATCGGCTTCGATGGCGTGGAGGGCAAAATTGAGATGAGTTTGGAGGACTTGGAGTGGTGCGTCGTAGTAGGGGTCGTCGATGGTATCGAAGAGCTCGCGCTTGTAGTATGAGTGGGTTGGCGTACCATTGCGCATCCGCCGTGCGCCATTGGCGAAAAGCTCTACCTCAACATCATCGCGTTGCTGCAGCGCACGCACCAAACCTTCGACGACGAGCTCGATACCGCCGTAGCCTTTGATGGGCAGGGCCAGCCACGGTGGGGCAACAACTGCCACTCGTAGTGGCCGTGAGGAGGGTACTGCGGGGCGATCGCTTGACGAACATTGTGTATCATTTTGTGCCATCATATAATTTAGTATAGCATAATCAACTGGAATGTGGAGTAGTAGGGTATAATACAGATATGGAGTCGTTTCATCTCTTCAAGCCGTGTGGCGATCATCTCGTGGCACACCTCTACGAGCATTTGGTGATGCAGACGATACATCGACAGCTGTTTGAGGCAGGGTTGTTTCAGGCGATTGACTACCAAGCCTATGGAGTCGTCTATTCTGATGCTGGAGTGATGGGGATTGATGCGACGCTCTACACCATGCAGGCCGAGCGCTTTGTAGCCCAGCTGCGCCAGCCAGTGGCGGAGTATGATGATGCGATGATCGACTGTGCGCTGCGGCAAATCATTGCCGAGAAGGGCTATCCGCTCACCTATCACGACCGGCTCGCTCTTCACGAGGCGCTGCACCAGCTTGATACCGAGCCATGGTATGATGCTCAGGATATCGACGTATTGCAATGCTTGGGTGAGACAGCACCACGTGGCATCATTGCCCAGCGCGAGGAGTGGGAAGCGGACGTTATAGAATATACCATTGATATATCGATCGATCTTGAGCCAGGCGACCCGCGAGCGGCCGTCTTCATTGAGCTTACGCATGCGATCCAGGCCAATACTGCTGCGCTGCTGCAGCGAACGTATGGGTATTATAACCACGGGTATGATAGAGAGTGCACGGCTGGACACTATACCGAGCGGCAATATTTGCTCGTAACTGGCCGCGAGGATCATTCGGCCCAGGTCTACAACTTGTATGAGCTTATGATCCGGATGATTCGAGCCCAGGGTGGGTGGCAGCGCCTTTTGGAGCGCTTGCAGACGGTTGATTATCGAGAACAGTCTGCGCCCTCCATCGTCAGCATGATCGACGACCTACGGATGGTTGTCGGGGCGCGTGGCTGGCGTCGAATTGCTACGGTAGAAACAGTGGATGACCTACTCGATCGCCTGACAATAACAGTGGTCGCGCAGTGATAAGATACGACGCGGTGGGGCTCTATGATATGCACCGCGATTATGCACATTACCCTAGGCAAACCAGCTGCCAGTATGATACTATAAGCAGTAAGGAAGGTCTGATATAATTCGGGCCGTTATTTTATGTTATGACAGATCCACAGTATATTCGTAATATTGCAATTATTGCCCACGTCGACCACGGCAAAACAACGCTGCTTGATGGCTTGCTCAAGCAGAGCAATACATTCCGCAGCAACCAAGCCGAAATGGCTCAGACGCTCATTATGGACAGTGGCGACCAAGAGCGTGAGCGTGGCATTACCATCACCGCCAAGCAGACGACAGTCTACTACCAGCCTGCCGATGCTGAGTCAGCAGTCGACTACAAGATCAACATCATCGACACGCCCGGCCATGCCGATTTTAGTGGCGAGGTGGAGCGCACGCTTAACATGGCTGATGGTGTACTCCTTGTGGTGGATGCGCAGGAAGGCCCAATGCCACAGACGAAGTTTGTCCTGAGCAAAGCGCTTGAGCTTGGTCTAACGCCGGTCGTGATTATCAACAAGATCGATAAGCCTGCGCGGCGCATTGCCGAGGTGGAGGACGAGCTGGCCGATCTCTTCCTCGAGCTTGCCACCGACGAAGCGCAGCTCAAATACCCGGTGTACTACGCTGTAGCGCGCGAAGGCAAAGCCTGGGCAGCACTGCCAAGTGATGCCAGCCAGCCAGCCAGCCTGGCACCGATCTTCCAAGCGATTATCTCGCATATCCCAGCGCCGCAGGTGGCAGATGGGCCTTTCCAAATGCTCGTGACGGCCCTCCAGTACGACACCTTCCTTGGCAAATATGCAATTGGCCGAATCCATCGCGGGGTAGCTCAGCGTGGCCAAGCGCTGACTCTTATCAAGACGGATGGTACGACTACCAATGCTAAGATCGATAAGCTCTTCATCAGCCGCGGCCTCGCTAAAGAAGAGGTGAGCGAGGCAGGCGCGGGTGACATTGTCTACATCGTTGGTGCAGCCGAAGCGCACATTGGCGAGACGCTCGCGAGCCGCGACCAACCAGAGGCACTACCTGTCATGGCAGTCGAGGCCCCTACTATTAGCATGTATCTTGGACCGAATACTAGCCCGATGAAGGGCCGCGAGGGTGAATTCACTACCAGCCGGCAGATTGGTGATCGCCTCCAGCGCGAACTCGAGACTAATGTGGCGCTGCGAGTGGCAGAGTCTGGTATTGGCTTTGTAGTATCGGGGCGAGGCGAGCTTCACCTCAGTGTATTGATCGAGACGATGCGCCGCGAAGGCTACGAATTTGAGGTTGGACGGCCAGAAGTTGTGACGATCACCAAGGATGGCAGTGAGCAAGAGCCAGTTGAAGAGCTACTGGTTGAGATCGGGCCTGAGTTTGTTGGTGTTGTCAGCCAAGAACTTGGCAAGCGCAAAGCCGAGCTCCGCAAACAAGAGCAAACCACTAGCGGTGCAGCGCGGATGACCTATACCATTACGACCCGAGCATTGATTGGTCTGCGTAACCGCCTTCTGACAGATACAAAGGGGACAGTCATTATGTATAGCCTGCCATACGGCTATCAGCCGGTTGGTGGTGCATTGCCGCGGACGCGCAATGGTGTGTTAATCGCCTTTGAGCCAGGTACGACCACACCATATGCCTTGCAAGCGGCCGAAGCGCGCGGTGAGCTCTTCGTTGGAGCGGGGACTGATGTCTATGCTGGGATGATTGTTGGCCTCAATAACCGCCCAGACGACCTCGAGATCAATGTCTGTAAGGCCAAGCACCTTACCAATATGCGCAGCAAATCAAGCGATGGCACCGTCCAACTGACGCCACACACCCAGCTGAGCCTTGAGCAATCGATCGACTTTATCGAAGACGACGAGCTCCTTGAGGTTACGCCGCACGCCCTTCGCCTCCGCAAGAAATACCTCGACGCCAACGAGCGCAAACGCGCCGCCAAACATCAACCATAACATCATAGGGAGAACCCGCCTATCATGCACAACGTCCGCCGCGCTTTTGCTGCGAAAATCATTGCTCTTACCAAAGATACCAAAGAGAATGCCAAAGCCGCTGCGGTGCAGACGGTTGAGCTGGTGCGCCCGACGCCAAGCTCGCCCGACGAGACGCTGAGTGAGCTCTTTGATGAGGTGCAAACGCAGCAGATTTATGGTGACGGCAAGGCGTTTGTCGATATGACACCTACCAAGCCAGCTCGGACGATTATGGCACGGTATCGTCGGCAGCGTCGCCAGCCCGGCTTCGACCTCGCGACCTTCGTTGGGCAGCATTTTTCTACCACAGTATACCCTGCCTCGAGCTACCAACCGACCGATACTACCACTGCGCGCCAGCATGTAAGCCAGCTTTGGCAACAGCTCGAGCGGCGCAACCGTAAGAATCGGGGCTCGCTCCTTGCGCTGCCATATCCATATATGACGCCGGGTGGACGCTTTGATGAGCTATTCTACTGGGATACGTATTTCATTATGCTTGGCCTAGCAGCGGATGGGCACTGGCGCTCCATTGAGTATATGATGCGCAACTACACCTACATGCTGCGCAAGTTTGGAATGATCCCCACGGCTAACCGGACATACTTCTTGAGTCGGTCGCAGCCACCCCTGTTTGCGGCGATGGTGCAGCTGCTGGCACGCCACCGAGGCAAGCGGGTCTATGCAGAGTTTTTGCCAAGCCTTCTTGCTGAGTATCGCTTTTGGATGAAGGGCCGTCGCCAGATTGCGAAAGCCAAGGCCGTTGAGTACCCAGCATATCTTCGCGTCGCTGTTATGCCCGATGGCACGCCGCTCAATCGTTATTACGATAACCGCACCACACCGCGCCCTGAGTCACATCGCGAAGATGTCCATACGGCGCATCACGCAGCCTCAGCGCATACGACGCGGACATTTCTTGATCTGCGGGCGGCAGCCGAGAGTGGGTGGGACTTTAGCAGCCGGTGGTTTGCCGACCCCTGTCAGATTCAGACCATCGAGACGACAAAGTATGTGCCGGTCGACCTCAATTGCTTCCTCTACCAGCTGGAAATGACGATCGCCGAGGCTTACCGACTCATCAAACAACGTCGCCTGGCGCGGCGTTTCGAGGCAGCGGCCGAGCGCCGAGCTCGAGCAATTCGCCGCTACTGCTGGCAACCTACCACGCAATTCTTTGAGGATTATGCTATCACCACTGGTCAGACCACGGGGCGACTCACGCTTGCCGCGGTGACGCCATTATATGTGGGAATTGCAACCGATGAGCAAGCTGCAGCGGTAGCGCAGCGGCTCGAGCAAGACTTCTTGCAACCTGGCGGGCTTCTCTCAACGCTCATTACTAATGGTCAGCAGTGGGATGCCCCTAACGGCTGGGCGCCGCTGCAGTGGTTTGCCATTGTGGGGCTGCGCAACTACGGCTACGATACATTGGCAGCAACCATTCGCGATCGCTGGCTTGCCACTAACGAAGCTGTCTTTGCCCAGAAGCGCAAAATGGTCGAGAAGTATGATGTTGTTACCGCCAGTGCGGGCGGTGGCGGGGAGTATCCCCTGCAAGATGGCTTTGGCTGGACGAATGGGGTGTACGCAGCACTCAAGGATGAGCAGCTTGGTGTAGCGCAGCAGTAGCCTGGAGAGGTAAGACGCTACGATTTTTTGTCACTGCTTGACGCCTGTATCATTCCAAGATACGACAAATAGCTAAGTTGCCTAGGCTTTTCGCTTGGTAAAACGAGTCACAAATATTTTTCAGCCTGCTATGTATTATCCTTTGACACATGCTGAGTTACCTCATCTGGCAAAAATCCCTTCTCATGTTGGAAGTTTGCTTGCCACTGATAGCCTTTGCCATAGCCGAGATCCTTCATGAGTTTAGTGGGGGCGTTGCGCAGGTGGAGTGGCACTGGCGTATCGGCATAGCGGCGAGCAAGAGCCTCTGCCTCGTGCATAAGGTCGGTGATCTCGCGCGATTTGGCTGAGCGGGCAAGCGCTGTGGCACAGTGGTAGAGATTGTAGCGGGCCTCAGGCAAGCCAACCCGCTCCACCGCTTGGAAGGTCGCCACCGCCAGAGATAACGCACCATTACCTGCCAGCCCGATGTCCTCACTGGCGAATACCACCATGCGCCGAGCAATGAACTTTGGGTCTTCGCCAGCGTCGATCATTCGGCTTAGATAATAGAGGGTGGCGCGCACATCGCTGCCCCGCATCGACTTGATGAAGGCCGAGATCACATCATAGTGCATCTCGCCTTGCTTGTCGTAGCCAGGGAGCTTCTTTTGGGCAGCAGCTGTAACGGTATCGGGCGTCACTGTCTCAGCGAGACTCAGGGCAAGCTCAAGGTTACCGAGCGCCACTCGGGCATCGCCGCCCGATAGCTCAGCAAGATAATCGAGCGCCTCTGGCGTGACGTGCTCTGTCTTACCTAGGGTAGTGATGGCACGCTGGAGAATAGCGCGAATTTCGTCTTTGCTCAGTGGTTGCAAGACGAGTACGCGCATCCGGCTCAGTAGTGGGGTAATAACCTCGAAGCTTGGATTCTCAGTCGTCGCACCAATCAACGTAATCAGCCCCGACTCGACATGAGGCAAAAAGGCATCCTGCTGCGCCTTATTAAAGCGATGAATTTCATCAACAAAGAGAACAGTACGCAGGCCAAGATTCCAATTTTGCCGGGCATGCTGGATAACTCGCTCGACGTCCTTCTTGCCACTGGTAACGGCACTGAGCTCGATAAACTCAGCCTCCACCTCGCGAGCAATAATCCGCGCCAGTGTCGTCTTGCCTGTGCCCGGTGGTCCCCAAAAGATGAGGCTCACGGGCTGCTTCTTCGTAACAATCTGGCGCAAAATCTCGGCATCGCCCAGCAAGTGTGTCTGGCCGATCACGGCATTGAGCGATTGTGGGCGTAGCCGCTCGGCCAGCGGTTGGCGTGATGACGATGACGAATCTGGCTCAGGCATAGCTACGTCTAGTATACCGGAAATAGACTGGCACGTCGAAGGGTCATTTTATACAGATGGGTCTATGTCTGATCTGAGAATAGGATAGGTACTAAAGTAGCTTATTGCAATTTGTTTTTACACTCTACCAGGCAAAAGTGGTGTGAGAAGGGGCTCTCATAATACTATAGGATGCCAAGACTATTGCTGTCTCGCTATTTTGCCACAATGTGGTATGATAAAAGCAATAAGCTAGTCCAAAGGAGGAATATGGAATATATCATTATTGGCATCATCGTGGCGACGATTGTCTTCATGCTGAGCGGGATTCGGGTGGTGAATCAATACCAGCGCGGTGTGGTGCTAACGCTTGGACGCTTCTCGGGTCAGCGCGCGCCAGGCCTACGTGTGGTAGTGCCAATCTTTCAGACGATTATGATGGTCGATGTCCGCTCGACGCCGATCGATGTGCCAAAGCAAGAGGTTATCACCAAAGATAACGTGACGGTTGGTGTGGACGCTGTGGTGTACTTCCGTGTCATTAATGCGCCAAAGGCTGTCCTCGAGACGACGAACTACATCTATGCCACCAGCCAGTTTGCTCAGGCAGCGCTGCGTGATGTGACGGGTAACATTGACATGGACGACCTGCTCGCCAAGCGAGAAGAACTCAGCCAGCAGATCAAAGAGATCGTTGATGCTGAGACTGACAAGTGGGGGATTGACGTCGAGAACGTGAAGATTCAGAACATCGAGTTGCCAGGCGATATGAAGCGCGCTATGGCTAAGCAAGCCGAAGCCGAGCGTGAGCGCCGGGCTAACATCATCAATGCCGATGGTGAAAAAGCCGCTGCAGAGACCCTCGCAGAGGCCGCTCAGATTCTTGCTAACACCCCAGGAGCAATCAACCTGCGTACGCTCACGACACTTGAGCGCATTAGTGCCGAGCCAAGCCAGAAGACGATGATCCTCTTCCCGGCAGAATTGACAGAGGTACTGCGAGGTATTAAGCGGTCATGATCGACTTTCGTCAGAATCGAGCGCGTTGCATTGATGCGCTTGCGGGTGGGCTGGCAGTATTGACTGCGTATGACGAAGTGCAGGGCAGTGGCGATGAGCCAGCGCCGTTTCAGCAGGAGTCAAACTTTTGGTGGCTTAGTGGGATTGAGCGGCCAGGCTGGAAGCTGATTATCGATGGATTGCGTGGCCGCACAACACTCGTGCGGCCTCATCTCGATGCGGTGCAGCAGACCTTCGTTGGTGAACTAAGCAGTGAGGAAGCCAGGCGGATCAGTGGTGCTGATGCAGTGATTGATGCCCACGATTTTGAGGCGGAGCTACGCCAGCTTGCCAAGCGCCATACGGTTGTATACGAAGTAAACGACCGTACCGACTACGGTTTTATGCTCAACCCTGCCTCGCGCGACCTAAGCAAAGTACTGCAGCGGATCTTTCCCTCAGTCCAGTCGTGCCTCCGCCAGCTGCGTGAATTGCGGGCTATCAAGCAGCCAGAAGAGATTGCTGCGCTGCGCCAGGCAATTGCGCTGACGATCGAGGCGTTTGAGGTAGCCAAGCAGCGCTTGCCGGACTGCCGGCATGAGTATGAGTGTGAGGCGGAGTTTGACTATCTATTCCGGCGTCATAATGCTCGCCATGCCTATAGCCCGATTGTCGCGAGTGGTGCCAATGCCTGTACATTGCACTACAGCTATAATGCAGGGCCGCTGAATGCTGAGAATATGGTCTTGATCGACATCGGAGCGCGGGTCAATGGATATTGCGCGGATATCACTCGCACCTATGGCATTGAGCCGACGCAGCGCCAGCAGGATGTCCACGCTGCAGTGGTGCAGGTGCAGCAACACATCATTGAGTTGCTCGAGCCAAATCTACCTGTGGCTGACTACATCCAGCAGAGCGACGACATTATGCGCGATGCCTTGCAGCAGCTTGGTCTCCTACGCGATCGTCACGACCAAGCCACCTTCCGGCGTTACTATCCACATGCCACCAGTCATGGGCTTGGCGTCGATACACACGACAGCCTGGGTTCGCCACGGGTGCTGCGCGCTGGTATGGTGCTTACCGTCGAGCCAGGAATTTACATTCCAGAGGAGGGCATTGGTGTCCGGATCGAAGATGATATCCTCATTACGCCAAGCGGCCACGATAATCTCAGCGCCAGCTTATCGACAAAATGGTAAAAAACCGCTATACTAGAGCAAATGAAACGACAATTTTTTACCTTTATTATCCGCTGGGTGTTAAATTCGCTTGGGCTGTGGATTGCTGTGCGCATCTTTGGTACAGGCTATATTGGCGTCCAACCCGATATGAACGTTGCGGTGTTTTTGCTGGCTGGGCTCATCTTCTCAGTTGTCAATGCAGTTTTTAAGCCGATTGCCATCATCCTATCGCTTCCCGCTATTCTCGTCACGCTCGGTCTCTTTACCGTCGTTGTCAACGGCTTTATGGTCTATATCTCACTGATACTGGCACCAGGTCTCAAGATGACGTTTCTTCACTCCATCTTGACAGGCCTGATCATGAGTCTGGTAAACTATATAGTAAGCAGCGCGCTTGAGCTAAATTATGGGCGCACGCAGGAGGAACAACATGAATCTTGATAGTATTCTACAAACAATAATGATTGGCTCGGCCATCTTGATGATCCTGGCTATTTTGCTCCAGCAGCGCGGGGCGACGCTTGGTGCAGGCTTTGGTGCCTCGGGCGAGCTCTATACCACGCGGCGCGGCCTCGACAAAAACCTCTTTGAGGCGACGATCTTCTTGGCTGTTACCTTTGTTGGGTCTATTTTGGCGGCACTCTTGTTGCCGTCTGCGGGGTAGAGCATGGCGAATCGGCAGGAGAAGCACCTCCAGCGCCGTGAGACCTCGTCGGCAGTTGTGCCTCAGGAGGATGAATCACTGCGTGCAGCTAAAGCAGCGAAATCGGTGCCATCTCGCCGCAAGAAGCCACGCCGTGACCTCAAGCAGCTCGAAGATAGCGCCACGCGCCACGTTGGCAAGTTCTTAGGGAGCCGCTTCGAGAGTTTGCGTCGAGCCCGGCGGCGGGTTGTGCTGTGGCTTGTCCTCATTGCAGTGATTTTGCTTGGTATTATTGCTCAGATCTTTATCCGTCGCGACGCAACAACGGCAACTGGTGGGACCGGCGGGACATATATTGAGGGGGCGCTCGGCCCGATTGAGACGCTTAATCCACTCTTTGCAACCAGCAGTGCCGAGCTTTCGGCCAGTCAACTCATGTTTTCCTCGCTCTATCATTACGACGCCAAGGGTTCGCTCCACACAGATGTTGCAACGAGCCTTGCCTATAACGAAGCGAGCAAAACCTACACCGCTCAATTGCGTGATGACGTCCGTTGGCACGATGGGCACAAGCTCACCGCCAAGGATGTTGTCTTCACGATCAACCTTATCAAGAACCCGGCGGTGCGCTCACCCTTGCGCGTCAATTGGGTCGACGTCCAGGCCAAGGCGGTCAACGATACCACTGTGCAGTTTGTGCTACCTGCCACATATGCCGCCTTCCCACATGCGTTGACCTTCCCGATTTTGCCCGAGCATATGCTAGGCTCGGCAACGCCAAGCTCAATGCGCCAGGCACCGTTTAATCATTCGCCAGTTGGTAGTGGGCCATTTAAGTTCCAGATTTTGCAATCGACCAATAATGCTCGCCGGCCAAAGACCGTGCACGTCGTTGCTTTTGATGGCTATTATGGTGGCCGGCCCAAGCTTGATCGCTTCGAGCTCCAAGCGTATAGCACACAGCAAGATATTGTCTCGGCTTTGCAGGCTGGTGAGCTGAGTGGCGCAACCGACCTCTCCGTTGTGATGCGCAAAGATATCCCGCGCAACCAATACACGACAACCACTGTACCAACCGACCGCGGAGTGTATTTGCTCATGAACAATACCAACCCCATCCTCAAAGATCGCGCGGTTCGCAAAGCCCTCCAATTAGGCACCAACACCGCTGCGATTCGCACCTCGCTGGGTGAGGGTGTGCAGCGTCTTGATGGTCCGTTTATCCCCAGTCAGCTTGGCGGTATCAATACGCCATCCGCAGATAAGCATGACCAAGCGAAAGCCGCTGCGATGCTGGATGAAGCAGGCTGGAAGCTCGCTGATGGCAGTAAAGTCCGCAGCAAAGATGGCCAAAAGCTAGAGATTATGATCACCACTACGAAGGGTGCGGAGTACGAAGCAGTCCTTGCCAAGGTAATGGAGCAGTGGCAGCAGCTTGGCGTGGCGGTGACGCAGCAAGTGATCGACCGCTCGGCAACGTCATCTACCTTTGTCCAGGGGACATTGCAGGGGCGAAGCTACGATGTTTTGCTCTATGAGCTAGCGATTGGTGCCGACCCTGATGTCTATGCTTATTGGCACTCCTCGCAGACGGGCTACCAGGGCTATAACTTCGTCAATTACACGAGCCGCACCGCAGATGCCGCGCTGGCCAGTGCCCGCACGCGCCTCGAGCCCAAGCTGCGTGCTGCCAAGTACAAAGCGTTTGCCGAGCAGTGGTACAGCGATGTGCCGGCGATTGGTCTCTATCGGTCGGCTAGTGTATATGCCACGGGCCCTGGTGTACAGGCTATTCAGCAGGGTGATACCCTTGTCTCCGGTGCAGACCGCTACGCAGACGTCCTCCGTTGGACGGTTACCATCCGAGATGTTTACAAAACCCCCTAACATGCGGTATAATCAACAGTGTCGCGAGATATGCGGACGTGGCGGAATTGGTAGACGCGTCAGCTTGAGGGGCTGGTGAGCATTGCGCTCGTGGAAGTTCAAGTCTTCTCGTCCGCACCAGATATGATGCCTCGCGGCGCATGAGCACCACCAAGACGGTGGTGTTTTGCTTTTGTAAATAACAATAGGGGAGATCTTGTATTAAGATACTTGTACGAGCACTTTGCTTGGATGCTTTGACGCTTGCATTAACTGGACATTTCTCCGGATGAAACATAAGAGCCGTAGAGCGCCTGAACCCATAAAAGTGCGATAATTAATCGGCGAACTGCTTGTGTTTTGCAAAGCGGTGGTGCATAATAAGAGACAAGCTGGTACGCAAAAAGGGGTACCGTTGCGTCCAAACACAAACATCGTGCCAAAACAAACATTGTGCCCCAGGGTGGGCGCGTAGCAGCTACCGGTAAATCACCTCTAGCCAAAGAGGTGATTTTTTGCTATAGTCTATAGCAGACGGGGCATTAGCTCATTTGGCTAGAGCGCTTCGCTGGCAGCGAAGAGGTGACCAGTTC
>CALBWN010000007.1 GCA_937974295.1 uncultured Candidatus Saccharibacteria bacterium
CTTCTGGAGGTCGTCGAAAGGGGCTGCGGGCGCTGAGGACGACGGCGACAAGAACGATGCCTACCGCACGCTGCACTATGTGCTGGTGCGCCTGAGCCACCTGCTGGCGCCGTTTACGCCGTTCTTGGCCGAGGAGTTGTACCATAATCTGACGGGTGATGACGAGTCGATCCACCTGAAGAATTGGCTGCCAGCGGGCGCGGTGAACGAGCAGATTCTGACCGATATGGCCCGCACGCGCGAGTTGATCAACACCGGCCTGAGCCTACGCATGAAGAAGGATGAGCATCAGGAGTCGATCAAGGTGCGCCAGCCGCTGCAGCGCGCGGCCTATGCGGGTGCAAAGCTGGCTGAGTACTACGAGCAGATCATGGCCGAGGAGCTGAATGTGAAGGAGATCCGCTGGATTGAGCACTTGGATGAGTACTTAACGGATCGTGACGCAGCCGAGGGTGCGATTAAGCCAGCCAGTTGGATCGAAATTGATAAGACGATCACCCCCGAACTCAAGCGCGAAGGCTTAATGCGCGAGGTCATCCGCCACGTGCAGAGTGCGCGCAAGAAGGCCGGGCTGCAGGTGGATGACCGGATTGTGCTGCACCTCGCGGTCGGGGCTGAGCCCGCCAGTGCCAGCCAGCCGGCAGTGCCAAGCCAGGCGCAACCAGCTAGTGACGTAGCCGCGCAGCTGCGCCAAGCCCTAGCCGAGCACGCCGCCACCATCGCGAGCGAGACGCTGGCGACGATGCAGCAGCCAGACGATATACTCTACCAAACGACGGCTATGGTAGATGGTGCCGAGCTGCAGATTAGCCTCGCCAAAGCATAGGACTACAAGGAATAACATGCTCAGCTCGAGTGGCGCACTCCAGTCGTGAGACGCCACTCGAGCTTGGTGGCTGGCAATATTTAAGTTTCTATAGCCATCCTCACCCCTTGCGCTAGCACAGCGTCCTCACTAAAAATGTTGAGAGGCCAGCCACGAAACAAGTAGAAGCGCTCGTTTTATCAACATGTCCGACGCAGTCAATGTATGAGGCTGGCTACCAGCAGGGAGTATTAAAAGCCAGCCCCTCGCTCGATCGCTTTCTCTCGTGGTAGCTCTCACCCATGTTTTTTCTCCAAAAGATTATAAAAAGTACAGAGCGGCAATCGCTACAATAAGGCTATAAGCCGACGCAATAATCAACGATCATGACTAAACCACCCATCACACCTACCCCCTCACTACGCCAGCGCTTGGCGGGGCTGTGGCTGGTGGTGCGGATTATTTGGCGGGAGGCACCGCTGACGATCGTCATCCAAGCGGTGGGGGCAGTGCTGTCGGCGGTGCTGCCACTGGCCACGGCCTACTACGCCGCTCTTACCACAACGGCCTTGGCTGAGGCATATGCGACGGGTGGTCAGCCGCAGCTCCTCACCTATGTGGTGGTGACTGTAGTGCTGGGCGTTGTGGCGAGTGTGTGGTCGGTGGTGCAGGGGTATTACGACCAAGTGTCGCGCTATCGCATCGAGGCTGCCATGAGCGACCACATGTATGCCCGCCTCCATGCGCTGGATTTTTGGCGCTACGACGACCCTGCGACCATTGATATGTTTGATAAAGCGCAGCGCTTCGTTCAGTCATTTTCGTATCTCTTTATTCAATTGGTGCAGATGCTGACGGCGCTGGTGTCGCTGGCAACGAGCCTGTGGATGGTGGTGATGGTGAGCTGGTGGCTGGGGCTGCTCGTACTTGTGGCGCTCGTGCCAAGTAGTGTGGTGCAGGTGCGGTTGTCGCGCTTGCAGGCTGGTCACTGGCGTGAGCAGGTGGGTACGCGGCGGCGCATGGCGTGGATCGAGCACATCCTTAGCCGGCCGAACTTCATTGCTGAGCTGCGCCTCTATGGAGTGATCCACCATCTACTTGGCGAGCGAGCAGCACTGCGGAATAAAGATCGGCTGCGGGTGCTTGGCTACGAGCGCCGCTTTATGGGGCAGCGCCTGGGCGGAGAGATTATCCAGGCAGCAGCAGAGGTAGTGGCGCTTGTCTGGGTGGTGCTGGAGATCGTGGCGCATCGTCAGCCAATTGGGCAATTTGTGCTCGTGCAGCAAATGGTGGGGCGAGTGATGAGCGGAATGGACAGCATCATTAGTACATATAATATGATCGACGAAGCCCTTGCCACCATGACAGACTACCAGCAGTTTATGGCGCTGCCTACCATGAGCCAGGCAACCACTATCGATGAGGTGACGCTGCGCGATGCGATCGCGGTGCAGCGGGTGTCGTTTTGCTATCCAGGCACCCAGACGGCGGTACTGCGCGATATTTCTCTCACGATTCGCCGTGGTCAGCATATTGCCATCGTGGGCGAAAATGGCGCTGGCAAGAGCACGCTCGTTAAGCTGCTCACTGGTCTCTATCAGCCCAGCAAAGGCAGCATTACCATTGATGGGCACGATCTCCGCCACATCAGCCCAGCGGCCTGGCACCGGCAATTGGCCGTGCTGGGGCAGGAGTTCATCCGCTACGACTTCGCCACAGCGCACGAGAATGTTTGGTATGGTGATGTCTCGCAGCCAGTGGATGCAGCACGCCGCGATGCTGCGCTGCGCCAGGCCGAGGCAGCCGATTTTGTCCACAAGCTCCCTCATGGTGGAAACAGCTATATCAGCAAATGGATGGAGGCGGACGACCACGAAACGGGGGTTGATCTATCCGGTGGGCAGTGGCAACGCCTGGCCTTGGCACGCAACTTGTATCGTAATGCGCCTATCATCATCCTCGACGAACCCACCAGCGCCATCGACGCCGCTGCCGAAGCACGCATCTTTCGCCATCTCTTTGCCCAGCAGGGCACAACCATCATCACCATCAGCCACCGCTATAGTACCGTCAAGAAGGCGGACGCCATCTACGTCATCGCCCACGGTTGCCTCGTCGAGCACGGCACTGCCGCCGCACTCATGGCGCAGCGTGGTGCATTCTACGAGATGTTCAAAGAACAGATATAGTTTGGTATAATAGGGGTGTGGCGCGTTGGCGGAGCGGTTACGCAGAGGTCTGCAAAACCTTTTAGACGAGTTCGACTCTCGTACGTGCCTCCACAATTGTTGATGAATAGCTCTCTCGATAGAGCTATTTTTGCTCTAGCAATTCTTTTAGTTCAGGGAAGGTTGGCTGGAAGAAATGATTGCGATCCTCGAAAATATGCACCGTAGCAGTCGGCAAGTCTCGCTGAAATTTAGCAAGTTCGGTAAATGGCACGACCGGATCGTCTTGGCTGTGAAATAGGTGAATTTCTTTAGCGGATTTTTCC
This sequence comes from uncultured Candidatus Saccharibacteria bacterium, assembly GCA_937974295.1. Taxonomy (GTDB): domain Bacteria; phylum Patescibacteriota; class Saccharimonadia; order Saccharimonadales; family Saccharimonadaceae; genus Saccharimonas. The sequence goes on from CALBWN010000007.1 coordinate 3,300, forward strand.
AAACCAGTGGCGCTTGCTACTCGAAAGCTACCGAGGTCTTCAGTCGATTCATCATCATAGCACGGCGAAACTAACACGAGCCGCCGGACTGGCGTGCTAAGTGGTGATTCATGCAAATATTTTGCCAAAAACATGGCGCCCAAGCTATAGCCAACCAGCTGAACGTCATCACCAAGCAGAGGTAGTAGCTTTTCAAAGTATATTTTCCACTCAGTGTAGCGAGCATTTTGCTTATTAGGGAAATCTGGCAGCAAAACATCGGCGTCGACGATTTCTTGTGCCAGCCAGTCACGCCATTTTTGCGCCCACAGGAGTCGTTCGTACTGCAGCTGACTATTCTTGAGATTATTCAAGTAATTTTCGTAGCTATTAAAGCTTGATCCGCCGTGAATATGTACAATTTGCTTCATAAACATAGTATAATACAAGCAGCACGTGGCTGCTATGCCAGAAGTGCGATTGCATGCGCGAGTGGCGGAACTGGTAGACGCGAGGGACTTAAAATCCCTTGGCCAAAAGCCGTGCGGGTTCGATTCCCGCCTTGCGCACCAGGCGTGATATAACAGAGAAAACCACTTGAGGAGAGTGGTTTTTTCGTATACATAGCCAGAAGGGTGAGTATGGCGGCATTCGTGCTAGCTACGAGCTCGAGATTTATTGTAGAATTACCATAGCGGCTAGTATAAGCCACACAATTTGGTATAATAAGGCTATAACCAAAAAGGAGAAACGACACTATGACAACAGTATTAATCGTTTTGCTCGGCGTGATTGGCCTGCTCGTTCTGTTTGGCATCTTCATGTGGGCAACGTACAACAGCTTGGTCAAGCTGAAGATCCGCGTGGACGAAGCCTGGAGCGACATCACCGTCCAGCTCAAACGCCGAACAGACCTCATCCCCAACCTAGTGGGCACTGTAAAGGGCTATGCAGCGCACGAGAAGGAAGTCTTTGAGAATGTGGCAGAGGCTCGCAGTGCCATCATGAATGCCCAAGGTGTGCAAGAGACGGCTGCGGCAGAGAATATGATCGAGGGCGCTCTGAAGAGTTTGTTTGCCGTAGCAGAGGCCTACCCAGAGCTCAAAGCCAACCAAAACTTCATCCAGCTGCAGCAAGAGCTGGTGGACACTGAGGACAAGATCCAGGCGGCGCGCCGCTTCTACAACGGTGGTGTGCGCGACCTCAACACCCGCATTGCCATGTTCCCCGCCAACATCGTGGCTGGCATGCTGGGCTTCAAGGCTCGCGAGTTCTTCGAGGTCGAAGACCGCGCCAGCGTCGAAAACCCAGTACAGGTGCAGTTCTAGACACCTCACACACTATAACAAAACCGCTCTCGATGGAGGGCGGTTTTTTTTATGGCTTTGCAACAGCATAAGGGCTGTGATGTCAGGCCGTATGTCGTTCTTAGGGGTGCTTGAGAAGAGTTATGGCTACAGTGAGTGGCTTGTCGCTTGGCTGGGGTGTTTTATCTAGAAGGTGGGGGATGTGCTCGTAGAATAAAATAATTGCAATGATTAGGATGCTAGAGCGCTGCCAGCAGGGGAGAACATCGCAAGAGGCGAACATGACAAGCAGAGCAAGAGAGGGTAGACACCCTCTAGAAGCGAGCGTGTCATGTTCGGTGAGATGGAACTCTACATGAAAGAGTGGATGATCCATCCAAGGAAGAGGGGCATGAGGATCGCTGAGCTTCTTACCAAGTGACGCTCTAATGTCGCAGATGTATACTCACTCGGTATACCTCCTCGTAAAAAGTTAATCAGAAGCATAATACCATATGCTTGCACTGCATTAACCTCTGGAAGATTGAAAGTAGATGCAACGAACCATCTCCATAGCAGAGTAAATGTAATTACTCCGATGACAATATTAGCAATGCCGATAATGATACCGACAATGTGTTTTATTGTGCTCTCTTTCTCCTCTTTTACATCAATAATAAAACTGATGTCACTCATGATACCACTCTCTCCCCACCCAAGCGGACGCTCGTGTAGAATCACACTGGTCGACGCTCGGATGCGGCGACTCAAGGTGGGGTGCTGGGGCGCGGCTATGTAGCCATGCCTGGGCAGCCCACCTTGAGCGGTATGCTCTGCTTGTCAAACAACACTTTTGGACAAAATGCGAACATATGTCAACAAAAGCTGATATATATATCAATAAATGAGGGGCGAGTCAAGTGGGTGCAACGTAGGCCCGAAAACCTCACTAATAGTCAGCGCAGAGAATGCGGCGCTCGGAGATTAACGCGAGTGCCTGCAAAACCACCATTATCTGCTACAATATATCTATGTACAGAGCAATTGCACACAACAAACGTAATACAGTTATTTTGATGATCGTCTTCGTTGCGATGGTGGCGGTGATTGGCCTGGCGGCGCAGTTGATTATGAATAGCCGCGGTATGCAGGGCAACCTGACGATCTTTTGGGGGACATTCATTGGGGCGCTGATTTATGCACTAGTGCAGTACTTCATTGCTTCCAAGCTTGCCATGAGCATGACTGGTGCAGTGGAGATTCGCAAAGCAGATAATCCCCGTTTGTGGCGCACCGTTGAGAACCTTGCCATCGCAGTGGGCTTACCCATGCCGCAGGTGTATATTATCGACGACCCAGCACCGAATGCCTTTGCCACTGGCCGCGATCCCAAGCATGCCATTGTGGGCGTGACGACGGGCCTGCTGGAGATTATGGATGACCGCGAGCTCACCGCTGTGCTGGCCCACGAGATGGGGCATGTCCAAAACTACGATATTCGGGTGAGTATGATTACCTTTGGTCTGGTGAGTGCGATTGGCTTGGTGTCGGATATTGCGCTGCGTATGCTGTGGTTCCGTGACAATGATGACCGCGAGACCAATCCGGTACTACTGGTGCTTGGCATTGTCGCTATTATCCTTGCGCCCATCGTGGCAGCCATTATGCAAATGGCGGTGAGCCGCCAACGTGAGTACCTGGCCGATGCGACTGGTGCACTCACCACCCGCGACCCAGCTGGCCTGGCGAGCGCACTGGGCAAGCTGCAGATGTATACTCGCCCGATGGAGAAGCAGGTCAGCTCAAGTGCTAATATGTTTATGGTGAACCCGCTCAAGCCGGGGTTCTTTAGCCGGTTGTTTAGTACCCATCCACCGCTCGAAGATCGCATCAAGCGCCTCAACGAAGATATGAACAAATGGTAGGGTGGTGACTGTGGCAAAAACAACGAAGTCAACTCGCCACTCATCATCACGCACCGCTCTCGTGGCGCACGCAAGCAATCATGGTTCAAAAACAGAGGTAGATCACCATAATGTCGTAAAAAAGGCAACATCATCCTCTCGCGGCGCTGCTTCCGCAAAAGCCCGCTCGCCGCACGCGGATGATGCTCCATCAGCGCGACCCAGCTGGCGCACCAACCTCCATTGGCGTACCTGGTGGGCTCGTGGTGGCAGGGTAGTAGCGAGTAGCCGCCAATGGCTGCATAATTTACAGCAGCGCCGACCACACCGGAGCTTCCGTCACACGCGCCGGCGCGACTATGCGCGGTCGCTGCAATTGCCAGGCTATATTGCCTTTACTGCGCAGGTGTTGCGTATGGTGCGGGCGCACTGGCGGACGTTGTGCCTCTTAGCGGTGTTTTATGCCGTGCTGCTCTTGGCGCTGGGGGCAATTACCAACCAAGCAATGTACGATCGCCTGCAGAGTATGCTAGCAGAGTCGGGCAAGGATATTCTCACTGGTGCCTGGGGTAAGCTAGGCGAGGCAGGGCTCCTCATGGTGACGGCCTTTGGCACGGGCAGTGGCAACCTCAGTGCTGACCAGCAGCTCTATGTGGTGCTGGGCTTTTTACTGGTGTGGCTCACCACAGTGTGGCTATTACGCGAGTATAAGGCAGGGCGAGCGCCACGCCTGCGCGATGGGCTATATAATGCCTGTGCACCACTGGTAGCCACACTGATGGTTGTCCTCGTCTTCCTCGTGCAGCTTATCCCGCTGGGGGCGATGGCGCTGGTGTATATTGGTCTGTCGAGTAATGGGGTAATTAGCGAAGGATTTGGCTCGATGCTCTTCTATGTATTGCTAGCTACTGTGGCAGTGCTGACGCTTTATTGGGGTACGAGCACCTTCATTGCGCTTGTGGTGGTGACGCTGCCCGGTATGTACCCCATGCGGGCGCTGGCAGCAGCGGGTGACCTAGTGGTGGGGCGGCGGCTGCGCGTTTTGTATCGGCTGCTGTGGCTATTTGGCAGTGTGGCAGTGCTGTGGTGTGTGGTGATGATTCCTGCTATTCTCCTTGATGCCTGGCTCAAGCACCTATGGCAATGGTACGCCTCTGTGCCGACAATGCCCGTCCTAGCGGGCTTCATTAGTTCGGTGACGGTGGTATGGTGCGCGGCGTACATCTATCTCCTTTATCGCAAGATTGTTGATGATACGGCAGCACCAGCGTAAGGTGGGCGACTCTCGCTGTAGTATTGCTTGAGGCCTAGTTTTGGGCGAGTAATGTGGGCAATTGATGATGGAGAGGGCTTCGCTTGGCCGCGTAGTGGCTTTTGTGATAGCAAAAAGCTGAGGTTCTTTGTCTTATACTTACTAATAGCACTCTCGAATTCAATGGCGAGGCAAGTTGTCATTGTATATTGCATTCTCTAACAGGGTGATATTGAATGTGAATCTTAAAAATTTTGCTCTCTTTGTGCTAGCTTACCCTCCCATACTTCATCCGATGGAGTGTGAGAATCTGTCATTGTGCTGACAGATTCTCAGCCCAGCGCAAGAGATCGATATCCAGTGAATATCAACCCTTATAGTGTTCCTGAGGAGGGAGTGTGAGGAGGGTGAGCGTGAGAGAACGCAAGGGGCTTTAGATCAGATACATACTAATTTTGCAGGATGGTTATACTAAATCCTCTCTTAAAAAAGCTGCGCCCACCGCCAAATTCCGCTATACTAAAGGCAGTAAGGAACCACTATGACACAAGACAAACACACAGCATCACCCACCTCATCGCCAGCTCAGCGCAGTACCGAGCTGCGCCAGCTACTCAATCGCTATAGCTACGAATATCATGTGCTCGACGCGCCCAGCGTGAGCGATGCGGTGTATGACAGCCTCTTTGCCGAGCTCAAGCAGCTCGAAGCTGCACACCCGGCACTCATCACGCCCGATTCGCCCACCCAGCGGGTCGGCAACGCCCTCAAAGGTGGTTTTGCCAAGGTGCAGCACCGCCAGCGGATGGTTAGCCTGAATGACGTCTTCGATACGGCAGAGGTCGAGGCGTGGGTACAGCGCATGGATAAGCTCTTGCCAGGTCACAAGCACGAGTTTTTTGCCGATATCAAGATGGATGGCTTGGCCTGCGCGCTTATCTATAACGATGGCGTGCTCGTGCAGGCCGTCACACGGGGCGATAGCTACGTTGGCGAAGATGTGACGAATAATGTGCGGACGATTCGCAATGTGCCGCTGCGCCTGCGTGAAGCACCTGGCTTTGAGCACTTGCTGCAGGGCAGGACGGAGATCCGTGGGGAAATCGTCATGCTCAAACGCGACTTTGCAGCACTTAATAGGCGACAGCAAGCTGCTGGCCAGCCAGCCTTCGCCAACCCGCGTAACCTCGCGGCTGGCACTATCCGCCAGCTTGACCCAGCACTCGTGGCGCAGCGCCCACTCCATTTTCGGGGTTACGATGTCATCCGTGATGATGCGGCTGAGGTGCCGACCAACAGCTATGCTTATGACGCCTTGACGGCGCTGGGTATCACACGCAACCAGCAAGCGGCAGTCTTTACGAGCCTGGCCGAGGTAATGAACTTCGTCCAGCAGTGGGGTGAGCAGCGCCGCGATTTGCCGTTCAATACCGATGGCCTCGTGATCAAGATCAATAATCGCGCTCTCTACGACCGCCTGGGCGTGGTGGGCAAGAATCCGCGTGGTGCAGTGGCCTACAAATATGCAGCCGAGCAAGCCACTACCATCGTGCGCGATATCGTCATGAGCATTGGCCGGACAGGTGCTGCCACACCAGTAGCGGTGTTCGACCCAGTCGTCGTGGCCGGCACGACGGTGCAGCACGCCAGCCTGCACAATGCCGATGAGATTGCTCGACTCGATGTGCGGCGTGGCGACACAGTGGTTATCTTCAAGGCAGGGGATATCATCCCGCAGGTTGAGCGGGTATTGCCAGAGCTGCGCCCAGCCAATACCAAGCCGATTGATTACCCAGCCGAGCTCCAGCGCCAATATCCTGAGCTGCAGTTTGAGCGGCCCGCTGGTGAGGCGGTGTATCGGGTGCGCGGTGCCAGCAGCTCACTCATCCTCACGCGCGCCCTCACGCACTTTGCATCCAAGGGGGCGCTAGATATCGACACACTTGGCGAGAAGAATGTCGCTGCCCTGGTCGAGGCTGGCTTGGTGCACGACTTAGCTGATATTTATACGCTCAGGAAGGAGGATCTTCTCCGGCTTGATCGCTTCGCTGAGGTCTCGGCGCAGAAGCTTATCGATGCCATTGCTGCTGCAAAGCACCCACCGCTCGAGCGCTTCCTCTATGGCCTCGGCATTCGCCACGTGGGTGCGCAGACGGCAATCGATATCGTGAAACATTTTGCAGATAATTCAAAACACGATGTACCCCAGCAGGTCAGTGTGAACAATAATCGCAATGATTCAGAAAAGAATGCATTGCATGATGAGCCGCAAGCACTCGTCAATACACTTGCAAATGACAAGCAATTGCTTGGCTTCTTGCGCACTGCCACGCTCGACCAGCTGCAGGTGATTGATGGCATCGGCGTGGTAGTGGCTGAATCGATCGTCGCGTGGTTCAGTGACGCAGATAACATTGCCTTGCTGGATAAATTTGCTCGGTGCGGTGTCGTGCCACGGCTCGTGCAATCGTCGCAGCAACTTGCTGGCCAAAAATTCGTCATTACTGGCACATTGCAAGCAATGAGTCGCGACCAAGCGGCCGAAAAAATCCGTGCTCTGGGTGGCACCTTCCAGAGTAGCGTCAGCAAAGACACTACCTACCTCGTTGCTGGCGGCAAAGTTGGGGCAAGTAAGCGAGCCAAGGCGGAGAAGTATGGTACAATGATCCTCACCGAAGGACAATTTTTAACACTTATTCAATAAGCAGGAGAAAGATACATGGCAAACCCAGAACAACCACAAAGAGATGAATTAATCGCTGCAGCGAAAAGTATGGCGCCATTCCCAATACTTATGGCAAGCTTTATGCTTATATATGCTGTATGGTTTGGTGTGGCGTGGGGCACTATTGGCTGGGTAGTCTTTGCACTATTTGGTGTGTATGCGGCATGGCTGATTTTTTGCGGTGTGCAGCATATCCGCGCAACGAAAAAATTGCCCAAGCCAGCACCAACGCCAGCCAGCAAACGGATCGCTAAGCAGATGCAGCTGCTGAGTACCGTGTCGTATACACCGCTGTGGATTATCCTTGCGTTGCTTGGTATATTCCAGCAGCAGATTTATATCATGCCAGTGCTTGTGTTGATTGTTGGGCTGCACTTCGTCCCGCAGGCGAAGATCTTTGGCCGGACGATTGATTACTATCTTGCACCTCTCCCCATCTGCACGGCATTGATTGGCTTCTACCTTGCCTTTACAACCGGCACTTCGTGGCAAGCGGTCTATGCCATCAGCAGTATTGGCGGGGCACTCGCAACCGCAGGGTATGGCCTATACATGGTGTTGGGCCACAAGCAACTTATGAACCAAATAAACCACGTATAACAACTATACGAAACCGTACACGTAATCGGCTAGCTTGCAAAATGCAAGTGAAAATAAGTATATAGAATCATCTGAATATATCACAGTATGATTCAAAAATATGACAAGGAAGGGGAATAATAGCGACAATACCAACAAGAGCAAAATCACAGTAAATATCAGTCTATAACAGAGGTAGTATCATGAATATGACAGGCAATGCACACAACAAATCAACCATGGCTGGCTTTTTTCTAGATGGCTGGTATGTCTTTGATAACTTCGCACCATGCCAAGTTGAGTGGCGCGGCGTGCTGTACCCGACGAGCGAACACGCCTACCAAGCAGCGCATTTTTTTGATACCAATCCAGCGCTGGCAGAGCAGGTGCGCTTGTGTCGCTCACCGCGCTTAGCGTCTGATTTTGCCAACCAGCATAAGGCTGAGGAAGACCCCAATTGGGACGATAAGAAGGTGGCGGTTATGGAAGAAATTGTGCGCTGCAAGCTTGCTCAGCATGATCTTGTGCGTGAGACGCTCATCGCATCGGGCGATCGATACATTGTGGAGATGAATGACGATGACAGCTTTTGGGGTTGGGGTAGTGACCACCAAGGGCGCAATGAGCTTGGCAAGATATGGATGCGTCTACGGGATGAATTGCAAAATGCAAGTAAAAATAACACTATGAATAGCAATAAATAAAATTCATGATGCAATATAGGTTATGATAGCAAGGTATATAATACACAAAAGAACTTAGTAATAAACAAGCAGGGAGGATAAGACAATGGTGCGATTTTATCTCGAAAAGCTGGTACGTGACAAGGTTGTCGAGAGATGTGAGGCCGACCCGCAGGTGCTCCATACGGAGTATCATCAGCTCGATCGCGCGGCGTATCGCCGTGAGCTGCAGCGCAAGATTCATGAGGAAGCAAATGAAATTCCGCTGGGCGATAATGCGCCAGAGGAGGCGCTGCAGGAGCTGGCAGATCTGCAGGCCGTGCTCGATGCGCTGCGTGATGATTTTGGCTTTTCACCTCAGCAGGTGCAAGACGCAGTGGCGCGCAAAGCTGCTCATGCTGGCGGCTTCCAAAAGCGCTATTATATTGCGTACAACGATCTAGCGGAGGATAGCAAATGGGTCGAGATTTTTCGGGCGCAGCCAGAGAAGTATCGGGAAGAGAATAACGAAGGAGACGAATGATGCAACAACCACTATTCATCACAGGCAACCAACACAAGGCCGACTATCTCGCGCGCATGCTTGGTATGCCGCTGGAGCATCGCAAAATTGATTTGGTAGAAATTCAATCGTCTTCGCCCGAGGAGGTTGTTCGGCACAAAGTGCGTGAAGCGTATGAGATTGCCCAGCAGCCAGTTCTTGTGGAAGATGTGTCGCTGGGGTTTGCGGCGCTGAATGGATTGCCTGGGACGTTCATTAAATTCTTCGTCGAGGCACCAGATGGGCTAGAAAAATTATGTCGTATGCTTGATGGGTTTGATGATCGATCGGCACTGGCGGTAGGTATATTTGGTTACTATGATGGCCACGAGATGCACGTTTTTCGCAGTGAGCTACCTGGCAGTATTGCAGCGCATCCGCGTGGCGATGGTGGCTTTGGTTGGGACAAAATATTTTGCCCAGATGGTTACAATGGCCGGACACGGGCAGACCTACTGCCCGAGGAAGATGTAGCGACGTATCACATTATTAAACCAATTGCAGCATTGCGCGAATTTTTGCAATCTCATAGATAAGATTTTTTGCAACTTCTACCACTGTTATATTCCTGAATCGAACACTAAGTTTATTCATGGCAATTAATAGGTAGCAGTATATTGATGGCGTGGTAGGTATAGGAGTTTGGATCGATTATACAATATACTGTTGAATATTTTTTGTTTGTATTCAATATAATTGTATATTGTGCGGAGAGAGTAGTGTTGTGCGCTGCTTGATAGCAGGGCATGTATGGGTATGAATCTTACAGAGAGGGAGATATATTGCTTGTAATATGCAAGCAAGAAGCTCGGTTATTATGCTGTGAGGTAGTGGAAAAAGTAAGCAGTAGAAAGGCATTTTTTGCGTCGCGTGAGAGCGATGCATAGGCCAAAACAATTGCTACAAAGAGAGGGTAAGAGGGGAGCGCAGCCCGACAAGCATTTGCAAAAAACAAGCAAAAAATCACCAGCCTGCGTGAATAAATCGCACAATCTATTCAGTCGCCATACTACCAACGATCAAGCTCGCGCCAATTACATCATCAACACTCGAGCCTCGCGAGAGGTCGCTGATTGGCCGCGCAAAGCCTTGCAATATAGGGCCGTAGGCGTGGCCACCAGCCAGGTGCTCGGCGAGCTTGTAGGCAATGTTGCCGGAGTTGAGATCGGGGAAGACGAGGACGTTTGCCTGGCCAGCGACGGGGCTGGCGGGGGCTTTTTTGTAGCCAATGGCGGGGACAAGAGCGGCGTCAAGCTGGAGCTCACCATCGATGAGGAGCTCTGGCTGGTGGGCTTGTACCTCTGCGAGTGCGCGGCGAATTGTTTCGACACTTTGGCCGCCAGCACTGCCGAGCGTCGAGTAGGAAAGCAGCGCAACGCGGGGCTGCCAGCCAAGCCGGGTGGCACTCAAGGCGCTGGCCTCGGCAATGGCAGGTAGGCCAGCGGCATCTGGTGCAATGTTCATCCCACAGTCGGCAAAGATAAGCAGGCCATCCTCCCCACCAGCAAAGTGAGGCATATCCATCACAAAGAAACTCGATGCATAGCGCACCCCGGGCGCTAAGCCAACAACTTTCAGCGCAGCCCGCAGCACCTCAGTAGTGGGGTGGTCAATGCCGGCCACCATAGCATCACACGTGCCATCGTGGAGCAGCTGAGCGGCGTAGATGAGTGGGGTGAGGGGAGGTGTGTTGGTAGTATTTGCAGGTGGAGTATCGTGTTGGTGCGACACCGTCATAATTTCTATACCATCGAGTGAGACATCTGCATCGGCGGCAGCCTGCTTGATAGCAGTTGGGCTATCCGTAACAAGCACAGGCCGAGCGGCGTGCCAATCGGCCAGCTGGCGTACGGCGCTGAGGATAATGGGGTTGGTACCTTCTGGGTAGGCGATGCGCGGCGGGTGAGTGGCGAGCGCATCACGGAGGGTGAGTATACGCTGATTCATACTTGTAGTATAATCGATATATGGAAGAACTCATAATCGAACAGGCAACCGCCGTCAGCCAGGCTGATGTGGCGGCAATCGCAGCACTGGGCGATGTGCTGCACCAAGCCGGAACAACCGCGCCAACTACTCCAACCACCTCTGATGCAGCGGCGATGGACGCTTTGCGCCAGGCGCTAGAAGCAGTGATCGCTGCTGAGAATCAAACGCTGCTCCTGGCTCGTCTTGACGGCAAGGTGGTGGGCATGGCAACGCTTGCGCTGCTGGTGGGGCCAATCGCTGGGCGCAAGATCTACCTCGATGATTTTGTGACTGACCCATCGGTGCAGGGCAAGGGGGTTGGCTCGCGGCTGTGGGATGCGATGCTGAATTGGGGTCAGCAGCATGGTGCGACCAAGCTCACCTTCACCTCCAACCCCAAGCGCCAAGCCGCCCATCGCTTTTATCTCCACAAGGGCGCAACGATCTATAACACGACGGTGTTTGAGAAGATGATTGAGTAGCGTAGCGCAGGTTAAGCTGCCCACTTCTCTTCTCTCATATACCAACTATTCCCTATCTGGTAGTGCAGGGCCAACTGCTGATCACTGCTTATAATGTTCAATCTATGATGGCAATTTCTGCAGCAGCTTAGAAGAGGATGTATGAGAGAGGGGTGTGAGATTATGTAATCGCCAAGACAGCCTTTGTTGTATGACTAATATAATGCACCGCGTACTGCGACAGAAAGACAGCCAAATGACACGAACTCGAGCTCAAGAAACATTTTGCGCACTGGAAGACACCCCGCGCGAACAAGTGACAGCAGCCGACCAAGTGGCGGCAGTGGCGCAGCTAAGTTAGATTGCCTTGCATATGATGACGAAATTTGCTGACCGGGTGGGCATACATGGTAGCCGAGTAGATGAGACAACGCTAGCAGAAGGGGCTGATTCGCCTCTGTTTCCAGGCCAGAGTCGTGCCATCCTCAGGCTCATAGCGCTGTATGCCGATGGCTCGCGATTGCAGGCGGATATCGAGACGGCGACATTTTGGCGTGAGCCGCTACAGCCGAGCCTAAGCGACAATGCAATAGCTGCGACAACATACGAGGTAAGCCTGGTGAGTGGCCCGAAACAGCTGCGCTATCGCATTATTACAGAAGGCTATCGCCAGCGGGTGGTGCGCTCACTGATTGGCCCAGCATATAGTGGCCAGCCTGCTACTCGCACGATTGGTGAGAGCCAACGGATCGGTCGAGGCGACCAAGTAGTGGGCGAAGCCGAAGTGCGGCAGCTGTGGCAGACCTTAAGTAGGGCAGAGCCGCTTGATGGTGAGCCGCAGTGATTGAGCTTCAACCGCCCTTCTACCGCCTCAGGTAGGCAGAATTAAGAACTGGTTGCAAACTAGTATTTGTTTTGATGCTGGGTTGCTCTTGGGGGTATTGTCAGTCCTTAGCCTCAAGAGAAAGGAATGATAAAACCTGTGAAATTACCGAAGAGGACTTTGAGATTCAACTAAAGTCGACGTTCTTCTGAAAAGTAAAAACCAGCCATGATAGCTGGTTTTTCTCTGTTCTGAGCAGTGGTTCTCTCAGATATTCTTGCTTATCCTCTCCTAGCGGCAGAACTGCATGGCAATGTAATATTGATCGCCTTTTTGCGTCAGGCCAATGCCAGCTTTGTCGTAGTCGCCAGTAAACATGATCTTGTTGTGCGGTGGGGAATTGATCCATACATCTGTGGCTTGTTGTTCATTGTATGAGATGGGCACGAGCTCGAGAATCTCACCACTGGTGCGGCAGGTGTAGAGTTGCTTCAGGCGGTCGAGGCCACCATCGTGGCTGAGCTTATTAATCTGCGCATTGTAGGCCGACTGAGCGCGTGAGCTGGTGTCGATCTGCCCAATGCGCTGCACAGCGCCGAGCGAACGGGCTGCTCTCTCCTTGTTGACCGTTGCAAAGACGCGGTCGACAAACTCTGGCGATGGTGCATTTGAGTTAGAATTTGACTTATTGTTCGATGGGTTGCTCTTTTGAGTATTGCTATTCGAGCGGATATTCGAGCCAGTTGAAGCGCCATTGGTGGCGGCTGGCTTTTGCTCTGCGGCTGGCGTTGGCGTTGGTGTCTCGCTGGGCTTCGAGGCTGGCTTGATAGCCTTGGGAGAAGCGTTGGACGCGATGATTATCTTGATAGCTTGGTTGCGCTGGGCGAGTGTCTGGGCGGATGGCTGGTCGGACGGCGCCAACGCCTTGGCCATATGTCCACCGGTTGTTGCACTCGTTGCATTGTATGCAGGCGCTGACGAACCACTCTTTGGCTGGGCTGCTACGATGACGCCCGCGCCTGCGAAGACGATCATTGTACCAGCTATGCCATACACGAGTCTCTTCATACTCATACTACCCAGCGTAGCATAGATATGACAGGATGTGAAATAAGATTTGTGAAAAACCGGCCCGCAACAGAGGCAAAAATCGTGAGAAAAATAAGAAAAATAGCGCCAAAGCGCCATATAATTACGTATAAACAAGGTTAGCTCACCACTCACCGGAATGCAGTGCACTCGACGGTGAGTGGTGAGGGTGGACTCTTGTGTGCAATGATGAGATTACATCACCTCTTTCTTCTTCTTGATTATTTGCGCTGCCAGTGCAAGGAAGACCGTTCCTGCACACAGCATCACAAAATACACATAGATGGTGTGGCTAGACACTTGGATATGTGCTATATCTCTAGTGACTGCATAGCCACAAATCGAGGTGAGAGCCACACCTGCCGCACACCATGGTATCGATACCCATGCAAGATATCGGTAATGGTAGTGAGTAATGCCAAGGACAAGGAAAAAGTGCCCTGTAGCCAGCATCCCGATCGAAATGACAGTACTCATGATTAAAGAAGACAGCATGATGTCTCCCCTTCCTGAAAAGTCCGAACCCTTTGCGGGATTGCAAAAGGTTAATATATATATCAATATATGAGCGGCCCGTCAAGACGTGAGACTAGCCGCCTAATGGCAAAGTAGTAGAGAAAGTTGCTCAGAGATATACTGCAGCGCTATTAGTAGCGTATACTACTAATATATGAACTCCACGCCACCAGCCACCCCGCCTGCCGTTTTTTGCTCCTATGCCTTTACCGGTGAGGATGAGGCGGTGGTGCGGGCACGGATGCGCACAGTGGTGGCAGCGCTCGAGCAGGTGGGCTGCGCGGTGTATTGCAATCTTTTCGATCCAGCCTGGCCTAGCTACCACACACCAGGTGAATTCGTCCGCCGTGCGCTGAGCGTGCTGCCCCAGTACGATATGGTGCTAGTAGTCCAAGCATCGCCGCGGCGCAGCGAGGGGATGCTTATGGAAGTGGGGGCGGCGCTGGCGCTGGGTAAGCCGATCGCCCTGGCGCAGCACCACAGCGTGGGCCAGCAGAGCTACCTCAGCGACCAGCTCATCGCCACCCAGACGGAGGTGTGGCACAGCGAGGCAGAGCTGCCAGCGGTGGTGCAGCGGCTGGTGAGCGATGATGGCTAGAGCACACCAACTTTGACATCCGCCGCCGTCTCTGCTACAATCAGTCGGAAGTATTAATAATTATAAGGAATCAGATGAAAGCAGTCATTCAGCTTGGCGGCAAGCAGTATCTCGTCGCCGAAAAAGAGACCCTCCTGGTGGACCGCCTCCCGGACGGCACAAAAGCGCTCGAAGCCGATGCACTCCTGACCATCGATGGCGAGACGACCACAGTTGGTACGCCGCACGTTGCAGGCGTCAAGGTCAAGGCCGAGGTCGTAGAAGCGCTCGTTAAGGGCGACAAAATCCGCGTCATTCGCTACAAAGCCAAGAAGCGCGTCCACAAAGAGCGTGGCCACCGCCAGCAATACAGCCGCATTATGATCACATCGATCAAATAATCACGGTGTATTGAGTAATAGCAACAAGAAACCACCCAGCTGATGGGTGGTTTTTGTTCCTAAAGCTGCGCGAACTGCTCGCCACGGCAGAGTATAGAAAGCGGTATTAGAATTATTCTGAATATGGTATAAAATTGTTCATTTGCTTACCTCTGTTATTTGCCTTGGAGTATGCTTCTATAGTATGCTAAAAGGGACATATATCTAACAAACAGAGGGAATAACATGACATACAACATAGCACCCCGCGTGGGCGATACTTTGCGTCGCACGCCACATGCAGCCAATATTGATACTGCGCTTGCACCGCCAGGCCAGCACGAGCAGCCGGGCTTACTGGCTGAGCAGCTCACCGCAGTCGTCCAGGATACTATTACCACCCAGTACAGAAGTGCGCGCCGACGTGGTGCGGCTGGCCGGCGGTGCTACGACGGTGGTGAGGTGCGCAGTGTATACTTTGGCCATGAAACCGATAGTGGGCAGCGCCTCACCCTGAGTGCTCGGGCTGCCTTGGATGATGATGGCCGGGTGCGCGACCCGCATATTGTCATCTACGAGGTGGATAAATATGGCGCGTATGCTGGCGCAGTGCGGTCGTATTATCTCGACACGCCTAGCCATAGCGATGCATCGCTGGCTGAGCCGCAGGTCTTTTGCTATGAGTATGATTATACCAAGCTAAATGATGCATTTGCACCAGTAAAGAAGGTGCAACCAACAGAGGTAGATAGCCAAGAACTAGCCGATGTGTGCGATTTACTCCAACACGCGACAGTCCAATCACCAGACTATTATACCCATCAAGCGCTCGACAAAGGGAGTCGTATGCTGCGACCCGAGCGTTGGCCGCGAACAGCTGTGGATATGGTAGGGCAGATAGGTCAGCGTGCGCTGCAGCTGGCTGGGTCATGCTTAGCACTGCTTAGCAAAGGCCAGCGCATACCCCTCGCTCCGCATATGAGTGAGCTGGTGCGCGGCGGCGCGAGCGATGATGTGTGAGTGCTGGCAGGGGTCGGCCTCGAGGATGAGTAGGCCGCTGGGCGCGAGCCATTGCTCCGTCTGAGCGAGGAGGGTAGAGATGAGCGCGAGTCCATCGTCCTTGGCAAAGAGTGCTAGGGCTGGCTCGTGCGCTGTCTCGCGGTCGTCGCGCTGCCAGGCGGGATCGACGTAGGGGAGATTGGCAAGAATGACATCATAGCGCTGCTGCGCTGCCGCTAGGAGATCGCTCTGGATAAAGTTAACAGAGATAGCACCATGCTGCTGCGCGTTGCGCTGAGCGATGGCGAGGGCCTCTGGGCTGACGTCGTATGCATCAACTTGGTGCTGTGGGAGCTCGAGCTGGGCTGTGATGGCAAGGATGCCGCTGCCAGTGCCAACATCGACAATGGTGCGCTGAGTGGGCTGGATGAGCTGCAGCAGGAGGACAATCATCTGTTCTGTCTCGGGCCGGGGCACCAGCACAGCGGGCGAAACGACGAAATCGCGCCCATAGAATTCCTTGTGCCCCACCAGGTAGGCCAGCGGCTCATGCCGAAGGCGGCGGGTAAGGAGCTGCTCCGCCTGCATCTGGTGCGCCTGTGAGAGTATGCTATCGCCGTGGGCGTGCAGCCAGTGCCGAGGCCGCTGTAGCACATGGCTTAGCAGCAGCTCACTATCGAGCCGGCTGCTAGCAATACCAGCCGTCCGCAGCTGGGCAGCCGCCGCAGCCAGCCACGCATCGACAGAGGTAGGTGAGGGGGTTGAGTGACGCATTAACGCATTATATTGTAGCATAGTGGGTGGCATACACAGCGGCAACTGATCCATCGATTTGCAATTAGCACAAAGCAGTATTACAATACATAATCACTACGACATACTAATAACAGAGAAGGAGCGGCCTATGTCTCACGAATTAGCACTACCAACATCAACTCAAGAAAATTGGCGTGGGCTCCGCAAACCACTCGGTGCGATTGCGGCATTGGCTTTGGCGGCTGGATTGTCTGGCTGTGGCGCGCAGGAACAAGCACGACCAGCAGAGAGCAACACGGGTAGTACAGCAGCGGCAGGCTTTAATCCTACCAGCTATGGCAGTTGGGCTGATGAAGTTGCTGGTGGCTCAGTATGGATTGCGCCAGGTTTCGTTAGTGAAGAGCTGGATGCTAACAGTGGTGATACGTATGCTCTACCGCTGGCAACGGTTAAGGGCGAC
>CALBWN010000008.1 GCA_937974295.1 uncultured Candidatus Saccharibacteria bacterium
CCGAGGTGCTCGCTGATGGTGCGCACGTCGACGTCGAACAGCTCGGCCATCAGGCTGCTGCGTCAGCCAGATTGTCTCATCCTCATACCGCGCTTCAATGCTGGAACCATCTTCCTGCGTGGTGAAGATAAGGAACTCGGTGGTTCTCGATCCAGACGATGACAGTCCGGCGGAGCTGGCTGGGGGCGTCCCTCTGACGTGCCGGTCGAACATGGTGCTGAGGGGTGGGCAGAAAAAGGATCTCTGTGAGCTCTACCTGCTTAGAGCAGGGTCAGACGGTTCCTGTGGAGGAGGCCACGTCGTTTGGACTTAGCCCACGGCCTACTGTTCGACCTGCGTCGCTGTCAACGTCCACTGTCTTTGGCGGGAATCGAGAAAGACGCGGTTCACACAAAGGCTGTGCGAGCCTTGCACGGCCTATAGTGCCCCGTTCCTCTTGCGCATCTTTACCCCACGCCGTAGCAGGCATCCCCGTACGGCGCCGACGCCGACGCCGATGTGCTCGGCGATGGTCTTGAGGGACGTGCCGGAGGCGTACATCGCTTCGGCCTCATCCCCTTGAGGCTCATCGAGTCCACGTTGCCGTTGGGGGACCCCGGCCCGCTTGCGAAGCCGGATGACCGTGTTCTTCGTGATATTGAAACGAGCGCAGATATCCCGCACTGGCATGCCGATCGCGTAGAGACGGGCAACGTCAGCACGCTGGGCCCGGGTCAGAGAGGTGAACGTGACCTTACGAGTCACACGCGGCACCGCAGCGCCAAGCCATGACGGACGGTCAGCGGCCAGATCAGGAGGCAAGCTCGCGATCAAGTCCAACAACGGCTTCCACTGTTTCGAGTCTACGTCAGCAAGGGCCACCACAAGCTCCGTATATGAACCCTCGACCTGAGTAGCAAGGTCAGGGGCCGAATTGTTACTTGAATTGCATCGACGGTACCCGTCGACAATGTGTACGGGCGTTCTTGTTGTGGGTACTCTGCAGTCTGCCGTCTTGCCGGGTGCTGTGCCGTGCGCTCTTGCTGTTTTAGGGCCGTCCGCGGCTTGGCCAGATGCGTCGTGATGGTTGTCTGTGCCGTGTGGGGTGGTCGTGACTGGCCGTGCTGTGCCCACCGCTGCCGCTTCGGATGCTGCTGCCTGCTGTGCCGCCCGCTTTAGCTGCTGGCTAACGAGTTGGCTAGCAGGATACGGAACGGTTGCTCGAGCGCGTGAATGAGCAAATCCTCACCAGCGGTCACCGACGCTTTACTTTCTAAACTATTGTCAACGCCGTGCCACGCGCCGACGGCGCCAAATATACACCGCGCCGCCAATTCCACCCAGCACAATCGGCGCCGCTCCGCCATAATATGGCGGCGGAACATTATCACCAGCAGCTGCCAATGCAGCCTCGTGCTGCGGTTGGCTTGGCTGCGACTGTTCGGCCTGTGAGATATGCATGGCCTTCGGCGGCAAGGTGGTATTCTGCGGATGGTTTGACTGCTGCTGGGTCGATGATGTCGCAGCGCTGCCATGCAGCGTGCGGTCGAGTTGCCGCAGCAACGCATCATTACTCTGTGGGTCGGAGAGATAACGCCACACAATGATCCCCTGCAGGTTGTGCTGCTGGATATATTCTGCCTTATACTTCATCGACTCCGCATCGTCGTAGCTAATAAACTCACGCCGCGCGGCATTGTAGAGATAGGGCGCTTTGCTTGCGTTGTCCCAGTAGCGAGTGTAGCCATTCTTGTTAATATACTCTCGCTCGAGCCGGTCATACGTGGTGTGGTACTCGCCAGCCTTTTGGGTGTCCCCAACGGGCTGGTGCAGCCCATGATTCACCCCAGGAACTGAGGTAAACCGCCGGCTATACCACGCCGCCCCGATCATCAATTTGTTTGTTGGCGCGCCGTGAGCTTGGTAGTGCTTCACTGCCGAGTTGGCACTTTGGTCGAGCGGGTCATCAGGTGCGGTATAGAGCCCAGCATGGTGCCCAGCGTACGTCTTGAACGAGCCAAACCCACGCATGTCATACGTCATAATTGCAATCTGATCAAGATACTGCTGGTACTCAGCAAACTTATTTTGCTCGGCATACCACTTGGCTGGTGCACCTGTCATCGAGATACTTGGTTTGCGTCCACTGGTGGTCGTTGCCGTGCGCAATTCGCGCAAGAGAGCAATCAGGTCAGCCTGCTGGCTCCCCTTTGGAAACTCCCAGTCGATATCCACCCCGTCTAACTGATGAGCGTGCAGCGCCTCCTTGACAGAGCTCACAAAGGCATGCCGGGTGCCTGCTTTGCGCACCATCGCATCGAACTCACTCCGCGCGGCATCATTGCCGCCACCAATTGAAAGAATAATGGAGATGCGCGGATTAACCGCGTGAATCCGCTGCAGCGTAGCCGCCTGCTTAAGATGCGGCAATTTGTCAAGTGTTAGACGCCCATCGGCCGCAATGCGCCCAAAATGGACAATGAGCCGATCGATCATCTTCAGATGCTTGTCAGTCACTTTTGGGAGATTCTCGTCGCTGACATAGACCGAGATTGTCTTCCGCTCAGCAGCCTGGGCTGGCAGTGGAGTCACCAGCTGGCATCCGACTGCTATCATTATGACACTGAGCATGTATTTCACAATTGCCGTCCGCATATCGCCTCCTTGCTTTTGCTGCCTGCCTCCTTCTAGCCTATACGGTTTGCCAGAAACGGCAAACCGTTGGCAATTCAGCGCCATGTCGATGCAGTCTCCCAGTCCTACGTCGTCGATCTGGGTGAGGCGGCTGCATCCCAGGCGAAACCGGTGGTCGTCTCGTTTGCGTTCCACACCCGAGTGCCCGAGGCGGGCACGTCGTGCACATCAACATCGACCGGCCGACACGGGGCTTGGCCGTCGACATGCGTTACGACGAGACGATCTCCCGTCTGCGCCTGATGGATTTCGCCTCCCGTGGGGACGGCGGCCACGTCTTTGGCGACTCTGGCGCACGCAGCAAGTCTGATAAGGCGCTTGTCTAAGGCTCCTTACGCAGATCGCGTCTGGTGCGATGTATGCTTGATTTTCAGCAGCCGCCCATGGTGACCACCCCCTTGGCTATTCGGTTCTAGCAGAATACGTAGTCTTGGGATACATGATCTCTGGATTGTGAGAACAGCGCATAAACGTGTAATTCTACTGTATGGTTGAGGTTGGCGGCAGCTGGTCCTGGTTACTCGTATCGGTGGTGAGATGCTTGCTCGCATTCGGTGAGCTGATGTGTCACAGGTTGAGGGGATATGGT
>CALBWN010000009.1 GCA_937974295.1 uncultured Candidatus Saccharibacteria bacterium
ACCCGCCGTATCCTCATGCAGCTTGCCGAACGCTATGGTACAAGCCCGCAGCTCTGGGGGATTGAGCTCCTGAACGAACCCTTTACCAAGAACTGGCTGCAGCACTGGCTGCTGCGGCTGTGGTCGCGCCGCACAACTGGCCGGTTGCGCCGCATTGTGCCGGCCACAACGCGCATTATTATCAGTGACGCCTACCAGCTGCCGCGGTGGCGCCGGGCGCAGCCCCGTGATTGGCTGGATATCCACCACTACCAGTGCTTTGGGGCGGCCAACTTGGCGCTGGTGGATTATGATCAGCACGCGAGTATTGTGGATGAATTTACCCACATGCACCAGTCGTTGCAGCGCCCAACCATTATTGGTGAATGGAGCGCGATTTTGCCACCCGCTATTGCCATGACCCCGCCGACGATTACCGCCTACATTCTGGCGCAGCAATCAGCCTTTGCCAGCGCTGATGCCCACTTTTTCTGGAGTTATAAAACCGAATCGAACGATGGCTGGAACTACCGTTGGCTGGTAGAGCAGGGTATTATGTCGTAGAAGCTTGGCTTGTGCGCATGCTGAGTTGTGTGTAGTGCCTGGACGAGTAATCGATTCGAGACGGATATCATGGTGTGCTTGTTGCGCTGGATATAGTCGAATCATGTGTGTTGGACTGTGAGGCGTGTCATCCTCATCACGCTCAAAGCGTGCGTGGTGGTTGATGACTTCTCATTTGGTGGCAATCTCCCAATAATGGGCATAAGAGGTACTGGGCGAACAGGTATCCCTTCCAGCCATCCACCAAATCATGTATAATAAATCGAGTACGACAGCCAAGAAACGGAGGAAATGAAGAAGTATGGCAATGGGTATGAACCAAATGAAGATGCTGAATGACTTGCACAAGGCGCAGAAGGCACTAGCGAAGGAGATTGTGGAGGTCGAGGCAGGCGATGGCGCGGTGATTGTGCAGATCACTGGCGAGCTGAAGATTAAGAGTGTGAAGATCGACCCAACTAAGGTAGACCTGGATAACATCCACCAGCTGGAGCACTGGATCGAGATTGCAATCCGCGATGGTATGGCCAAGGCGCAAGAGATTGCTGCCAAGAAAATGCAGCCACTGATGGGTGGGCTTGGCAACCTCGGGTTCTAGCTAGTATGGCAGATATTCTGCCTCAGGCCCTGCAACGGGCGATAGACGAGCTGGGGCGCCTGCCAGGAGTGGGCGCGCGTACGGCGGAGCGCTATGCGTATTTTTTGCTACGGGCTGATGGACGGACGAGCCAGGGGATTGCCCAGGCTATCACGCAGCTTCACACTGCTGTTGCAACTTGCCCTGTCACCTTTGCTCTGATGGATCCTGACCAAGACATCTCACCGCTCTATAGCAGTCCAGAGCGCAATCGCAAGCAGATTGCTGTGGTAGAGGAGCCGCTCGACATCGTGGCGCTGGAGCGCACTGGCCACTACAAGGGGACGTATCACGTACTGGGTGGTGTCATCTCACCGATTGATGGGGTAGGGCCAGAGCAATTGCACATCCCCGAGCTGCTGGAGCGGATTACTCATGATGCAGTAGAAGAGGTGATCATTGCTACCAATGCAAGTGTGGAGGGCGAGTCGACTGCGCTCTTCTTGCAGCGGCACATTGCCGAGGCGGGCCTAACGGTACGGATGACGCGCTTGGCCCGCGGCATTCCCGTTGGCGTTGACCTTGAATATGCCGACCAAATAACCCTCGGCCACGCACTCGAGGGGCGGCGCGCGGTGTAATTGCTGTAATAGATTTTTACCCTGTATCTCAATAGCCTTGTAGTATCTGCTGTAGCGATATTAGAGAACTATCGAGAAAGTGCCCAAGAGATGTAGCGGAGATTATCAAAGACGCTATTCCAGTGTTTTGTTGGGATGCGTGGGTCGTGCTCTGCGGTTGTTTCGAGCAGCGTCATGAATGGTTGGAAGTCGAAGGGGAGAAAGCGCAAATAGAGCTGCGCAGTTTCACGTGTTGGATTATCGAGGTATTGGTAGCGAATCCAGCTATGAACTTTGTCTGTATCGCCACATTTCTTAAGAAAATCTAGATAGTTCTTTTGGCTGAGATACATACCTGAAGCGGTGTTGGCGTCATTCTTCATTTGTGTGGTAGCATGTACTCTATCCCAAATAGCGTGGCGTATAGGCTCAAGGTTGATTGCTGTATCAGGGTGCTTCTCATTATATTTGAGTAATGCATCGAGTACACCATGTGCCTTGAAGTCAACTTTGTCGCTAATGATCGATTGCTGAGCTAGTGCAATAACGCTGACGAACTGTCTCGTCGAAAGCAATGCGCCCAGTGTTGAGCTTATTAACGACGAAATCATCGAAGTCCTGTTCTAAGAAAGGCGCATCGTGCTCATCTATCACATACTGACGGACGCGCTCTTGCCTGTGGCCCGTTGGATCTTGATCGTATTGGATAAAATAAGTGTCGGCAATGGCACGAATATAGGGATTAACGAGATATTGCTCAAGCTCGCGTGCTTTATCAAACTTCTTGGCATAGAGGAATGTGTTGATCTCAGATAGAAGCTTTTTCTCGATGCCGTACGTGTTCGTGCTTACCAGTATATCGCGCGTACGCTCCTCTGGCGAAAGTGGCACTATTATATCTTGGCTTGGCAGGAGTGGCACAGAGCCAATGATAGTGGTGTATATGGTAGATCGATAAAAGCTAGCCAGTGTAATAAGTCGCTCATAGTCCTCGTCGGAGCCGCTTGCATTATAGACCTGCAAAATGCTATAGAAAGCATGATGTAGTGACAGCAAGGTCTGTGGCTTGCTGCGCAGTATTGGATTGGCGAATTCTTTGGCAAATGTATCACGTCGCTGAGCGGTCATATCATCAACAAGGGACCGTAAGCGCTCTAAGCATTCAGTGAGCTGAGCTTGGCGTAGAGTAGGATCTTTTTTCTTATCATAGCGAAGATGAATGTATTGTGTGACTAATTCATTGAGTAGGTCTTCTGGGTCAATATTTTCAGTTTTATAGGTAAGCGTTGCCGCACCAGACTTATCGCGTTGAAGTTGTACTGTCGTTGCGCGCTGTGTGGTTGTTTCGGGCTCGAGAAGACGCCAGACTTCTTTTTTAATCTCGGGCATCGCCTTGGCGAGGTCATCTACATTAGGAGTCATCGCCTGGAGGTCGTGTAGAAGTTGCTGGGCGAAGCGTTTGCTTTCTTCTCGCGGGATTTTGCTAGTACAGTTGGCAGGATCGAAAAAAACATCACGCTGAAGCTGAGCGAGTGAGATGACAATGTGAGCGACGTTATGCGCACCGTGTTTGATATCATCACTCTTGAATATACCATTTTCGAGCAGTTCAGTAATGGAGTCGGGCGTGAGAAGGAGCTTGCGATAGTATGCAATATAAATTTTGAGAAGGTCTTTTAGTCGTTCTTTGAGAGGTGGAAGACCAGGTGTAGCGTCGTGAGAATATTGAGACATAATAAAAATTATTGTAAACATATAACAGTGATATGTCAAGAAATTTATAACAGCTTACCACTGTATCTTCTTTTGATAGGCTGCTGTAGTAATAGTTGCCCTTACTAATAGCTCTGGTGGTTTACGCAGTGTTTGCTATACTAAAACAATGGCAAAATCGAAGAAATGGACAAAGAAGCTAACGCGCTGGGCGCAGAGCAACCGCTGGGGGCTTATGAGTGCAGTGCTCGTGCTTGTGCTGGCGGGTGGTGTGTGCCTTGCGTGGCAGCGTGGTATGCTGGCGAAGTTTATCAAAAAACCGCAGGACACTGCAAATGTAGCGCTCACGAGCCAAGACAACACCCTACCTGCCTGGATGCCAGATACCGTTAAGCGCTGGCAGGGCGAGATTACCAAGCAGGCCCGGCAGTATAACATTTCGCCGCAGCTAGTGGCGATTATCATGACGCTGGAATCCGGCGGGTACCCCAAGGCGCACAGTGGTGTGGCCAGTGGTTTGATGCAGGTGACGGATAGCACGGGCAGGGAGATTGCGGCTAAATTCGTGAAGCCGGCGCGCACGAACTATGATTTATTTGATCCTGCAACGAGCATCGCCTTTGGCGCGGCCTATCTGGCGCATCTGCGCGATCAGCTGTGTGTGCCGCTTGGTAATCTATCCGAAAATGAGTGCGTTGAGCTGGTTGCTGCTGGCTACAATGGTGGCCCGGGTGCAGCGGGCAACCTATACCGTGGCCGCGGGCTGGAAGCGATCGAAACCCTCAGCTACAGCCGCGATGCCATGAACCTATGGCGCGAGCGGGTAAGCGGCAGCAGCCCCACCTATACACGCTGGTTTGAGCGCGGCGGCAAGAAGCTGGTAGAGAAGGCGCAGGCAGACAGCTAAGAAGCGTTGGTGATGGTATAAACCTCTGCTATTTTGCTTGGTTATCTCTCTGTATCCATTTTTCCCAAGAGGCGGTGAAGGTAAATATTTTTGATACTGCTCATATCTTGCTATCTTGCACGGAGATATAAGTAATTGGATACTACGCACCTATTAGCCTAATTTTATCATAAGCAAAGATAAACAAAGCTGATAGAGATAGAGCTGATACAACAGTTAGTAATGTTGAGAGATGACAAACAACACTAAGTTACAATACACCAAGAAGCTACTCGCTCGCTAATCCTCGGGCGATACAATGGTGTTTCATTGATTAGTCTTAGATTTTTGGTGCAGCATACGCTTATATAATTGAGGAAACGTCTGCGTTTTGATGAGTTCTCCATCGTAGTAAATATGGGTTTTTGGTGAAGGTGCGCTATCCTGCGTGCCACCCTCGTGGGTAAGCACTGCTTCATGATGGGATGGGTCGATCGAATCGTGAGCTGCAGTATGTGTTGGTGCGGCATTAGCGGCTTCTGCTTGAGCGGCAGTAGGAGAGAGAACGCCATTAAGTGCGCTCATTTCTTCAGAGGTTGCTGGTTGCCCCTCTTCCCTATAAGGAGGGAGTGGGAGGCCGTGCCGGTGGATGAGCTGCGCAGTGTCAAGCAGCTTGAGAGATCTCTTGCCAAGTTTTTTGTAGGAGTGTAGCTGGCCTACTCTCATGTAGTGGAGTGGTCTCGCCTGCGCTTGATCGGTATTGAGTATTCTCATGGTTTGTCATAAAAGCCTCCTGTGTTAGTGCAACTAAAACTACCATACCATATTCATGTCATACTATGCAAACAAAAACACCCCACTTCCATCCAGAAGAGGGGCGTTATGCTGATGTTTATTTAGCAAAACAGCAATTCGTATTTTGTGCCCTTAAAAGCTTCGCAATAATAATGCATAGTTTTGATCCTTTCTTGATTAGCTACGACGCATACTGCCAAATGCGGTAGTACCACACCTCGCTAATTACCCAGTGGAACTATCTTACCACCGGAAAATCTTCCGAAGCAGATCCCATTCGCTCATGGTGCTTCCTCATAACCCATTATTGTTGATTGTTAGTGTATGACCTGCCGCGGTTTGTATACCAGGCCATAAATCCACCGTACCATACCTCGCACCTACTAGCAAATTCTGCTACACTAAAGAGGATGTTTGATGAAGTGATACGCGCGGTTCAACGCGCAGACAAAATTATTATTATCCAAGCTGAAAATCCCGATGGCGACAGTGTTGGCAGTAGCCTCGCGCTGGAGGAGATTCTGGGCGATTTGGGCAAGCAGGTGACGCTCTATTGCCCGGTGGCAGTGCCCAAATATTTGCGGTATATTCGCGGCTGGGATCGCGTTACTGATGAGTTTGACAGCAGTGCTGAGCTGGCGATTATTGTTGATACCAGTGCAGACATCTTGCTCAGTAAGGTGCTTGAAGCACCGAGTGCTCGCGCCTTCCTCATGATGCACCCAGTGCTCGTGCTGGACCACCACGCGACGGAGAGTACCTTGAGCTTTGATCATACACTTATCAATCAAGATGTGGTGGCGACTGGCGAGCTTATCTACAATCTTGCGCAGCATGCTCAGTGGGCGATCAACCCACAAGCGGCAGAGAATCTCCTCATCGCGATCATGAGTGACAGCCTGGGCCTCACAACGCAAAACACCACAGCCGACTCCATCCAGACCGTCGCAGAGCTGACCCGGCTGGGCGCAAGCAATGCCGCTATTGAGGTGCGCCGCCGTGACTTTATGAAAAAAGCGCCAGAGATCCTTAGCTACAAAGGGCGTTTGATCGAGCGGATCGAGTATATGCTAGATGGCCGCTTGGCACTCATCCACATCCCGTGGGAGGAGATCCAGGAATATAGCGACCAATATAACCCCAGTATGCTCGTATTAGACGAGATGCGCTTAGTGGAAGGAGTGGACGTGGCGATTGCGATCAAGACCTACCCCGATGGCAAGCTGACTGGCAAGATCCGTAGCAATGCGCCAGTAGCGGCAATGATCGCTGGTTACTTTGGTGGTGGCGGCCATGCCTATGCAGCGGGCTGGCGGATGTATGAGGACTACCAGCTGGCAATGCGCGAGATCGTCGAGGCGGCCAGCCGGGCCTTCGTTGAGTATGATGAGAGTGAGGCAGCCCATGGCGATTAAATTTGCTAATACACTGACCCGTCACCTCGATACCTTTGTGCCGCTCCAGCCTGGCAAGGTGTCGCTCTACACCTGTGGGCCAACGGTGTATAGCTATTTACATGTTGGCAACTGGGCGGCGTACATCTACTGGGATATCCTGGTGCGCATGCTCCAAGCGGAGGGCTATGAAGTGGAGCGCGTGATGAATATCACTGATGTTGGCCACCTAACGAGCGATGCCGATGAAGGCGAAGATAAGCTTGAGAAGGGCGCGCGTCGCGAGGGCAAGACGGCCTGGCAGATTGCCAAGTTCTATGCCGACGACTTTGTCCGCGGGATGAACGCGCTGCACTTAACCCCGCCGAGCCAGCTGGCCCGCGCCACCGACTACATCGACGAGCAAGTCCAGCTCGCCCTTACGCTCAAGCGTAAGAGGCACACCTATCAGACAAGTGATGGGATTTATTTTGATACCAGCACCTTCCCGGCCTATGCAGACTTTGCCCGGCTCGATCTGCGAGCCTTGCGGGCGGGGGCACGGATTGGCCCCAATAGCGAGAAGCGCCATGCGAGCGACTTTGCCTTGTGGAAGTTCTCGCCTACTGGTGTCAAACGCGACATGGAGTGGCCCACACCGCCCGAGCTGCTCGACCAGCCACCAACAGATGGCACTCCAGTGATGGGCTTCCCGGGGTGGCACTTGGAATGCTCGGCGATTGCAATGCACTTCCTTGGCGCGACGCTCGACATCCACACTGGCGGGATTGATCATATTCCTGTACACCACAGCAACGAGATTGCTCAGAGCGAGGCTGCGACGGGCCAACCCTTTGCTCACTACTGGCTGCACTGCAACCACCTCAAGGTTAATGGCACGAAGATTAGCAAGAGCCTGGGCAATGGTTATACCTTGACCGACCTCGCCGAGCGGGGCTACACCCCCATAGAGTATAAGCTGTTTGTCTTACAGAGCCACTACTCGCACGAGGGGAACTTTAGCTGGGAAAACCTCAGTGCAGCGCGCAACCGCCTGCGCAAGTGGTATGAAGTGGCGTGCCTGCGCCACCAGACGTATGAGAGCCTGGATGATGACCAGCGCAAGAGTGACGAACAATCGGGCCATGTGTCGCTCCTGGCAGCAAGTGGGGCAGTACGCGAGGCGCTCGCAGATGACCTGAATACCCCCGAGGCGCTGCGACTCATCGACGAAGCGTTTGATCGGGTGCTAGCGCGGCCACTGGCAGCAGTGTACCATCGTGGATTGGAGGAGTTGCTAGCGGCGATTGATCAGCTACTTGGCCTCGATCTCTGTGAGTCAACACCAGATATTACTGATGAAGCCAAACAGCTCATCCTCCAGCGCCAGCGTGCCCGCGAAGCCCGCGACTGGTCCACAGCCGATCGCCTGCGTACTGATCTCACCGCGCTACACATCGCCGTGCGCGACACGCCGCAAGGGCCGGTGTGGTGGTGGGCGGAGAAATAACGTGAATCACGAGACCGCACCACGCGCTCTATTAGTGGAACAAAAACTACGTACAGATTACAAGATATACGCGCTACGTGCAGTTTTTGATGCAGTAAACCGTTGGGGGTGGGAGCATGATGATACCTATAGCAATAATATTGCTCGGCATGAAGCCATTATTACCCTGAGCAACCTTATTGCCTGCGAGTCATCCCTGAGCAGCGGGGAGCTGCCCAGAGATTTGCCGCTGACTGAGCGGACGGGCTATGATGCAGACAAAACGCTACCAGAAAATATCGACCTTGCCATCGCGGCGCACCTGCCAGACTATGCCGAGAAGCTACCAGGCCTTGGCTATGACGGTAGTGGGTTGGCTGTGAGCTATGATAGATATAACGCATCCGAGGAGACTGAGGAGATACCCGACGCAGTATGGCAAACACTGGAGTCTGGTGTGGCTGATGACTCGGCAGCGCCACTTGTCGATCCGCTACGTGCGCTGGTGCTGATGCGGCATTATTACAATCTAATTGTTGCGCCGATTGAATATGGTAATAAAGGGAGACCACGCTACGATTGGTCGTTGCCCGATACGCTCGAGAAGACAGGCGTTATTGCACCAGTTGTGCAGCTGTGTATGCGAGACCAAACAGTGGTGTACCGCTGCGTGCCGAGATAGTGTTATGACGCAACGAACCATGCACATGACGGCAGTGCAATAGTATAAAATGGCGATGGTGCATAGAAGATGATAGTGGTATACTATCATCATGACATGGAACAGCATTACCTCACAAAAATTCGTCGAACTTGTAAACTACTGGGTCAACCAAGATTGGCCGCTAACAGAAGATAAGCTCGCAGCGGCTATGGACAAACTTGGCTGGGATGAAAGTGATCAAAGTACTGTTGCAAAGGATATTCCAGTCAATCGCCCGATGCTCATGGTGACCTCTGACCCAGTCGCAGGCCTGAACACTATTTCTTGGAATCTAACCGACGTAGACATAGTTAGTTCTAGCGCACGCGATGCTTTTATGAACGACGCTTTCGTCAGTTATGTTAATGCAGGAAAAACCGTCTGGGGTGTGCCAAATATTGTCCGCGAGCAAGAAGATGAGAGTGCAATATGGGCATCGATTTCAGGATGCCGACTGCAACTAAGCAACACTCGCTCATCAGTCGGCATATTTCTCCACTCTCCTCAATTCACGCGAGTGCTGGATGAAGATTAGGAGGAACTCGACAAATGGATCATGTCAATACACTGTCATGGAATGAGTTTGCATTGAAGATCGCGAGGCTGCTCATGTACGCAGAGGATCGAACCCATATTACACTAATACAGACAACCGAGAATGTCCATAACTCAAAATATATCGAGTATATTATAATGAACGGCACCGTATCATGCAGTCTCGAAAATGAAGAAGTTCCTCAGTTTTTCTCTTATTCACTGCCGTTACAGAGTTCAGAGTACACATCAATTGCAGCGCAATCGATCGACATTCTACGTGACATCCTCCAGGTCGGCGAGCCAGCCTCGCTAACTTACTACGCATGGCGTGCCCCCGAAGAGCTAGAAGATGGCCGCTACTACTCCGCAGAAGAGGTAGATGACCTGGACGTGGGCGAGGATCCACTCGAGGTTGATTTGGGGATTGAGATGGCGTCGAGGCGACCAGAGTTATTATAGATTATTACATAGCAGGAAAATAATATGCCAACGAATCCAGACAATAATACCCAATCAGATAGTCAACGCGAGCTTGCAGCATACACACAGAAGCATGCACAGTATTTCATCGACTATATGTCGAAAGTGTTGGGGTGTGACCTTCATGGTATGCTTGATTATTCAGTAAAGAGTCTTGCAGTGGTAGATGATGTGCTTGATGTACTCTATCGAGAAGCTGCCGATACTACATCAAAGAACCATATGTTTGTTCTTGAGACAAAAGATACGGTAGCGATGGATGCAGGTTGTTATATCCTTGAGGTTGCCAAGCGAAACTTTGGTGGACGCTACGCGTGGATTACTGAGTGGAATGAGCCGACAATCGTGACAGGAGAGCCAGAGTATAGTGTTTCTCTTGGTGCATGCAGTAAGGCTAAGGGGCGGATTGATAATGGTGATGAGGACAATATCCCCTTTTTCTTTGATGGATATGTCGAGAGGGTTACACATCCACGGCCTGGACAGGAAATATTTATTAGTTAGAGTGTTTAAATCTTTATTATTCTCTAACTTATATGTAGATGTATCGTAAGATTCTTACTGGCATGGCTCTCGCTGTGAGGTTTTTATCCCTCGCCCTTAATCTTCTCCACCAGCTTGGCCAGTGGCTTGGTGGATTCTTCGCGAGCACGGGCGTTGTGCTCGAGGTAGTCGTCTAGCAGAACTTTGCAGCAGCCAGCGATGGGGATGGAGATGAGACCACCGATGATGCCGAAGATGTAAAGGCCAATGGTGATGGCAACAAGGACAACTAGTGGCGTGAGATCAATTTTGCGCGACTGAATGGTAGGCGAGATGAAGTTATTCTCGATCTGCTGGTAGATGATGAAAAATGCCGCAAAGATGAGGCCACCTGGCAAGGCATTAAAGGCAAGCAAGAGGGAGATCATCACCCCAGCAATCGTCGCGCCAAACATAGGGATGAGCGCCAAGACGAAGGTAACGGCAATGGTGACGAGCGCAAGGTTGCTCGGAATAGTCGAGAAAAAGAGGCTCAGCACAAAGACTGCCGCCCCAGCAAAGAGGGCGCCGATGCCCGAGATGGTGAGCTGACCCGTCACATAGCCTGCTACCACAGCATGCATGCGGTGGGCGACCTTCTGGTGGCGTTCCATTGTAGATTGGTCGCGGTAGAGCCCCCAAAAGCGCTCTGCCCAGGCTGGCCCTTCCGTCAGCATCAAGAAGGTGAGGACGAGCACCAAGAACCCTGAGCCGACTGCAGAGAAGACGGAGCTGATGCCGGCAAGGAGGTTGCCGCTAAGGCCACGCGTCCAGGACTCGACACTGCTGCGAGCACTCTCCACTACTTGATCGACCTGCGCTTGGATATGATACTGCTCGGCAAAAGCACCAAAGCTATGCCACTGCTCGCCCGCCGTATGAACCATCCCCGGCAGGGCGTCGACAAACTTGCTCGTCTGCTGGACGATAGGTGGTACCACGAGCACAAGAACCACCCCAAGCAATACTACGATGCTGATAAAGGCGAGGGCGGTGCTGAGTGTGCGGCTACGGTTGGGTAGGCGCTCGACGATGGCATTGACCGGCCCATTGAGCGCCAGCGCGAGGAACCCCGCCGTGCCAATCATAATCAAGGCAGTCTGCGCCAGGTAAATCGCGAGGATTGCAAAGGCAAAACCAATCACCACCAGCCAAAACCGCACAAAGGTCTTAGTATCTATCTCTATTCGTACTCTCATGGTTTTAGTATACCACAATTGCGGATGAATTGGTGGCCTGTAGGTAGCGGTAGGGTGGTGTTTGGCCCTGTCTTATTTTTGCTCGAGTAATAGTAACTAAAGCTGATATCAACAGTGTAAATTGCTTACCTCGTTATAGTGTGCTCCACCAAACAAAACTCGTGGAGAATGTAACGTATTGTGGCCGTGCTCTGATACTACTCCACAATCACCGTCATCCGCACCATCAAGCACAGCAAGACGAGTCCTGTGCCAGCCAGCACTGAGACGGCGATGGTCATGCGGTTGGGGTAGTAGTCGACGGTCTTGGGTTGCTTGGCGTGGTGCGATGAGGGGTGAGTGGCTGATGCGCTAGTGCGCTTTGATGATTTTTTGGCTGCTGGTTTGGTTTTGGTTACAGTGGTGTGTGGAGCTTTTGTCATGGCTCTAGTATACGCTGATGTGTGGTGATTTGTCCAGAATGCTTATGCTTGGTGTGCTATAATAGATCTATTATGACATACCATGCCAAGACTCCCCAGCAGACGATGGCTGATCTATCGTCTGGCGTCCGTGGGCTTGATGACGCTGCTGTGGCTGAGCGGCTGGAGCACTACGGCCCGAATATTATCCGCGTTGTGCACGAACCACTGTGGCGGCGGCTCATCAAGCCATTTTGCTCGGTGTTTATGCTGGTGCTGTTTGCGGCAGCGGCGATTAGTTTCTTCCACCAGGCGGTGGTGGATGGGTTGATTATCTTAGCGATTATTGTGGTGAGTGCGTTGATCGACTACACGCAGCAGCTCTCTACCGAGCGTATCATTCGCTCGTTGCAAAAGAAAGCCCCCTTGCAGGTGCGCGTTCGTCGGCACGAAGGGGAGCAATCGCTTGATGCGGAGCAGCTGGTGCCAGGTGATGTGATTATTGTGGAAGAGGGCGATAAGATTCCGGCCGATGCGCGAGTGCTCGAGGCGCGCTCGCTCCGAGTGGACGAATCGCAGCTAACGGGTGAGTCGCTCCCGATCGAGAAAAACAGCGCGACTCTACCGATGGCAACGGCGCTCTATGAGCGGCGAAATTGTTTGTATCAGGGGTCGTTTGTGATTGGTGGCAGTGCGCTTGCTATTGTGACGGCAACTGGGAATGCAACTGAGTATGGCAAACTGGCTGCTCTCTCGGGCCAGCCACGCGAGGCAAGCCCAGTGGAGCGGACGATTGATAAGCTGGTGAGCCAAATCATCATCGTTGTGCTAGTGGCGTCAGTGGTAGCGCTGGGGTTGGCGCTGTGGCGTGGTATGGAACTCACGGCGGCGCTGCAGTTTGTGATAGCGCTTGCCGTTAGTGCAGTGCCGGAGGGGCTGCCAGTGGCGATCTCGGTGATTTTGGCTATTGGTATGCAGAGGATGGCGCGGCGCAAGGCACTAGTGCGGACGATGGCAGCGATTGAGACAATTGGCGTCGTGACGACAATCGCCACAGACAAGACGGGCACCCTCACGCGCAATAAGCTCACTGTCCAGGCCGTCTGGGCACCAGGCAATCGCACCGAGCCACTACTCCAGACACTGGCTGGTAGCACCTTGCCTAATAGCCGAAGCAAGATGTATGATCCACTCGATCGAGCCTTTGCCGCCTATTGCAATGAGCAGCGCGTCTCGCGGCCGCAGCGCCGAGCAGGTTTGACGCTCTTTCCTTTTGAGCACAAGCTGGCGATGAGTGGCACACTCCAGGCGGTTGGCACTGGACAGTATCGCTTGTGCGTAAAGGGTGCACCGGAGGCGATTATTCGCCATGCCCGGCTTTCCAGCACAGATAAGCGCGCGACGCTCCAGGCTTTGCAGCAGCTCACGGGGCAGGGGCATCGAGTGATTGCCTTGGCGTATACGGCACTTCGCGCGCCGATTGATTCGCTGGAGCAGCTGCCAGCGCGTCAGGGGTTGCAGTTTGTCGGGTTGGTTGGTGTGGCAGATAGTGTGCGGCCAGAGGCTCGGCCGTCGATTGCTCGGGCACGCCAAGCGGGCATCACAGTGCGGATGATTACCGGCGATCATTTCGAGACGGCGTATCAGATTGGGCGGCAACTTGGCCTTGTACGGGGGCGCGATGAGGTGTATGATTGCCGGCGGCTTGACCAACTAAGCGACGGTGAGCTGGCTACTGTGGTGGCCCGGGCGCGCGTCTTCTCACGGGTCATACCAGAGCACAAGCACCGCATCCTCACAGCGCTTAATGCGACGGATATTACTGCCATGACGGGCGATGGTGTTAATGATATCCCCGCCCTGACCAATGCCAATGTCGGCATTGCGATGGGCTCGGGGGCACAGATAGCACGCGATGCTGGTGATATTATCCTGCTTGATAACAACTTCCGCTCCATCATTAGTGCCGTGCATGAGGGGCGGACGATCTACGCTAACATTAAGCGTATGGTGGTGTATTTGCTTGCGACGAACCTTGGTGAAGTGCTGGTGTCGATTGGCTCGCTGCTGGTGGGCTTGCCTATCCCACTCTTGCCGGTGCAAATCTTGTGGGTCAATTTGGTGACAGATACAACGATGGTTATTCCACTTGGTGTCGAGCCAGGCTCGCCCCAAGCGATGCGGCGGTCGCCATACCACCCCAAGGCGCCACTACTCAGCCGCTTTATGCTGAGCCGGGTTGGGCTCATCGCGGTGGTGATGGCGGTTATCACATTGGGGTTCTACAGCATGTATTATTACTCGCACGGCGAAGGATATGCGCGCACCATTGCCTTCTGTGCGCTGGTGGTGATGCAGTGGGCCAGCGCTCTCGCTGCCCGCAGTGATTACGAACCCGTCTGGCAGCGCGCTCGGCGGTGGAGCACAGCATTCTATAGTGGCTTGGCAGTGTCGATTGTGCTCCAGCTGGTCGCGCTGTTTGGGCCGCTCGAGCAGTGGCTCCATGTGGCGCCTATCTCGTGGAGCGATGGTGTCTTTGTCTGGATCGTGGCGTTCTTCGTCCCACTTGCGATTATCGAAGGGCACAAGTGGCTTGGCCGCACCTACTTTGGCAAAGGGCACGCTGTAGTGCGTTCGCGTCGACGGCGTTAAGGTGCCATTTTGTCCTCTTGCTATTGCTTTATGGCAAGTGGTGTGGTTTCATACACATATGACAACACACTATGAAACTACCCCCCTCGATTGCTGACACCCATGATCAGCAGCCGACACCTACACCAATGACGCGCCTGGAGGCGATCGAGTATATAGTAAGTAGAACAGATTTTGATTATCCTGAAACACCATTCCGACGGAGAGATCCATATACAGTAACGGCTTCTGAGAT
The DNA here is from genome assembly GCA_937974295.1 of uncultured Candidatus Saccharibacteria bacterium. Lineage (GTDB taxonomy): Bacteria > Patescibacteriota > Saccharimonadia > Saccharimonadales > Saccharimonadaceae > Saccharimonas. The sequence continues at coordinate 14,726 of CALBWN010000009.1, forward strand.
TAGCCAGATGACAGATGACGAGCTACGGGATTATACGAAAGCCTTGCAAATCGTCGAGATTTTTGAGGCAACAGTGCCGCGTGAACATCGCGCTGACGAACAGGACTAAGCTGCATTAGTTTGAATCATAAAACTATCTTTTCTAGGTAGTGAGTTTTTCTTACTAATTTTTGATAAATTGCAAAGGGGGTCTTCACTAGTGTGTAATAGGTGGCGTGAGTATACCACGCAAGAGAGCTTGTAGTTTTCTTATGCTCTCAGATGGTCGTAGCGGTAATAAAAATAGCCTGCCACTGCAGACTAAAAATACTATATGGCTGGGGTGGAGGGATTCGAACCCCCGCATGACGGGACCAGAACCCGTTGCCTTACCACTTGGCGACACCCCATCGCTGTAGATACTGTAGCACAGGCAGGGGTGGTTTTCAAGTTGTTTGCATTGAAACTGCTCGGCTTTATAGTATTACCCACTCACCCTCTTTCTTGCTGTTCATTCGAAGAGTGGTAGCCTATCGCCAGGCAAACAAGTTCTCTAGCTTAGCACACGAAATGAATGACTTAATAGAGATATTCATTCTCCCATTGCACGAGCGGGAAGTGTGAGGCAAGTAGAGGGAGTGAAATCCTCAAGTGCTAGTAGCCAAGGTATCAGGTGTGTAATCTACGAGCGCTGAAACTCGTCCTTCACTTCGTGTGCAACATATAGCGCCGCCAGCGCAAACAACAGCGACACGAGCGACACCAGCACGGCCAGTGGCATCATAAATATATTGAGAATAAGGCCAATAATCGCAAAGAGGCCAATCACCAGCGCGCTGCATACCGCAAGCACCCATCCCTGTTTGCGCCGTTCGCGCAAGGGGAGGACCGCAATACCAGTCATAACTGCCTGGGTAATGACGCACAACAATGCCATCACGAGATACACCCGCCGCGCAGTCAGCGACGAAGATGTGTGTGGTGCAACCATCACCAGCCAAGCACTCACCTTTGCCGTCAAGGCCTGATACAGCTGGATGAGCAAGGATACGCCGTACCCAGCATTGACGATCGCAACCAGCAGCATCATAATCCAGAGGTTATCACGAAACCACTGCTTCATGGCAGCGCTCATGCGAGGGAGGGGTTGGCAAAGTTTGGTGAGAGTAGTCGTTAGTACATCAATCATAATGCTAGTATATCATCTTAGGATAAGTCGTCAATTTTGCTCCTTAGCGAGTAGAATATCTCCCCAGAATTACCGGCAAATATGATAAAATATCTCCATGAAAGCAGAGCGGCTGCAAACAATGACGTTTAAAATCACCGGTGGGAGCGCAGTATGCCTCAATAGCCGGATTGTTGTGCAGCAAGCGTTGCGTGAGATTGCCTGGCGAGCGGGGCTCTCGGCGGTGCGCTCGGTGAGCCACGACTATGTACCATATGGCATTGGTGTAGCGCTTCTCTTGCCCGAAGCGCATATCGCAGCGCGTACCTGGCCCGAGACCGGTCTGGCATACGTGACGATGACGACCTGCCAACCAGTTGAAAATGAGATGATCTCTAGCCTCGAACGCGTCCTAGGCGCTGCCTTTGTCGCCGAGCAGGTCGAGACGGGTGTGGTGAATTTGTAACAACGTGCGTCGGATCGGAACCTCAACAGATATAAATAACGGGCTCGGCGCTTCTATCGGCTGAAGCGGTGGAATAGTAATCTACTGTAAGAGAAGGCAAGAGGCTGAGGCTTTGATTATAATGTTTTCAAAGCAATCTTCTGTGCAGTACGTGAGCTGACTCGGCTCGACGCATTGACGGCAAGTGCAGCCATACCACGCGCAACAGCACGGGTGCGAGCTCGCAATACATCCTTTGTGTTCATCTGTTGCTCACCACCGCCAGTTTCGGACTGTGTCGCCAGCCATAGTGCTCGCGAGCCGAGGACAAGGCCGCGATGTTTATCGCCCAGCAAACTTTCTGCCATGCTCCAGCGGGGTATCATATTGATTTCGTACTGATCCAACGCAGGAGCAAGTGGGATGAGACTGGCCAGCTGCTTGGCCTGAGTCACATCCATCTCAGCCTGGCGCGCCATTGCAAGAGCCTGCGTTGCAGCCGCTTCGTCGCGATTATTGCCAATCCAATCTCTCAGCGCATAGATGCCAACGTATGATGCGGTGGCCGATCGCTCGCGAAGAGCGGCGTGGAGTTCTGAGTGTGGGCCGGTCATAGCATGGCTATGAAGATCGTAGGCTCGTGCGATATGAGCTTGTGCTGTTGCTGGCATATCGAGGCGGTTAAATGCTGTACTCATATCGCGATGGACGCGGCCAAGCCAGAGCCGATCATCATCAAGCTTACCACTGGCAATAATACTCTCTCCAAGTTCAGCAGCCTCTTTGTGGTGTCCACGTGAGAATTCGGTAATCATCGCATAGTGTTGTTGTCTAAGTTCATGAACATCCATAATGTAATTGTACGACGGTCAAGAAGGATGTGCAAATTTAGTAGCGTCTTTCGTCTCAACTTGTATCTCCTTGCCGGCACTGTTATTTATCTGATGGAGCAGAGGATACAGCAACTGTTCTGTGGCTCCGGCTAATTATAGATCCTGCATATTTTTTATGAGATACGAAATATACAAGCTACCAAGCCAAAGAGTTAATTCTCGCCGTCTCAGCAAATCTATTGAACAAATTGCGTACATACCTTGTCAAAACACATGTCCCATGCTATAATCAAAGCGCGTCATTATGGTATTTTTTACGACGTTTTTCACGATTATTCTGCAGTGGTATGTGTGGGTACCAGTGGTGATCCTCCTCGGTTATTTGACGTGGCGCAACAATCGACAGGTTGATGTGCTGCGCGAGGTGGAGAGCGAGCTGCTTATCCTCGAAATCCCCCGTGCTAATGACAAGTCTGAGCTCGCAGCTGAGCAAATGTTTGCCAGCCTCCATGGTATCTTGCGTGATGCGCGCGAGCTCAAAATTAATGATGGCTACCAAGAACATCTCAGCTTTGAGATTGCGTCAGTCGGTGGACAGATTCAGTTTTATGTCTGGACGCCGCGTGCACTACGCAACTTCGTTGAGAGTCAGATTTATTCGCAGTATCCCACGGTGCAAATCCGTACCGCCACAGCCGACTATACGGCGCACGAGCAGCAGCACAATGTCGTCTATACAGCAGAGGTTGTGCTGGCAGAGAGTGAGTTTTTGCCGATCAAGACTTTTCAGAGCTTTGAGGTTGATCCGCTGGCGGGCATTACAGGCACATTAGCCAAGTTGGAGGATACGGATGACGAGATTTGGATTCAGATCTTAGTACGCCCTGTGGCAGATGACTGGCACAAAGCATCCGATGCGTGGGTCAAGCGCGTGCGCGGCGGTGGGTTCTTTGGCGAAGCATTTCACCCAAAGGCGCGGTGGTTTAGCCAGTTCCTCATGGCGCTGTGGCAACCACCCGAAGGCAACATGACGACAGTAACGGAGCTCTCTGATCGCGACAAAACCCGCATCGCCGAGGCCGAAAAAAAGGCTGCTAAGTTGGGTTACCAGGTTAAGATTCGCGTTGCATATCTTGGCGATAGCACCACTGATGCGCGGCTGCGCATGCAGGCAATCATTGGCACCTTCAAACAGTATAACAGCACCAACCTCAATGGTTTTACCATGAGTCACGATAGCTTCCGCAAGGAAGACCTCAACCGCTATAAACTGCGTCTCTTTGCTGACCGCGGCTTTTTGCTTAATATTGAGGAGATGGCGAGTGTCTTTCACTTGCCGCACACCAATGTCGAAACGCCCAACATCGTCTGGGCAAGCAACAAAACCGCCGAACCACCCAACCGTCTACCTGTCCTCACTGGTCATGCAGCTGACGACGAGAAGATCTCGGCCTTTGGTCTGACCAACTTTCGGGGGATCAATCACCAGTTTGGTATGCTGCGGAGCGATCGCTCGCGCCACGTCTATATCATCGGCCAGACGGGAGCGGGGAAGAGTGGTCTGCTGGAGCTCTTTGCTTTGAGTGATATTTATCATAATCAAGGCTATGCTATTATTGACCCGCATGGCGATTTTGCCATCGAGAATATGAAATTCATCCCCGAAGCCCGGCTGGATGATGTGGTGTATTTTAACCCCGCAGACGTCGAGCACCCGATTGGCTTTAATCCACTAGAGGTTACCAACCCAGCGCAGAAATCGACGATCTCATCAGAGGTTATTGGTGTGCTCAAGCGGATGTTTGGTGACAGTTGGGGGCCGCGGCTGGAATATATTTTGCGCTATACCATTCTGGCGCTGCTCGATCGGCCCGAGCCTACCATGCTCGATATCACCCGCATGCTGACGGACAAAAAATTCCGCAAAGAGACGATTAGCTACTGCAACGATGTGGTGGTGCGGCAGTTCTGGAATGTGGAGTTTGCTAGCTGGTCGGAGAAGTTCCAGACGGAGGCCATCGCGCCAGTACTCAACAAGGTGGGGGCTTTTACGGCGAATCCCATTATCCGCAATATTATTGGTCAGACGCACTCGTCATTTAACATTCGCCAGATTATGGACGAGGGCAAGATCTTGGTAGTGAATTTGTCGAAGGGGTTGATTGGCGAGGATAATGCGGGAATTCTTGGTTCATTCTTGGTTACGAAGATCCAGCTGGCGGCGATGAGTCGTAGCGATATCCTCGATATTCACGACCGGCGGCCATTTTATCTCTATGTCGATGAGTTCCAAAACTTCGCAACTGATAGCTTTGCCACTATCCTGAGTGAGGCACGCAAGTATGGGCTCAACCTCACCGTGGCTAATCAATACATCTCGCAGATGGAGCCAACGGTGCGCGATGCGGTCTTTGGCAACGTCGGGACGATGATTAGCTTCCGCGTCTCGCCAGACGACAGCCCGATTCTTGCCAAGCAATTTGAGCCGCAGTTTGAGGAGAACGATCTCACACAGATGCATAACCGCAACTTCATCATTAACATGGTGATTAATGGCGAAAAGGCACCAGCCTTTAGTGCGACTACGCTTAATTTGCCTGAGGCCAAGCGGAGCCATTTGTCGCGCATTATTGAGCATAGCCGCAAGCTGTATAGCCAGTCGCGCCAAACGGTGGAGGATACCATTAATGAGCGGATCCATCCGGGCAGTACAGGGGTGAGTGTAACGTTGACAGGTCAGGCGGGGACTTCAGCAGGATCGTCAGCCACCGTCACAGGCGAAGGCGCAGCCAAGCGCCGCCGACGCCGCCGACGCAAGCCAGCGAATGGCGAAACGCGTGATGAACAATCGGCCGCGGAACCATCAAGCACCAAGCCAGATAAGCAGGCGAAAAAACCCGCTACTCCCAGCAAAGCTGCCAAATCAACCACTCCTTCACCAAACAAAAAACCAGCAAGCACCGCGTCTAAGTCAGCCGCGCCACGCGATCCATCACTTCTTTCCATTCAGCATGCCAAGCCGCGCACCACGATTCCAGCTCAGCTCTTGCACCACCAACCGCATACTGTGCAGCCTCAGTCAGACGGTCCGGTGCCCCTGGCTAAGCAGCCTGATAGTGCAACCTCAGAGCACACGCACGATGAGCTTGATGACCCAACCTTCTTTGCTTTGCGTTAGATAGGTAAATGTAAATGTAAATTTCTCTTCGGTATCTATTGATTATCTACCCTATAGGGGTGTAGCGAGCATTTTCGTCGAGGCGGCCGAAGGTACAACATTTAGACATGAGAGAATCCTCGAGTGCAGCGGAGTGAAGCAGTGTAAGCTAAGTCTCGAGCAACAAGAGTAAAGCACGACAGAGGTAGCCATACAAAAAGCCTCATTTTTCCTGTGCATAACTCCGCTACCTCGCCTCACTAACCAATGTGGGTTATGCTATAATGGAGAGGATAAACGGAAATACGGGACATGACGGCAGTAATTTGTGTAACAAATCAAAAAGGTGGTGTTGGTAAAACGACAACGGCGATTAATGTTGCCTACTATCTGGCAAAGGCTGGCAAGAAAACCCTCGTCGTCGATTTCGACCCGCAGGGCAATGCCACGAGCGGCCTTGGCATTGATAAGCAGCTGCTCGACGCTACCATGACAGAGGTCGTCAAGAGCGAGAAAAAGCTTGCTGATATCATCCAGCCTACCGAGCACAAGAATCTTTTCATCGCACCCGCCCTGCCGCAGCTGGCTAATGCCGAAGTAGAACTGGCCAAGGCGCAGCACCGTTTTAGCCGTCTCAAAGGGGCGATTGATGAACTAACTGGCTACGACTATATTATTATCGACAGCCCACCAAGCCTCAGTCTCCTCACTGTCAATGGGCTGATTGCAGCACGCTATGTGCTATTGCCAGTCCAGGCGGAATTCTATGCGTTGGAAGGACTCGGGCAGCTGCTCGAGACAATGAAGCTGGTGCGCAAAAATATGAATCCAACACTTGATCTTATTGGGGTGCTGCCCACCATGGTAGATGGTCGCACATCGCTCTCGAGCCAGGTCTTGGCTGAGATTGCGAAGCATTTTCCAGCGAAGGTGTTTGCGGAGTCTATCCCGCGCAATGTCCGCCTGGCCGAGGCACCGAGCCATGGTGCGCCGATTGGGGCATATGATCGCTTTAGCCGGGGTGCACGGGCATACAAAGCCGTGACAAAAGAAATAATCGAACGAACGGGGGTATAAATGGCAAAACGAGGCTTAGGGCGGGGGTTTGATTCGCTGATTCCGGCGGAGCTACTAGACGAATCGTTCGACCCAACTGCCGACCAAGACGACCGGATTAGCGATCTGCGCCAGATTAAACTTGCAGAAATCATGCCTGACCCCACCCAGCCACGCCGGGTGTTTGACGAAGCGCTGCTTGATGAGCTCGCTGAGTCCATCCGTGTTCACGGTGTGTTGCAGCCTATCGTTGTCACCCCTGATAACAAAGGCAACTATGTCATTGTGGCTGGTGAGCGGCGCTACCGAGCTGCTACCAAGGCGGGGCTGGAGAAGATTCCAGCGCTGGTGCGTACGCTGTCTGATCAGCACAAGCTCGAACTCTCGCTTATCGAAAACATCCAACGCCAAAACCTCAATGCTATCGAGACCGCCACAGCCTATCTCAAGCTGCGCGATCAATTCAACCTCACGCTCGAGCAAATCGGCCAGCGCGTTGGTGGTAAGTCGCCCAGTGCGGTGAGTAATACGCTGCGTCTCTTGCGCTTGCCTGAGGTAGTGCGCCAAGCAGTAGTCGATGGCAAGCTGAGCGAGGGGCAAGTCCGGCCGCTGATTAGCTTGGATGAAGCGCAGATTGCGGATATTCTACCCAAGATTATTCAGGAAGAGTGGAGCGCGCGGCGGATCGAGCAGTACCTGGCCATTCTTAAGCGTACCGAGGCAAGTGACTCTGCTCAAAAGACCGCCAAGGCGCAGCGCCCAGCACCGCCACCGCAGTATACGGCTGCTAGCCAGCGCTTTGAGCAGCAGCTGAGTGCGCCAGTCCAGATCCGCGGTAATCGCCGCGGGGCAGGGCAGATCGTTATCCGCTTCACCAGCGACGACGACTTCGAGCGGATTATTGGCCTGCTTGAGCATACGCAGGATGAGAAGTAGCGAAATAAAGTGTAATATACAATAAACCTTCCTAGAGTAGAAGGTTTATTTATTGTGGTCAAAGACTGCTGATGAATGCAATACAAGTTCTCTGTAATAGTGAATGTATATCTAGAATATTCATATCCTGAACGAAAAGGTCTGGAGATAATAGTCAGTTTCAGTTTGTGGCTGGCTAGGCTATGATGGGGCTCAAACCAAACGAAGAACAAGAGGAAATCTAAATACTAAACTAACCATTTCCTATACAAGAGTAAAGGCAACAAGATGAGTTAGTAATATTATACCTGGAACCCCTGAACCTTCGTCAGTGGCCAGAGGCGCAGGCTAACGGGGCCAATCACATCATAGAGTGGCACGGTGCCGAGGCCATTGCGTGAGTCGAGCGAGTAGCTGCCTTGACGGTGATCACCCGCTACAAAAACCGATCCTTCGGGCACTGTCACCTCTGTGTCGCCACTGGTGGGAGAGCCAGGGCCATCCCAGCTGTCGTCTGGGCGGAAGCCCTGCGGGTGTTCTTTGTTATAGACAGTCAGCGTCCCATCCTTGACGGTGACACGCTCGCCCGCAAAGGCAATGACGCGCTTAACGAGGTTCATATCCTCGCTGCCTGGACTGTAGAGTGGGTTCTTGAAGACGATAATTTGTCCCCGCTTGGGTGTGTATGAGTTGTTTTGCAAATGCGCCATCGTGACGGGCAGGCGATTAACAATCAGCCGGTCGCCGGTGTAGAGCGTCTGCTCCATGCTTGGGCCAGTCACGCTAAAGCTACGAAATACAAAGGTGTTGATAAGGAGTGTGCCAACGATGACGCACACCACAAAAATTACAAAGCCACCGATATCCTTGAGCCTGGGGTGGCGGGTCAAAAAACTTGCTTCCATCATGAAGTATTATATCACTAATTGCGGGCGGAGGGGAGGAATAATTGCAATGTATGCGCTCCGCCACCGACCTAGCGGAGCGCATACTGCGAGGCTCAACGCGAGGTTGATGACGGAGCGGAGTTTCCGCCCGTTAAGAGCAGATTATACTGCTCAGGAGAAAGAGTTATGGTAGCGCGAGCATGGCCATCTGTAAAGGCTCCCTGAATAACTTCAGGTAGGCTTGCATTATCTGTAGTGCTGATAGAAGACTTCTCGAGCGTCCGGTGGCAATACCACCAGCCGAAGCTAACACGCGCATGGCACGAGCCATAGTCCTCTCTGACGACGTAATTGTGGCCCGCATTAATATCTGAGTCGATATGGATGCTAACAGAAGACTTTGCTTCGTTTGATTGAACAAACGTTATCTTCGATGTTGGAATCTCTAAGATATAGCTCTTGCCTTGCGACGCAAAGCCAACAGAAATAGCGGTAGCTGGCGCCCAGGAACCACTGCCGTGAACGAAGAAGAAGTTCCCATTCACCGTCATACTTCCAGATGCACCAGCAAAGCGCTGGCCTAACTTAAGCGGATATTGAGTATCCGGCTTGAGCCCATAGTGGGAGGTGACCTGTGCAATAGTAGCAGATGTGCGCGTCGTCTTGTTACTAGACGACACTGGATATAGCACTGCATTTGCTATGCCGTAGAGGACAAGCATAGTAGCGACTACCTTTGTAAAAAATCCTACTGTAGTGGATTGATTACTTTCCTCATCATCTTGTTCAAGCACAAGGCCTA
>CALBWN010000010.1 GCA_937974295.1 uncultured Candidatus Saccharibacteria bacterium
CTTGGCGTAGTTGATCTGTCGATTCTTTCCGTTTGAAGCCGAATTCTTGGTAGTAATCAATAACTCTTGTCTGTTGAAGGGCAGACATTCTATTCACACTTTCGTCATACAATAGAAGTGCATATTTACGTCAGTTAATTACATTATATGAGTGATTGCCTCAGTCGGATTGGTGTTTGCGTTGATAGTTAGCGATCTACTACGACCTTAAAGTAGTCGCGATGAAACGCCTCCCCCTCCTCCTCTTCTTCTACAATGGTGACTAAGGTTTCAAGTGTTTTAATTTCTGTTTTTGACAAGTGTTTGTTTTGTTTAGATAAGTTATAGGCAACGCAGAGACATATGTGCTCTAGTGAAATTGCCCACTCGCCGACTCTGGCGTATTCTCTCGCTTCTTCGGCTTGTAATTGAGACAAGTAAGGAGATTTGTCAATATAACTGTAAAGTGCTATCGTTTGTTTAACTTGTTCGCTCATGGACATAATTATAACATAAATCGTTAGTCTGTAGTGCATCGGTTATCTCCTCAGGTTATAAAGATAAGTGTAATTATTTAAGTAACATTCCAGCGGCTCTTATGGGATATGTTGCGGTATAAAATTATGAAAATATTGTTGAGGTCCGGGCTGTATCGTGATGTCCGTATGCAAAATAGTGCTGCATTGTGCAAATATGTGCTTATACTCCATACGACCACAGTCTCTCGCGGCATTTTTGGCTTGCAAAGTGCAAGTTTGGGCGCGGTTTCGTATTTATTTTTTGGGGCAGATCCAGTATAGTAGAGAGAGTTTATGGCGGGTCGCAATTCGATAGATGGTTTTCGGTCGCAGAGTAGCGGGGCGGTGGATAGGCGCCCCCGCTCGCTTCGGCGTGCCGACGGTTCGATGCCGCGGATGGGTCGCTCGATGACGGGTACGGCTGGCTCTGGCCGCAGCCTGGCCGCAGCGGAACAGCCAAGGAATTATACACCACGCCGCAGTGCGTCTATTAGCACCAATAACCCCAGCAGTAGCCTAACCGACTTTGATATCAATCCAAGCGACAATATATTTGCTGACCTCGAGCAGGGCAGTGGCACGCGAGGCCGCAAAGGCCGCAAGAAGCCGCAATCGACGCGGCGCAAGTGGATCAAGCGTGTTATCATCGCTCTCGTCATCATTGGTGTGGGCTTTGGTGCGATGCTGCTGTGGCGGGCCTTTATGGCGAGCTCACATATCTTTAAGGGTGATATCTTTGGCTTGATTCAGCAAAAGGAGCTCAAGGCAGATAGCAATGGCCGGAGTAATATCCTCTTGCTTGGTACATCGGAGGATGACCCAGGCCACGAGGGCTCGTATCTGACTGACTCTATCATGATCTTGAGCATTAGCCAGAGCAAGAAGGATGCCTATATGATTAGCATCCCGCGCGACCTTTACGTTAAATATCATCGGTCGTGTAACTCAGGCAATGCAGGTAAGATTAATGAGTACTTCAACTGTGTTAATAGCGATTGGTCGAGCACCGATGCAGAGGATGAGCGCCAAGCCGCTTCGCGCAAGTTCTTTGGCAATATCGTGGGGCTGGACTTGCAATACAGTGTGCATGTGAACTACACCGTATTGCGCGACCTGGTCTCGGCACTGGGTGGCATCAAAGTAACAATTGAGAGCCGTGACCCCCGTGGCCAGATGGATGGTAACTTTGACTGGAAATGTCGGGGTGGAAACCCTCGCGCGAGCCATGCCACGATGGTTAAGAATTGCCCGCCGAATGGCCACTTCATCGACTATCCCAATGGGCCGGTCAATCTCGATGCTGAGCATGCACTCTACTTAGCGCAGGCACGCGGTGCCTCGGGTATATCGTATGGCTTCGAGCAGTCTAACTTCGACCGCGAGAAGAACCAACAAAAGGTGCTCGTGGCTATCAAAGAAAAGGCAACGAGTGCCGGCACCCTGACGAACTTTGGTGCGGTGACGGGGATCATCGACGCACTGGGCAAGAACCTCCGTACCAACTTTGAGACAAGTGAGATCCGTACACTTATGTCGCTGGGGCAAAATATTAAGAGTGATGCTATTAAGAGTGTGAGCCTACTAAACACAACCGTTGGTGACCTAGTGGTGGCGCAGACGGTTGGTGGTATTAGCTCGGTCGTACCCGCAGCTGGCACATACGATTATAGCCAGATCCAAGCGTACATCAACAAGACGCTCAATGCCACAGAGGTATCCAAAGAGTCAGCCCATGTTGTCGTCCTCAATGCATCAGGTGCATCAGGGGTGGCCAAGCGCGAGGCAGACAAGCTAGAGAAGCTTGGCATGGTCATCGATAGCATTGATAACGCTCCAAGCAGCGGTAGCGCAGGGAGTAACAAGATCTACCAAGTGGCTGGGAGAGCTAGCGCGCCACACACCAAGGCTAAGCTAGAGTCGATCTATCATGCTCAGGCTACTACTGGCACACCACCAGTGACTACTGGCAGCCACACGCAGTTCGTTGTCGTGGTTGGCCAGTCCACGACGGGTACTTCGTCGGCAATTAGCGATTAGTGAGTGTAGTTTAATAAGCCGATAAGCTTCTGTGTTCGGTGTATAGTTACAAGGTTGTGCGGAGTATTAACTTTTAACCTTTGAACCAAAGTAGATCATTATAATAACCCTTTCCTTCGTCGAATAAGGTAGCGAGAAGGGGGTTATTTCCATCTGTGAAGTACAAGAACGGTGATTTGCCGATTGTATAGCATCATTGCTATTGCCAAAATATGGTAGTGTTTGCACGGTTTTACATTGCCCAGCCTTAGCTTTACCTACGACGAGTTGTGTGGCTAAGCTGCGAGATACGAAAATACCCATCGTCTTATCGCCCACGATACCAATATTGTTGCGTCTTCATCCACTCAGGGTCCTGAGTGGAGAGCTTTGCGTTATTGAGTTCATTCCAGCATCGCTCAATGCTGGTACGGAAGAGTGATTCCTGGACTTGGATCGATGAATTCTTTATGATGCGATGTGGCAACCCGCGGCCAGCAAAGCACTGAGCAGCTGCATCGAATAGCTTGCGATCGGTCACTTGCCGTACATTCAACACCTCTTTGTACGAACCCGATGGGAAGTGCAGTGGTATCTCGCTGCTAATGTAGCCGGTCAAAGCAAAGGCAGTCACAGGTACAGTGATAACAAGGAGAGGTGCGAGGATGGCGGCTGCCACCCAGTGTTGCTTGGTGTTGCGAAAATGGAGTTTGGTTGTCATATATAGTAAGTATAGAACGTATAGTATGGTTGAGTCAAACAAAGCAAATACTGCCTGAATCTTATAATTCTTCTTTCTCAGTATTTGTTTCATCTTCCTTCTGGTAAATTGCAACAAGAGCTAGCGCTCCTCGGGCATCAACTCTCTTACACTTATCTAAAAAAGCGCATTTATTACAATCAATTTCACGCTCCACCGGAGGAAATGCGAGAGAAGCAGCATACGATCTTATCGTGAGGTTCTGTAACTTAGGCGCAGCAAAGCAACCTACGAAACCATCACAGCTAGCAGAATTATCTCGCCCTAGGCTCTTATTTTTTCGCCCAAAATGGTATAATAAAAGGCAATGGATTTTTTGCATGGTACACATCGTCAGTCTCGGGTCAGTGAGGTCGTTTATGTGGCGCTCAATCTTGGCCTCGCAACGCTACTGTTTCTGATCGTCCTAGAGGTGCAGTCGCCTTGGCTGGCGTTGGCACTGGTGATTGCCAGTAAGTGGCGCGCGCTCGCGGTGCGGCCACGCTTTTGGCTTGCCAATATTGTGGCAAATATGATCGACCTCACGGTAGGCATTAGCGTCGTGATGCTGATGTATGCTGCCAGTGGAGTGATCTGGCTGCAGGTTGTCTTGGCGGTGCTGCATGCACTGTGGCTAGTGGTGCTCAAGCCACGATCGGATCGCCGCTCGGTGGCTATTCAGGCGGGCGTTGGCGTTTTTCTTGGGGCGACGGCTCTTGCCATGAGCTCCTACCGGTGGGATGCTGCCCTGGTGGTGCTACCGCTGTGGGTGCTGGGGTACTGTGCTGCACGGCATATTCTCGGTAGCTATGAGGAGCCACTCACGCGCACTTATGCGCTGATTACTGCGACAGTCTTTGCGGAGCTTGGCTGGGTGAGCTACCACTGGATGTTTGCTTATACCATCTCTGGCCTAGGGGCGATCAAGCTTGCACAGTTGCCGCTCTTTTTGGTGCTCTTTGGCTTTGTGTGTGAGCGTGCCTATAATAGCTACTATCAGCATGGTGTGGTGCGCGGGGCAGATATTGTCTTGCCATCGACACTGGCGGTTGGGCTTGTGCTGACGCTTTTGCTGTTGTTTAACAGCCTCAGCGCTACTGGCCTTGCATAGCCGAGGCAAATGAGAAAAGGGTAAGGGGAAAAGAGGTTATGAATCAACAACCGCAGATGACAGCGCAAGACCAGCGGGCGGCGCGTGCCATGCGTCAATCAAAAATCATGTCTATTATTGCAGCGGGTGCACTTGCCCTTGTCTTCGTTGTGGCAATGGCAATGTGGGTGTATTTGCGGGCGATTGATCGCAATGCGACCGTCACTGAGCGCGACCAGGTTAGCACCGATGGTAACCTCGCTCCCACCGCCGATGAATCTGCAGTAGCTAATGTCGCCGACAAAGCATCAAAGAGCGTCGTGTCTATCATCACTAATATCGAAGAATCATCATCGCTCCGCACGACCACTCGCCAGTCAGCGGCGGCAGGTACGGGCATTATTGTCAGCAAAGATGGCTACATCGTCACAAACAAACATGTTGTGTCTAAGGCAAGTTCTATCCGTGTCATTGCCTCGGACGGCACGCGCTATGACGACGTCCGGATAGTGGGCGAGGATCCGCTCAATGACATTGCCTACCTCAAGCTCGAGGTGGGTAATACCGTGCTCACACCACTGTCACTGGGTGACTCAGCAACAGTGCGGGTGGGGCAGTCGGTCGTGGCGATTGGCAACGCACTAGGCCGCTACCAAAACACCGTCACCAGCGGCATCATCTCTGGCAAAGGGCGACCCGTGACGGCGTCTACCTCGGGCAATAGCACCCAGCGAACGGAGAGCCTGACCGACCTTATCCAGACTGACGCCGCCGTGAATTCTGGCAATTCTGGTGGGCCATTGCTCAACCGCTCGGGGCAGGTGATCGGCATCAATGTAGCGGTGGCCACCAATGCCCAGGGGATTAGCTTTGCTATCCCCGTCAATGCGATGAAGGGGACGCTTAAGTCGGTCTTGGCGGGCAAAGGCGTGCGCCGTGCCTATCTTGGGGCGCGCTACGTGATGCTCACGCCGGATGTTGCCAAACAGGTCGGTGCTTCGGCCAAGGAAGGCGCGTATGTGATGACGAGCGGCGACAAAAGCGCGATTGTTGCAGGCAGCCCAGCCGACAAAGCTGGCCTCCGCGAGAAGGATGTGATTACCAAGATTAATAGCCTCGTTGTGGGCAAGCAAGGCGACGTCTCAAGCCTAATCGGCGAATACCAGCCCGGCGATGTCGTTGCCCTCACTATCCTCCGTGACGGCAAAGAGCGCGTCGTGCGCGTGACACTGAGCGAGTATCAGAGTGGAGAGAGTGGGGAGTAAAACTTGGGATACCGAGTATTTGCTCTACTAATTACCTAGATAACTT
>CALBWN010000011.1 GCA_937974295.1 uncultured Candidatus Saccharibacteria bacterium
GCCAGGCTTGCACGGTCTGCCAGATGATGGCCTTCCTGCCCCAAAACCCAGCAAAAACAAGCAAAAACCCACGTCATGGGGCTTCCATGACGTGGGTTTGAGTGTTGACTCAATGGTCGGGGTGACAAGACTTGAACTTGCGACCTCACGGCCCCCAGCCGTACGCGCTACCAGCTGCGCCACACCCCGACAACGTCTCTCATTATAGCACAACTGGCAGTGCGTGCTCAAAATAACTGCTCCGTTATCTCATATTACACAAGTGTATTATCTCATGCTGCGGGGCCATATGTGCTATACTAGAAAGGTTAATCAGTAAACGTGGGAGGCACCCAAGCCGCTTGCACCACAGAAAGGATACTATGGCAAAAAAAGCCGATCTGCTTGAAAAAGCAGCAGAGCTGAAACTCGATGTTTCAGAAAAAAACACTATTGCAGAGATTGAGGCAGCCATCGCTGCCGCAAACGATAAGGATGTCATTGCCCAGCGCGAAGCCACCGTGGCAAAGGCTGGTAAGCGTAGCCAAAAGGCCCTCGACGAGGCTGAAGCGAAGGCCGAGAAAGAAGCCCGCAAAGAAGCTGGCGACACAACCCCTCAGGGTGATGTCGATGCAGCGATCAAAAAAGGCCCTGCACCAAAGGTTCGCCCACTGATTGAGCGCCGCGGCAAGGCCTATCGCAAACTGGCTGAGAAGGTTGAAAAAGACAAGGTGTACTCGCTAGACGAAGCACTGAAGCTAGCGACCGAGACCAACCCCGCTAAATTTGATGCGAGTGTTGAGCTGCACGTTCGCCTTGGTGTTGATCCACGCCAGGCCGATCAAAACATCCGCTCGACAGTCGTCCTGCCGCACGGCACAGGTAAGACTGTTCGCGTTGCTGTCTTTGCACCAGAAGCTGAGATTGCAACTGCTACCAAAGCTGGGGCAGACATTGCTGGCGAAGAAGCGATTATCAAGCTGCTTGATAAAGGCACGCCAGACTTCGACGTCTTGATCGCTACTCCGCAGTACATGCCAAAGCTTGGTAAATACGCCCGTCTGCTTGGACCAAAGGGTCTGATGCCTAACCCAAAGAGTGGCACCGTGACGACCGATATTGCAACTGCCGTCACCGAAGCAAAAGCTGGTAAGGTAGAATACCGCGTAGACAAGCAAGCAGCGATTCACCTCAGCATCGGCAAGGTGAGCTTTGGCACAGAGAAGCTCCGCGCCAACGCCGATGCCTTCTTCACTAGCCTGCAAGCTCAAAAGCCAAGCTCGCTCAAGGGTGTGTATGTCAAATCCATCGCAGCTGCAACGACGATGGGGCCCGGCATCAAGGTTGAGCACAAGCTCGATTAGTAAAGAGCTAACTCTTGCTATAATACTGCCAGTCACAGCGCTGGTAGTATTATTTATATGCCTACACATGGTATGATGGAGTAAGTGGTGGT
>CALBWN010000012.1 GCA_937974295.1 uncultured Candidatus Saccharibacteria bacterium
GGGTTTTTTCAGTGAACAGCCAGACTTCCGAAAGTTCGCTTTTACCATCCCTGTCGGCAAGTACGCCCAATACGAGAGTTACCATTATATGGATCTGAACATGATATTAGCGCTTGGCGAATTCACTGTATTCCGCACAGAAGAGAAGTGTTTCCTTGTATATGATTACTACGATTTCGGTGAGGCTACCGCATACTTTTTGCAGTATGCCGATGCTCGATTCGGCAAGGCAGCAGAGTTCAATGTCTACTCAGAAGGTTGTTTGCCTTAAAAGTTCGCGATAGTATACTCAATGTATCTAGTAGATAAGTGCACTCTATATATGACTGTGGGAGCTGATTTATTATCGCCTTCACTATAGTTATGTGATATAATTAGACGTGATACATGTCGGACTGTTTCCTTCATCGCCACAAACGTCTCACCTTTACTCTAGTCGTCATTGTGTGCTTAACACTATTTCTCAATTATGGCCCGTGGAGCGCTCGAGGTACTTTTGCGCGTATCGTGACGGAGGAGGTGACGCAGCGTGTCGATATCACCTACGACTCAGGCAATACAGTGCATTATTTAGGCCTTCATGACGACCTCGATGGGACAGTAATTGGGCGCATCCGCCCCACGTCTAGTCAAGGAACAATATCCTTGCCGGAGCGGGTGTTTCGAGACTGCCCACGCGGCTGTAGCCGTTGGGAATCACCAGAAGACCAGTCTGATCATGCCGGTCTGACGCGTGCTTATGCTGTAGACAATGCCGTTGGTGGTAACTTTCTTCATCTCCCAACGTTTGGGCAGCCAACTGCTCGCGATCTTTTTCTTCAAGCTATTGCGCCTGATGCCCGCTGCATAGCACGCTCTCGGAGAGGTGTTGGAAGTCTCGATGTAGTGTGTATAAATCAGAAGACTGGTGCTTTTTTGTATCGGTTGTCCGAAATATAACAATGCATTTAGTAGTACTTCTTGATAGATAAGTTACTTTATTTACAGAAGGTATGTAGGTTATTTTTTGATGAGCCATCAATCCACAACGACTAACCTCTTAACTGCATTGCGTTACTAGGTTAGCTGTGATTAAATATAACTATGTGTGAAGCTCTACCCCCCAGGATGTGCCAAAGCAACCCGAAAATGACCTACTGCCTTGGAATACTTCCAAAAAAAGCGACGTAGAAGCTCGGCCAGACGACCAGTCAACGCCCAAAAGTATTGGGCGTCTTGCAATAGATAAAGTTCTTGGTCACAAGACAGTAGATAGGCTCTCATCATTTTATGGGGAATTTAGGAAAGCCATTCAACCTAAAAAGAGGGTTGTGAGCGCCTACTCCGTTTTTGTTGATCCAACTGTACCATCACCTGGCTGCATATATCCCCCATCAGGAAACATAAAACAGCCATAAATGCTCTAGCCTTTATCTTTGATCATTACTTTCCTGCTTTGATCTCACAAGAATTATACCAACAACGCCAACAAGCAACAGCATTGCACCGCTAATGTAATCTGAATATACTTCAGGCCATGGCCGTACTATCGAGTATGGTATTAGTTTTCGAGTTACAATGGGCTCGAGAATTGCCCCTATCGGCAGGATAAACCAGAATATACGCGATGACTTTTTTGGCAAAGCTGCAATCCAGCCACATACTCCTAGTGGTGCACATAGCACAAGAGCAGCAATAAACCAAAATGAATTCGCCATAAATATCGAGGAGTCATACACCCCAATAAGATAGCCAACGCCGTAATGGAGTAGTAGTGTGAGTTCTGCAATAGCAGCGCCACTGATCGCCGCTTTTACCAAGCCTTGAGATCTCCGCCCTGCCAAGAATGGCAACGCCGCCCAGACGACACCTGCATTAAATAACTTACTAAATATCTTGCGGATACAAGAGTATAATTGCCACTGCCCTTCCATTTCTTGAGGAAAGTAGATATTACTGACAAGCGATAGTATCGCTAATGCAAGAGATAGGAGAACAACGGTCAGGTATTTATGGCGAATTGTTTGCATGGTCTGATCATAGGGAATTATTGAGTTGCCGTCAATCTGCATTATCAACACGGCACCTAACAATACTGACACCGTACCCCTCAAGAAGAACTGTCAGTCTCCGAAACGCTGTATCTAACAGAACACCAATTTTTGCGTGGTTGTTTCCGGACGCCGTGAGTGTCACACCAATCTTTCCACCTTCTTGATGAATCGGACGAGTTTTCACATACACGTCCACGAATTCACGGGTCAGCACAGCAGATGCTTCTGCAAGGACCGACTCATCATTTGTGCTCGCCATGATCGTCATCGTTCTTAAAAATCCGCTACCAAGGCGGCGCTTCAAAATATCAGATGCGTACTCACTGACTATCGCGCGAACCTCTGTAGGAACACCAGGAAGACACAGAACAGACATTGTATCATCTACATCAATAACAACCGCTGGTGCAGCGCCAACCGGATTATAGATTGGCACTGCCCCGGTGGGCAGCAAAGCCATCTTTTTGCGAGCATTCCTTGCTGATGCAGACACATCACGATCAACTATTCCTTGTGACTCCAGGTCACAATATCGTTTCTGGACATACTCGATTGCTGTTTGATTAATCTCGAGCGGCAACTCGAGGGCACGAGCAACTGACTCTACAGTTCGGTCATCAATCGTCGGGCCAAGACCTCCGATGGTAAAAATCAAGTCTGGCCCCGTACGTATGCAATATGCCAACGCGTCTTTTATTGCAACTGGGTCATCGTGTACCGTAACTACCGTCGTAACCAGCGCACCACGACCAGCAATTTGTGTACAAAGCCAGTGAGAATTAGTATCGAGCGTACTTCCATTGAGCACCTCATCGCCTATTGTAATGATAGCTCCTCGCCTGCGAGGCATATGTACTCCCCCCTCTTTTCTATTATATTAAATGGCTAATTGCTGTGTCGTGTTTTTGAGTATCACTAAATTGGAAATACTCTAATCATTCATTGAACTCTAATGGCATGCATAGGCAACCCTGTCACTCAAATTATTGATTATCTGTCGATCTGCAACACCCATCACCTCTTACATTCAGCGCCACCCATCATTATCGGGAGCATAATCACCCATTGTTAACTCATCAATCAGGCTACACATCATGCATTGCACCATCTTCATTCGAAGCTGTGGGAGGTACTTGAGCTTGTTCCTCCGCTTTTGCTGCTTGCTGCTCAGCAGCAATTTGTGCCCGCACCTGGCGTTCAATCTCGTGCCGAAGCTGCTGCTCATTCTGTACTAGTGTATTTGGTTGCGCAGGTTGGAGGTAGCGCTGTACCTTATCTAGATGTACCAAAATAGGCGTTACTATTAAACCAAATACAGTGAGTATACCAAAAACTATCAAAAAACGTAGCGTACTTGACGTATCTCGCACATTAAACCATACCATACTCAAACATGCCATACTTAAAAGACTGGCGCAAGTAACCGTCATCATTTTCATTCCTATGATGAAAGAGTTTTTGTTGGCGTATGACAAGGTCTTTACGCTAAGTGTAATGAGCAGTGCAATAATTAATGCTGTGAGCGTAAGCTTCGTCGTAATCGAGAGGAAGTCGCTGCATATTTGTGTCTGAACATGACCTTCGTAGTCATAGCTGCTATAGTCGCTATAATGTCTATTATATCGACTCCCCGTACTGACAGAGGGACGACAAAAACTAAGGAACCGATAGAGATTCCACTGGATAACAAACATACCAGTAAACCACTGAACATTGAGGATGATCGACATAATGGATAGAATTTTTATAACTATTCGGTTATCCGTAAGTCGCGATATGTTGCTCATAGCAATTAATGATGCGATTGCAGCACAGAACGTCGTGAGTAGGATTCGCCAATCAACTTCTTGCGATAATACTGCAAGAATCCCGAGAAGTGCGCACAATGTTAGTAATCCAATTGATAGATAGAGCAGGACACTTCGCAATTGCGCTACAGAGTAGGATTGTTTCATGGCACTATCATACACCATTTACTATCTATGTCAACTCACTTTAGTTATTTAATACACCACCCCAGCCGGCAGTATTGCTGGCACGACTGGCGTTTCATCTTCGATTGATGCACACGGGTATGAACAGTAGTCAACTGACAGGAAGCCGGCCGATCGATAGTTACCACTGGCCTTCGCCCCACCAAATGGTGCCGCAGTCGTTGCGCCAGTTAGCGGCTGGTTCCAGTTGATGATTCCTGCCTTCGTCTGGTTATAAAATGTTTCGTACTGCGCACGCTCACGAGTGACGATGCCAGCAGCAAGCCCAAACTGCGTGGCGTTTGCTTGGGTGATTGCCTCGGCAAATGTTTGTACTGTTGACACTTGAAGGAGTGGTCCGAAGATTTCTTCATCTGGCAACGTCACGCCAGTAACGTCGATTAACCCAGGACTGACAAAGTTGTCACCAAGCGTCGGGATTGGTTCAGCAGGAACGAGAACATGTGCGCCAGCTGAGACAGCAGCATGGTACTTATCAAAGAAATGACGAACCGCCCCATAGTCAACCAACGGACCCATGAAAGGCGTTGGACTAGTATCAAACTGATCGCCAACGACAATACTCGCAACCGCTTGCCGAAGTGCAGGAATAAATTCGTCTGCAATCGCTCTATTGACGATAAGCCGCCGCGCCGATGAGCAGCGTTGGCCGCTTGAAATATAGCCAGACTGCACCGCAATGTGCACCGCGAGGCGTACATCATCATAGTCCCAGATGACAAGTGGGCTATTGCCACCCATTTCGAGGGCGCAGATCTTGTCTGGTGCACCAGCAAGCTGCTTTTCGATCGATAGGCCAGCCGCTCGACTACCGATGAAAAGGACGCCATTTACCTGAGGGTGTGCAATGAGCTTTTGCGCTACATCGCCATCGCCATGAATAACCTGAAGCACCCCATCTGGCAGTCCAGCCTGCTGCCAGAGTTGCGCGTAGTACTCACCGGCATATGGCACTTTTTCACTTGGTTTGAAAATAACGGTATTGCCAGCAAGAAGAGCAGGCATGACATGGCTATTTGGCATGCTCATTGGGAAGTTGTATGGCCCCAGCACTGCCATAACACCATGAGGCCGATAACGCGTCACCGACTGGCGTCCATTGACTTGTTTCGTCACTGTCTGAGCCCGTTGATCATAGGCGTCGAAGACTGCCTGTACTTTATTACCAAGTGATTTGACTTCGGTGCGCGCTTCCCAGAGTGGCTTGCCATTATCCTGCGAAATAATCCGTGCAGCATCTTCGCTATGTGTCGTCACTTGGTCGGCAAAGGCACGGATAATATCTTTGCGTGCATCAAGCGGCGTTGCCTCCCATGTGTGCTGTGCACGCGTTGCGACAGAAACAGCCTGCACGATTGTAGCGTCATCCGCAAGGTTTCCAGACCAGATTGGTTCGTTGGTGGCAGGGTTACGGGATATTATGCGTTGATCGACACTCATGTTCATTAACCTCTTTCTTCCTCTATTTTATTGAGGCATGACAAAGAAATCAATTGCGACAAATAGCAAGCATGCTTCCCTCCGCAAAGCTTTATCGCCAGTCCACTGTATATTCATTGCGCAGCATTGCGGTAATGGTGCGGGCTTGCAGGGTGGTTTTTGTCCCAGGATTAAGAATACCGTGAGGGTCGAAGAGCTGTTTGATTTGCTGGTAGAGAGCTGTAAGGTCTGGATTTTGCGTGGCGCGCACAAAACGAGTTTTGAGCCGACCCTCACCACCGCTCATCACCAAATGGCCATCATAGAGCGCAAGCAGCTTAGTGAGCTCGTCGTAGAGCTTAAAGATCTTCTGCTTATCACTCACTTTGCGCAGCGAGAGACGCGGATAGACGCCGTAGAGATTCAAGCTAGGGTAGCCAGCGAGAGGTAGCGGCAACTGCAACGCCCGAGCAAGCGGCATGAGCGCCCGAGCAAACTCTTCGAAGCGCTGCGGTGGCACATAAAACCCCTCAAACAAGCGCGGTGCCCCAACATGCGCAGCATCGGGCCATCGGTACTGATCGAGCGCAGCAAACCCTGCCGCTACATCTTCATCACCGTCATCTTCAGCGATGGTGACGATTGTCTCACCCGCAGATTGCAACTGCTCGAGCTTAGCCTGTTTGCGAGCACGCGTCCGGGTGTTAAAGTCATCAAGCATCACTAGCAAAACTGCTTGCGGTGCAAACTGCTGAGCAGCCGCTTCGTAAAAGGCATATCTTTTCCCATCACGGCGGAGCTGCTCAAAAATCGCTGCGTCGAGATAGCTAAGCTGTGCTGGTTGGAGTGCGTCAATGTCATCAATCGCCGCCTGAGCCTCGCTACTGCTCCGAAATACCAGAGCGGCCATCGTCCGTCGAAAGCTAAAGAATTCTGTCTTGAGAATCAGCTCATCAATGATCCCCAGCGTGCCTTCGCTCCCCACAAAGAGCGGCCCGAGGTCAAACGTCCCATCCGCTTGCTTGACCCGCGCAATACCACTGTAGCCAGACGTGTCATTGGGGTTAATCTGCTCGATTAATGCTGCATTATCGGTAATAATCGCATCGACACCACGATAAATATCCCCTTCAAACCCAGGCAGGCCTTTGCGCCGGCTGAGCTCACGCCGCGAGAGACGCTCTGTCTGCATAACGTCGCCGTTGGCAAGTACAACCTCAATCTGATCGATCGCTTCGACTGGATCGGTTGTTCGGCTGAGGAGCGTCCCGCGTGCACCAGCCGCAACAACTCCGCCAACTGTACCTCGCTGGCCAGTCAGTGGCCCAACACCAGCACCATGCATGCTTAGCGCTGCCGCTACACTGCGTGCTGGTACACCTGGCTGGACGCGAACCCGCTGCGATCTGCCATCATACTCAAAGATCGTGTCGAGCGCTGTTGTATCAAGCAATATGCCCTGCCCCACAGCACCACCCAGCGCACCACAGCCAGCGCCGCGTGTAACGACTGGTATCGTGTGGCCCTTCTCAGCCATTTGCCAGGCAAAACGGGTGATCTTGCGAATATCACTCACAACGCGCGGCGCTACCACGAGCTCTGGCGTTGCAGCTAGAATACCGGCATCTGCACTGACTGACGCACGCCAATCGGCCCGAGTCGAAACAGACCCGGCAATATGACTGCGTAAATAATTTGCAATTTTACTCACATTTCCCCCGTTAGCTTACTGCTTATACTATAGCACAGGGCAGCGCATTTACACCAGGTGCGGTACAATAAAAATGTGAACCTATCGACACAGCTCTCTCAGATCAAAGGCGTTGGGCCAAAAACGGCCGAGCAGCTTGCCCAGGCTGGGCTCTTGACCGTCAATGATCTCATCATGTTTTTGCCACGCAAGCACGATGATTTTACTGCAGCGAGCTCAATCGCAACACTGACACCAGGCAATGTGACGATCACGGCGCGCTGCGAATCGATCAGCACGCGCACGGTGCGGCGTGGCCTCCGCATTACCACAGCAGTACTGGCGGATAGTTTGGGCAAGCTTAATGCCGTGTGGTTTAACCAGCCGTATCGAGTGCAGCAACTCGCGAGTGGGGATGAATGTTACTTTCGGGGGCAATTTGAGTATAAGAATGGCCGATATCAACTCACCAACCCAAGTGCCGAGCGTGTCAAAGAGCTTGCCCATCGCGATACTAGCCTATTACCCATCTACCACGCAGTGCACGGCCTCAAGAGCCAGTTAGTACGCAAATTACTTACTGAACTACGACCACTGATCACAATGCTACCCGAGACACTCCCTCCGCAGATTGTCGCACGGGAAGGCTTAATGAGCCGGAGCGAGGCGCTGCTTGCGATGCATTTCCCTACCACATCAGAGGACATCACACGGGCACGCCAGCGCTTTGCCTTTGAGGAACTCTTTAGCTTACTGCTTGCTAGCCAGCTCAATCGCCAGGCGCATGCTCAGCTCCAAGGCTATGCCATACCGTTTGAGCAAGCTATCGTGAAGTCATTTGTGAGCGCCCTGCCCTTTGCTCTCACGGATGATCAGCGCCGAGCAGCCTGGGATATCCTGCAAGACTTTCAGCGTAGTACACCAATGAATCGCCTCCTCCAGGGTGATGTGGGGAGCGGCAAAACAGTGGTCGCAGGCCTGGCCGCTCGCCAGGCTGCCAGTGCTGGCTACCAAACCGCCTTGATGGCACCGACAGAGATTCTTGCCCGTCAGCACGCCGCCACACTCGATGCATTGCTTGCGCCCTTTGGCGTCAAAGTTGGGCTACTGACTGGCAGCGTGACTGGTGCTATGCGTAGTGAGCTTGTACAGCGCATTGCACGCGGCGAGGTAGATATCGTAGTGGGGACGCATGCACTCATCCAAGACTCGGTCAACTTTGCGCGGCTTGGCTTTGTTGTCATCGACGAGCAGCATCGCTTTGGCGTGACGCAGCGCCAGAAGCTACTTGATAAATCCGGCCATATGCCACACCTCCTTGCTATGACAGCGACACCGATCCCCCGCAGCCTTGCCCTGACCGTCTATGGTGAGCTTGATATTAGCATCATTAGCCAGCGCCCGGCCGGTCGCCAGCCGATCATCACCAAAATTATTTCTCCCGCATCACGCCCAGCCCTGTACCAACGCGTCACAGAGGAGCTCGAGGCTGGTAACCAAGCCTATGTCGTCTGCAGCCTCATCGATGACAACCCCGACAATGACGCGCGCAGTGTTGAAGCAACCGTGCGCCACCTCAAGAGCAGCACCTTAGGCCGGTGGCGAATTGGTTTGCTTCACGGCAAGATGAAGCCTGCCGACAAAGAACAGGTGATGCAAGAATTTCACCAACATGCGTATGATATTCTCGTCAGTACAACAGTGGTAGAAGTTGGTGTTGATGTGCCAAATGCGACAGTGATGATGATCGAGGATGCCGAGCGGTTTGGCCTTGCCCAGCTCCACCAGCTGCGTGGCCGAGTGGGGCGTGGTGCGCGCCAGAGCTACTGCTATCTTTTACTCAACAACCACAGCAGGCCGAGCCAGCGCCTGCGCGAGGTGGAGGCTTCAAGCGATGGCTTCCACTTAGCAGAAGTTGATATGCAGCTCCGTGGCCCGGGCGAAATTTACGGCAAAGCCCAGCACGGCGCGCTCAATTTGCGCATTGCGAGCCTAGCCGACAGTAAGGCAATCGCCCGAGCCCAAAAAGCAGCGCAAGCCTTTATCGCCAGTGGTGATTCACTCGAACACTACCCAGAGCTCCAGGCAGCCGTGCAGCGCAATCAACGACTCACGACACTCAATTAAGCTGAGGTAATCTTAGCTATTTATAATTCTGCCTTTTTTCATTCTCTCCATTCTCACCCATTTAGGGTTGGGAATGTCATTTTAGAGTATTTCGCCCACATTCCAAACCTTCTCCTTATAGTAAATTTTCATCATTTCATCTAATGAAGTGCAGCTACTGTTTGTTGCCTAAAGTCATCAAATCTATATAGTATGAGGAATACTAGGTATACGTAGTATTTTCAGAGAAGAAACGTAAGGGTGAATGGACAAGCAAAATCAATCAGGCCTCTCCTGCTCGCATAGCATCGGCTCGCTACATCCCACTGAGTAGCATGGAATACCATCAAAATAATGAAACGTGGATAATCTCAACAAAACACACCCGTAGTGACAATCCAGCCACGCCAAAATCTGCTATACTATATGAGATATGTATAGTGGAACAACCTTTCGAGACCAGTCGGGGCACTTGGTTGGTGTTCATCAGCGGATCGACCAGCTTGCACGGCGCGACCTAGGCCAGATGTGTAGCCACCACGTCGCCATTCTCCACTTCCCGAGCTTGCGCGATATCCTCCACTTCGAGGGCAATAATGGCCCCGATGGCATCAAACGCAAAAGCCCCAGCGTGGATGAGCCCTGGCACTACATCGACCCTACCAAGCCAGACGACCGCGACCTCGTCGTTATGATTCTCGATCATCATTACAATCTCGTCCAGGCACTACGCCAAGGCAACACAGTGCGTGCCGCCTTTGAGGCAGCGTGGATGTCGCACGCTATCGTCGATGGCCTCACGCCGGCTCATCATTACCCGCTGAGCGATAAAATTGAGGAGCTCTGGGGTCACCCCAAAGAGGAGCGTCTTACCGTCTTAGATAAAAATTTCATCCATGGGACAACGGGGCTCGATACGATTAATAAGAACTGGGAATACTGGGGAGCAAAGGGTGTCTTTGCGACGCATGTTCTCTTCGAACTTGGCGTGGCAGCCTCGATGCGTACCGCCCGTTTTGCCGACACCTGTCCATCACCCGAGTGGGTGGCTGAGGCAGAGCAGCTTGGCCTCGAGGCAGTCTTTTTGCGAGCAGTGCAGCGAGTGTATGCACTGGATATGTATCACACGTTTTGGCGTAATGGCTGGACGACGGGCCTAGCCTTGCAGACACGCAACGAGCTCATCCCAGAGATCGTTCGCACCGTTGCCTATGCGTGGTACAGTGCGCTGTGCGAGGCTTATCCATTATGAAAGTCCGAGTGATCGCCGGGCGCTATGGCGGGCGCTGGCTCGATGCGCCAGATAACCGCCGCACCCATCCAATGGGCGAGCGAGTGCGCAATGCGCTGTTTAATTCGCTCGGCGATGCAGTGCAGGATGCCCGCGTCCTCGATGCCTTTGCTGGCACTGGTGCCGTTGGTCTCGAGGCGTTGAGCCGTGGAGCTCGCCAGGCAGTGTTTGTCGAGCGTGACCGCCTCGCCTTTACCATCCTCTGTAAGAATATCGCAGCGCTCAGTGCTGATCCATCCGCTACTGCAGTCAAAGCTGGCGTCGGCCCATGGCTTGATACGTACGATGGCGAAACTTTCGATATCATCTTTGCCGACCCGCCCTACCACGATCTCCAGCTAACAACAGTTAGCCGACTTTTTACCCTTCTCAAACCAGGCGGATTTATGGTATTATCACATACAGGAATAGGTGAGGGGCCAAAATTAGCAAACGACATTGTTGTGGTGGACAATCGTAGTTATGGAAACGCACACCTCACCTTTTTCCGCCGAGCTGATGGACGCAGCTAAGGTTGCAGATACACCAGCTCATTTGGTATAATAGCCTTGCTATGCGGATGTGGTGGAATTGGTAGACACGCATGCCTTAGGAGCATGTGCCCTCGTGGCGTGAAGGTTCAAGTCCTTTCATCCGTACCAACTATCATGGGTTTGTTTTTGTTGCCGTTTCTTACGGCACTTTTTTATAATTTGGAGCATGGCGCTTTCTTTTTTCGCATCCTCCCTCAAGAATTCTACCGAAGTGTTCTATTTCTCAAATATAATTTTACATCAAGAATAAAATCTATTGAGCGCAATAAATGCTTGATAGCCCCAACAGACGAAACAGGCAAGATAATAAGCTTAAACTTATTGATATAGTAAAGGAGAAGCAATGAGTCAACAGTTAGAACGGGAGCGCACATTCCTCGCAAAAGAGCTGCCGCAAGAAATCAAGACAGCCAAGCCAACTCGCATTATCGATATCTATATCCCAGACACGCCAGCGCATTCCCACCTTCGGCTTAGGCAAAACGGCAAAACATACGAAATCACCAAAAAGACCTCCGTTGCAGCAGGTGATGCATCCAAGCACATTGAGCAAACCATCCCTTTGACAGAGGAAGAATTCGCAGCACTCTCACATTGCAGTGCAAAGCGCGTTGCAAAGGACCGCTACCGTGTCGTGATCGATAGCACACTCGCCGAAATTGATATATTTATCGAGGATCTGGCTGGGCTTGTGCTGATAGATTTTGAGTTTGATACAGAAGCCGAGAAGGATGATTTTACTCCACCAAGCATTGCCCTTGCCGACGTCACACAGGAGGATTTCATCGCTGGAGGTCTGCTCGCCGGCAAGACATACAGCGCCATTGCGCCAGAGCTTGCGCGGTTTTGTTATAAGAAGCTTAGCAAATAGGTAGTGCAAGCTTATTGAGTGCTCATTACTAAAAATACTCACCATTTGCAGGTGAGTATTTTATGGGCAGCAAGCCCTTACCGTATCGGTCGGCGCGTGAGAGCCAAGACTTTTACTCCGTTACGCCCAAAACCCCGTCCAATGCATAGGCGGTTGTTTCCCAGCCATTGACGGCGATGCTGTCAATGCCCATCGCGCGGACTGGGTAGTCGTTGCCTCCTTCTTCGATCTTATCACCAAAGAAGAGGACTTCGCTTTTTTCTAGCCCATTAGCTTCAAGCAGCTTCTTCATGCCATAGGCTTTGTCGATGCCAGGACGGGTAATGTCGGTGCTGGTAGTGCCACCAATCCGCACTTCGAGACCAGGCAGCTGTGCCGCTACTTTGTCGCGGTAAATTGGCCGGATATCCTTGTATTTCTCTGCCCATGCGTATTTTTCCTCCGGAGTGGCCTGCTGACCCAAGGCAGATATAGTGATCTGGCTCTGGCGATCCTCGATAATCTCACCCGCTGGGTGTTCGCACCAGATCCCCATCTCTCGTGCGGTCGACTCAAGCACACTCACGATCTGCGCTTTTTGCTCATCCGTCAAGTCCTCGGCATACTGCAGCTGCCACTCGCCTGCGTGCGGGTCGAAACGATAATAGCGCGTACCACATGTCGGCATAGCGTGAAACTTAGCCAGTAATTCGGGCGATACATCAAGACAGTTAGTCACCTGCTTTTGGATCTGCTTGAAGTCTCCACCAGTGATGACACATACATCATACTTCTCCAGTAAGCGCCCCAGCAGAGCCGCCATTCGGTCGCTCACGGGCGACTTCGTTACTGCCAAAGTATCGTCTAGATCAAATGCAATCAATTTTTTCATGACAAATTCTCCTCTTGTAGCTAATTAATGTGCCATTATCATACCATAAAATATGGCAAATACATAATCGAATAATCGGTTGCTACCCTTCTGCCGAGCATAGCCATCGAGAACACCCGTCTATCGCACGAGCACGAAGCTATTTTTGCCTTTTTTGATCAAGCTTGGACTCGTCGCTGGTTGATCACTGGTGATTTTTGCACCGTCAAGGCTAATGGCATTATTTTTGATGAGGCGACGTGCTTCGCCATTGCTAGCGCAAACACCAGCCTCCACTAGTGCTGCTACCACTGACTGCGGCGAGACGGTTGGGATCTCGTTAGCCAGCGCATCAAGATCTTCCTCGCGCAGTGTCGATAGGTCATTATTACCAAAGAGCACACTCGTCACCCGCTCCACACTCTCGCGGCGCTCATGGCCATGGACGATATCGGTCACTTCTCGTGCGAGCGTCTTTTGCAGAGTGCGCGCACCGGGGTTGGCACGATGGGTGTCAATTAATGTTTCGACTGTTGCTTGATCAAGCAAGGTGTAGATCTTGATCAAATCTTCGCTCGTCTCGTCATCGCAGTTGAGCCAAAATTGGTAGAATTTGTATGGACTCGTCAGTGCTGGGTCAAGCCAAACTGCACCACCTTCCGACTTGCCAAATTTCACTCCTGTCTGCTTATTAATCACCAGTGGTGCCGTCAAGACATGGGCTTCGCCACCCTCAAGCTTGCGAATGAGCGACACGCCTGTCACGCTATTACCCCATTGGTCGGCACCAGCCAATTGCAGCGTCGCACCCTTCTCGCGGTACAGATGCAAGAAGTCATAGCCTTGAATCAATGCATAACTAAATTCACCATAGCTAATGCCTGTCCCGCCTTCGCCGATCCGTTGCTGCACAAAGTCGCGGTCGAGCAGTTGCGTCATACTGACGTGCTTACCGATCTGGTGCAAGAAATCGATATAATTAACGTGAGCAAACCAATCAGCATTATTGACTACCGCAAAATCCTGGCCGCGAAATATCTGCCGAAACTGCGCCGTTAAGCCCTCAACGCTGCGCGCTACGGTCTCGGCATTACGGAGGTCACGTTCTTGCTTTTTGCCGTCTGGGTCGCCAATCATGCCGGTTGCACCGCCCACAAGCAATAGTGGTGTGTGTCCATGGTCAATGAAATGCCGGCA
This sequence comes from uncultured Candidatus Saccharibacteria bacterium, assembly GCA_937974295.1. Classification (GTDB taxonomy): domain Bacteria; phylum Patescibacteriota; class Saccharimonadia; order Saccharimonadales; family Saccharimonadaceae; genus Saccharimonas. The sequence continues at coordinate 13,985 of CALBWN010000012.1, forward strand.
CAGCATCATGACGGCCAAGTTACCAATCGTCATACTCGGTGCACTGGGGTCGACCCCAAAGTAGAAGGTGCGTGGCTCATTAATGTCAGTAATATCGGCAAATGTCGTTTGGTTGATAAATCCACGCCAGGTTAATTCTTCTGCTAAGGTCATATATCCTCCACTCTTGCTCTTTCTTATACTCATGTATTGCTATTTATTGTAGCACGAAAGAGGAGTCACGTGGCGGGAAAGACTAGCCCTACCCACCCACATAATGCTATAATGCAGAGGAATATCGTGTGTTAGAGGAATAAGAGATCGTGGTCAAAAATAATTTATCACATCGAGTTAGCGTCTACTCCAATCTTGCAGCCAAGCGCCGCACCAAAAAAGACGCCGAAGCCCGCCGCAAAGCGGAATACTTGGCGAGCCTACCCAAGCAGCCCCTCAAGCGGCTACTCTATCGGATGCATCCACGCCGGGTGGCACAATTTTTATTTAGCAAGCGTGGAGCTTTTGCCATCCTCAAGGTGATTGGTGGGTTTTTCCTTGTACTGGCCCTCATTATTGCTGGGCTCTTCACCTACTATCGTAAAGACCTCGATGCAATTCGCCCAGGCGAGATCGACAAGCGCGTCCAGACCACCGTTACCAAATACCTCGACCGCAGCGGCCAACTCCTCTGGGAAGACAAAGGTAACGGCGATTACAAGCTGGTGGTTGACGGCAACCAGATTAGCGACTACGTGAAGAAAGCGACAATCGCTGTGGAGGACCGCGATTTTTACAACCACCACGGTATCAGTCTGGCTGGTATTTCTCGCGCATTCTTGAGTAACTCGCAGGGTAATGCTGTGCAGGGTGGCTCGACGCTCACACAACAGCTCGTTAAGCAAGCCTTTTTTGAGAAAAGTGAGATCGAAAAACGCGGCCTCGATGGTGTACCACGTAAGATTAAGGAGGTGATTCTCTCGATTGAAGTTGAGCGTATGTACAACAAAGATCAAATCCTTAACCTCTACCTCAACGAAGCATCGTATGGTGGCCGCCGCAATGGTGTTGAATCGGCCGCACGCACCTACTTCCAGAAGCCAGCCAAGGATCTCACTCTAGCCGAATCGGCCCTACTGGCTGGTATTCCGAATAGCCCAGGACTCTACGACCCGTATTATGTGCCAGGCAATAGTGCTCTCATTGCACGCCAGCACAAGGTGCTTGATAGTATGGTTGAGATGAATTACATTACTAAAGAGCAGGCCAACGAAGCAAAGCAAGTTGCCATTCTTGACACTGTGAGACCAAAGGCTGAGCAGTATGCCGACATAAAAGCGCCGCACTTCGTCCTGATGGTACGCGACCAGCTCGAAAAAGAGCTGGGCAAATCGACCGTTGGCAAAGGCGGCCTCACTGTCACGACTACGCTTGACTCTACACTCCAAGGCAAGCTTGAGACTCGTATGCAAAGTATGTTTAATGGCAAGCTTACTAATTCTCACTGTGGTAATACTAACTGTGCGACCTATGCTGGCTTTACCAATGGCGCAGCTGCTATTGAGGATAATAAAACAGGTCAAGTGGTAGCGCTAGTTGGGAGTCGAGACTTTAACTATGACGTCTTTGGTCAAAACAATGCCGCTACCGCCTTTATCCAGCCTGGCTCATCCATCAAGCCACTGGTCTATGCCCAGCTCTTCCAAAACAAGGGTAATGGCAGGACTAACTACGGGAGTGGTTCTGTCCTCTCCGATTCAAAGATCAGCTTTGGCAGTTGGACGCCGCAAAACGCCGATGGCAAGTTCCAAAACAACATTAATCTCCGCCAAGCCCTTGCTCGCTCACGCAACATCCCCGCCATCAAAGCTATGCAAGAAAATGAGCGCAATAGGCGTGGCAGCACCTGGCAGACTATTCGCGAGATGGGAGACAGCGCCTACTGTACCCAAGGTGCAGATGCTCAAGCTGGTCTATCAAGTGCCATCGGGAGCTGTGGAACGCGCCTCGTCGACCACGTCAACGCTATTGCGTCTTTGGCGCGGATGGGTACCTACACCCCGCAATCAACAGTTCTCAAAGTAACCAACAGCACTGGCCAAGTCCTCAAGCAATACACCGCCTCAACCAAGCAGGTAATCGACCAACAAGCTGCCTACATCGTTAATGACATCCTCGGCGACTCGAGTGCTCGAGCCAACCTTGGTGGCGGGCAAGACTACATGCCGCAAATGAATCGCCTCAAGGCGAAGACCGCTGTCAAGACTGGTACATCAAACTCTGAGATCAATGGCAAGGTGGTAGCAAAGGATATTTGGACAGTCGGCTATACACCAGCATTATCGATGGCTGTTTGGCTGGGCAACTCCGATACGTCACCGCTCCGCAACGGTAACTCGCTCATCCCCGCCATGCTGCTCGACTACACCATGGCCGATGCTACGCAATATTACGTTAGTCAACACAAAGCATCATACAGCGACTGGTTCTCTGCACCAAGCGGTATCCAGCGGATCAACAACGAGATCTATCCATCGTATTACAACAAAAACTCTAACCGCAGCAGCAACACAATGTCATTCGATCGAGTGTCTAAGAAAAAGGCTACAAACTGCACGCCAGAGTCGGCTCGTGTGGATATCCCTGTTACCCGGTCAAAAGACTCGTCGGGCAAAGAAACCGTCTCAGCCCAAGATGGCTATGACGCCACCAGCAATGACGACACCCATCGCTGCACCGACTCCAAACCAAGTGTCTCCGTCGCCGTAAGCTCTAGTGGGCAATCGGCGACGGTATACTACCGCCAGGGCAGCCACCCACTCCAGTCATTAGAAGTAAAGGTGGGTGACCAATTCGTTGGCACGCGCCACGTCAGTAGCGATGGCGACACCAATGTCTCTATCCCCTCCTCTGCTGGCAAAAACTTCACAGTGACTGCCACATTGACAGACAGTGTATACTACAGCGACAAAAATACCGCTCATGGCCAGCGAACAAGCTAGTGTGTTTGTAGAGAACAATGAAATACCCTGCGACTGTATGTGCAGGATTTTTTATAGTGGAGTTTAAATATAGGATTATATATCTACTCCAAGCTTGTTATTTATCCCCTAGAAGTAGCCTACACCCTTCGAATAAGATATCGGGGGATTAGGCATCTCCATAATGGGAATATCAAGAAATTTAGGGCTTACGATTAAAAATAGAATACATCTGCTTTGGAGTCGATCATCGCGATTCTAGCTCATCCAAGATACGTCCTTAGCCTATTATCTCTCACAGCATGCCTTCGCGCAATCAGCTTACACTCCGCACTTCATCGCATTTTCTCCAGCTTCACCGGACATAATTGGGGATCACGATCATACAGAGACGTTATGATCATAAGGAAAGCAATAAAGGTTTCACCACCCTCACCAACTGCCGATGCAACTCCGGCGCTCCCGCCAGCCAGGTGAAGTTCTCGTGGGAGCGGTTCAGGGCGTCGTGGTAATCCATGGGGTTGCCAGCAATATCAGTATAGATGCCACCCGCTTCCTCAATAATGATCTGCTGCGCGACGTTGTCCCAGATCTTGCTCGTTTGGTTGGCGCAAGCGCCATAGGCACCCCTCGCAACCATTGCTTGGTCGAAAACACTGTTGGAGGAGCGAAGATTACGGATCGAGAGGATGATGGCGCCGAGTAGCTCAGCCTCGTGCTTTGTCCGGGCTGGATCTTCAGGGTGGCCGTCAATACCATAGGCGACAAGACTATTGGCAAGGTCGGATTCGCGCGAGACATGGATCTTCTGGCCATTGCACCAGGCACCCGCACCCTTGGTCGCAATGTAGAGCTCGCCAAAGGCAGGCAGGGCAATGCCACCCGCCACTGGTGTGTCATGGTCGAGCAGCCCAAGCATAATGCCATACTGTGGTAGCCCCGCCGCGAAGTTACTTGTCCCATCGATCGGGTCAACCACCCAGGTGTAGCGCGACCCGTTATCGGCGCAGCCCAGTTCCTCGTCGATAATATTATGATCAGGATATGTTGTGCGGATTGCGTCCGTCAGGAAATAGCCGATCTCCAGGTCGGTCTCTGTCAGGACTTGATTGCGATCTCCCGCTTTGACCGAATGAGAGAGATTGCCAAAGTTCGCGGCTGCAATCTTCGCGGCGGCGGTGAGGATGGTGGTGAGAAAGTCTCGATAGGTATGCATAGTCGCTTCCCTTTCATGGTATTACTACCATCAGTATAGCACCCTGAGAATCACGTATCAAAAATCAAACAATATCTCTTTACTATCTGTTAGCTTCGCAACGACTAAGCTAATCTTCGAGCCATGGTGCTCGCGCATGAATCGGAACGGCTTCTGGCCTCGTCATGATACACTTATCTATGTACACCTTCAGCTAAGAAATATAAACTACTAATCCGTCTGCTTTTTTACCAAATCAAGCAGCGCTGCTTCGTGGTCAACACGGCGACGTGATGGCGAGCGATTAGTTCGTTTCTTGGAGGTAGCTTGCGTGGCCGCTTGTGAGGTGCGGCTCGCTGTTGATTGCTTGGTATGCCTGGATTGAGGGGATGAAGCAGCCTGTGGAGATTTTGGAGCTGTAGCGGCTCGCGCGCGAGAGGTACGCTTGGCTAGCTGCTTTGGCTGCGGCTGCTCCACTGGTTTTGCTTTCTCATGTGTAGCTGATTGGGGCTGGCTTGGGGCTGGCTGCTCTTTTTTCTTATCTGCCTTCTCTACCGAGTTTTGAGCAGTGCGAGCTCGTGACGACTGGCGAGAACGCGAGGTCTTTGCTGGTTTGGGCTGAGTAGATAGTTGAGTAGCCGGCTCTTCTTGCGCTACTGTTTTTCCTGATGATGCTTCAGCTGAGCGCGCTTTGGCTGGCTGAGGTGCTGGCTTTTTGACGAGCTTGGCAAAAATCATCTTGCCTGCGGCGGTCTGAAGGTTGCGAATAATCTCCACTTCACATGTGCGGCCCAGCTGACTACTGGCTTGCTCCACGACCACCATCGTGCCATCAGGCAAGTGCCCCACCGCCTGATGAGCGTCTTGCCCCTTTTGGAGGAGCGCCAGCGTCAGGTGCTCGCCAGGCAAATGCGCCATCCGGATGCTCTGCGCTAGCTCATTAATGTTGAGCACGCCAATCCCCTCCACAGCGGCAACTTTGTTGAGATTATAATCAATCGTGAGCAGCCACGCGCCATGCTGCTTAGCTAGGCTCAGCAGCCGCTCGTCAACCCCTTCACGTGCTTTGCTACCATCCTGCAAGAGCTCTACCTCAACTTCATCCATCGCCTGCAGCTCCGTCACGACGTCGAGGCCATAACGGGCACGAGCTCGCTTGTCGCTGTCAGCGTGATCTGCCAAAAATTGCAGCTCGCCCACCACACTACGGGGGATCACCAGCGTGTCACCAATAAATCCTGTCTTGGCAACGGCCGTAATGCGACCATCCATTAGCACCGACGTGTCGACTAACAGCGCCCGCCCTTTCGTTTTGAGTGTGTTACGCGGCAACCGAGCCAGAAGATAACTGACTTCGCCAAGGATAATAAGTGTGATGATAAGCAACACAATAGTAGATAATTGCATGTTGTTCCTTTTGTTATGTTTTTAGATAGGTAATGAGTGCACTGCGGATATCGCGCACGTCATGGATGAACGGTGTCTTGAGGCCAGAATGCGGGGCAATTGCTTTGGTGAAGCCGAGTTTTTGCGCCTCAGCAATGCGCCGCTCAGCCGCTTGGGCACTGCGCACTTCACCGCCAAGGCCCACTTCGCCAAACACCACAGCACCATCATCAAGGCGTCGGCCAGCGGCAGCACTAGCAATTGCCATGACGACGGCTAAGTCGGCCGCCCGATCAGCCAGTTTGAGCCCACCGACAACGTTGATGTAGATATCTTTATCGGATAATTGCAATTTGGTGCGCCGCTCGAGGACAGCGATCAAAAGGTTGAGTCGGTTGAGGTCAAATCCGCTGGCTGTCCTCTTAGGATACCCGAAATGGGTTGGATTGACAAGTGCTTGGATCTCGACAAGGATGGGGCGGTTGCCCTCAAGGGTAGCCAGCACTACTGAGCCATCAGCATTTTGGCGTTCGGCAAGCAGTGCAGCTGAGGGGTTCTCGACCACTGTCAGGCCATGCTCGCCCATGGCAAAAATCGCTGCTTCATTCGTGCTACCATAGCGATTCTTGATGGCTCGCACCACCTTAAAGCCGCCGTAGCGATCGCCCTCAAACTGCAGCACCACATCCACGAGATGCTCAAGCACCTTAGGCCCGGCGATCGACCCTTCCTTCGTCACATGACCTACCAGCACCACCGCCGTCCCTGATTGCTTGGCCGCTTGAATGATAACGTTGCTGGCATTGGTAATCTGGCTCACGGTGCCTGGTGCACTGGTGATCTCAGCCAAGCTCAGTGTCTGAATCGAATCAACAATTACTAGCTGGTATTGGCTGGTACGGATGGTAGCCGCAATATCATCAGCACTCGTGCTCGCTGCAAACGACAATGCCTCGTGCTGGTCGGCACCCAGTCGAGTGGCCCGCAGGGCCACCTGCCCAGCCGACTCCTCACCACTGATATAGAGCACCGCTTGCTGCCGAGCAACTGCATGCGCGACCTGAAGTAAGAGAGTGCTCTTGCCCATGCCTGGTTGCCCCGCCAAGAGAAGCACACCACCAGGCAAAATACCACCACCTAGCACTACATCAAGGTCGGCAATGCCCGTTGCAAGCCGAGCTGCTGGCTCATCCTGGCTTGCAGCAGTGATTGGCCGCGGCTGTAGCAACGTACCTTGGCCAGCACTGCGTGCCACAGCAGATTTGCCCGCCGGAGCTGGCGCTTGCTCAACGAGGCTATTCCACTGACCACATTGCTCACACTTGCCCGTCCACTTTGGTGAGCGCGCACCACACTGCTGGCAGACAAACATCGTGCGAGCTCGTGCCACTACACTTGCTCCTTAGGCTGCTCAATGCCATTAATGCTTTGGTTCAGCTCATTAGCGCGTACCGACAAGGCATTGAGTCGAGTGATCTTTGCATTATATATCTCAACGCGCTGATTAATTGCGAGCCGCTGCGCCTCAAGCGCTCGCTGGCGGGCCAAGAGCTTCTTGCGCGCTGCCTGGAATGATGCGTCATCGCGAAAGCCACCATTTTGAGCTCTCGCATTAAATACCTTGATATCAGCCGACAGCTGCTCAGCCATTTCCTTATACTGTGCTTGGTCAGTGGGGAGCTGGATAGCTTCTTGGTTGATTGCCTTACTAAGCGCTTTGGCTTCTTGATCGACTTTGTCAAAGACAGCTTGGTAAGCATCACTGCGTGCGACAATCGCCGCACGGTTACGAAAATACCGACCATAGTGCTGCTCTAACTCGCTGTTGATTGTACCAATCTGCGTGCCAATGATAGAATGAAGCTCATTATTACGCTCGCCTGGCTCGGCCTGATCATAATACTTCACCATTGAGGTGATGACCGGATTGGTCTTGATCTTGGCGTACTCTGCTTCGATAAGCTGGTCGATCCGGTGTCGCTCACCTGGGCCAAGCCGCTCATATGCGGCATGTAATAACTCGTGCGCCGTCGTGACGGGCTCGGCATTGGTCAGTTCTTGGTTTTGCACATTGTAGACGTAAATCCGACGCAGGTGATAGCAGCCAAGGATAGCCGCTGTGCGCTCAGTCGATTTGCAACTCTTATTAAACTCAGCCTTGTCTTGCAATTGCGGCTGGCTTGCATAGAGCAGCTGCCGACCTTTGTCGGTCAGCTCAAGCTGGTCAATCACCGCTTGCATCGCACTATCGGGCTGATACCGGCTGGCTACCGCAGCATCGTAGAGCTCCGGGCCATAGGTGAGTCCGGCCCAGGCCATGCCACCGATCATCACCAGGCCAGCCAGTGTTGAGAGGAGGCGCTTAGGCCTTTTCGCTGCGTGCGTCAATCGTCAGCTCCCCTTTTCGTACTCCAACTGTCAAGACCGACCCCTTGGCGTAGTGATGAGCCAAGATCCCCTCGGCAAGGCGGTGCTCCAGCTCGTCCTCAATCGTACGCCGCAGCGGCCGCGCCCCAAAAGTGCGACTGTAGCCCTGAGCAATCAACCGTCGCTTTGCCGCTGGCAATACCTTAACGGCGAGGCTCTGACGAGCCAAACGCCGATTAAGCTCGGCAATCTGCAAGTCGAATATCTTCCCAACCTCTGGTTTGGTAAGCGGGCGGAAGGTGATGATCGCATCAAACCGATTAATTAGCTCTGGTCGCATAAAGCGCTCCAGTGCCTCACGAGTATATGACTCATTGCGTCGCTGCTGCTGCGCCGTATCGTCCTCGTCGGCCAGTTTGGCCTGGAAGCCGAGGCTGCGATTGTGCTGCATTTTGTCTGCTCCAAGGTTGCTGGTGAGGATGATGATTGTGTTGCGGAAACTCACGACACGACCAGTCGAGTCGGTCAATGTGCCATCCTCAAGCAGCTGCAGCAACATCTGGAATATATCGGGGTGAGCCTTTTCGATTTCATCAAACAACACCACACTATAGGGTTGGCGCCGCACTTTGTCCGTCAGCTTGCCGCCATCGTCGTAGCCCACGTAGCCAGCAGGCGCACCAACAAGTCGGCTTGCGGTGTGCTTCTCGCCAAACTCACTCATATCGATCTTAATCAGCGCGTCGTCTGAGCCGAATACCTCACGAGCAAGCACGCGTGCCAGCTCGGTCTTGCCGACACCAGTTGGCCCCATAAAGACAAAGCTACCGATCGGCCGCTGGCTACTCGCTACCCCGCTACGACTGCGCCGAATAGCCCGAGCAACTTTGCTAACTGCTTCTTCCTGGCCAATCAGATACTTCCCAAGGTGCTTCTCGAGATTACGCAGCAGCTTCGCCTCACTTGTGCGGACTTTCTCAACCGGAATATGAGTCATCACAGCAATAGCACGAGCAATATGATCATCGGTGAGCACCAATGGTGTTTTACGACCCTGCTCACGACGCGCCTGCTCAAGCTGGTCGGTCAATTGGCTAATACGCTGTTTATAGAGAGCGGCACGCTCGTAGTCTTCTGCTGCCACAGCGTCTTCCATCTTCTCGTTGAGCGCCTTGAGCTCACGGACATACTCGCGCTGCTTGCTTGGCTTGTGCCTCTTCTTAACGCGCACCAGCGCTGCTGCTTCATCAATCACATCAATCGCCTTGTCGGGCATAAAGCGATCAGCCACATAGCGGTCACTCATATACACCGCTGACTCGATCACCTCATCGCTAATCTTCACCCCGTGGTGCTTCTCGTAGTAGCTGCGCAACCCCTTGAGGATTGCCACCGTATCCTTCACACTTGGCTCCTTAACGAGCACTGTCTGGAAGCGACGCTCCAGCGCGCTATCCTTCTCGATATGCTTGCGATATTCCTCCAGCGTCGTCGCACCAATGAGGTGCAGCTCACCCCGGGCCAGCGCTGGCTTGAGGATATTAGCTGCGTCCATCGCCCCGCCCTCTGCTGAGCCAGCCCCTACAAGCATGTGTAATTCATCGATAAAGGCAATGATGTTACCCTGCTTGGTAATCTCGCGGATCAGTGCCGTCAGCCGCTCTTCAAACTGTCCACGGTACTTGGTGCCAGCGACAATTGCCGTCATATCGAGCATAACCACTCGCTTGTCGAGCAGATTATCTGGTACATCCTCGCGGACAATCCGCTGCGCCAGGCCTTCAACAATGGCTGTTTTGCCCACCCCTGGTTCACCCAGCAAGACAGGGTTGTTCTTGGTGCGACGGCTGAGGATCGTCACGAGGCGCTCGGTCTCACGGGCTCGCCCTACCACAGTATCAAGCTCACCATCGGCTGCCTTGGCGGTTAAGTCAACACTGTATTTGCTCAGAGCACTACCACCGCGCGGCATTGGCCGGCGCTTCGTGTCGGTGCGGGTGCTCGTGCCACCATGGCTCTCTTCGCGCATATCATCAAAGTGGGCTTCGAGGTTGCGGACGATTGCCTCAGTATCTGCCCCCATTTCGCGTAGTAGTACAGTTGCACGGGCGTTATTTTGCTTGAGCAAGCTATAGAGAATATGCTCTGTACCAAGCTCATCATGCTCATACTCCTTCGCAATTTCCCAGCCCATCCGGAGTGTCAATAGAGCCGTCTCAGATAGGCCAGTTGCCCCACCAGTTCGCACCGTAATACTCTTGAGCGGCTGCAGGTGGAGTGAGTCCTCCGCCCGGCGCAGCGTAATGCCAGCATCGGCCAATACCTTGGTGCCGAGGCTGGCGCTTTGGCTCAGGATGCCAAGGAGCAGGTGTTCGGTACCAATATAAGGGTTGCCATATCCACGAGCAATTGCATCAGCGTACTGGACACTCAGGCGAGCATCGTCACTCAAATGACTAATAAAATCTGCAAAATCATCTTCCATGTCGTCCTCCAAAATCTGTGGCCAAAAAGCCACCCTACTCAGTATACGCTGCTCGTTAGCACTCGTCAAGGTGGAGTGCTAATAATGCGCAAAACCCTGCTCTATCATGAGCAGGGTTAGTACGCTTAGCGTATTGCAGATTTACGCTTGGTTTTCGATAGCGCTAAAGAGATCGTCCTCGATGTTCTTGCGTGGCTTGCGCTCGGCAGGCTGGCTGGCTGCCGTCTCGATATCAAGCTCAAAGCCGGTAAGACGGCTCGCCAGGCGAACGTTTTGCCCGCTGCGGCCAATCGCGATCGATTGCTGGTCTTCTGTCACATATACCTTGGCGTGCTTGTGCTCGCGGTCAATCTCGACCCGCACTACCTCAGCAGGGCTGAGGGCGTTGCGAATGTACGTATCGGTGTTTTCGTCGTACATAATGATATCGATCTTTTCTTGGTCGCCAATCTCGTTAACAACAGCATTGACCCGCGTGCCATGTCCACCAACAAAGGTACCAACAGGGTCGATCCCTGGCACGGTGCTCAGAACGGCCAGCTTGGTGCGGCGACCTGCCTCGCGAGCGATCCCCTTAATCTCGACTGCCCCTGTCTCGAGCTCTGGCACCTCTTGGCGGAAAAGATACTCAATGAAGGCTTCGTTGCCACGGCTAAGGATAAGCTGTGGGCCACGATTGTCGCGCTCGATATCCTTGATGAATACCTTGATGCGACTGCCTGGTACGTAGCGCTCGCCTTGGATTTGCTCGCTTTGCGGCAAGATGCCAGTTGCCTTGCCCAGCTCAACGCGCACAACGCGCGGCTCAACCCGCTGGACGATACCCGTCACGACGGTACCAATCTTGTCCTCAAACTCTGCAAGCACCACCTCGCGCTCAGCCTCGCGCAGGCGCTGCAACACCACCTGCTTGGCAGTCTGAGCCGCCACACGACCAAAGCTCGTCACATTGTGCGCCTCCTCAACGGTACCACCCAGCTCGGCATCGGGGTTTGTCGCCCGTGCTTCTTCTAGGCTGACCTCTGTCGATGGGAAGTTAACTTCCTCAACGATTTCACGAATGACGAATACCTTGGCCGTGCCGTCGTTGAGATTAAGCTCTGCCCGGACGTTTTGGTCGCGCTCACCATTGTCGCGGCGCCACGCGGCAGCAATTGCTTGCTCGATCACACCCAGGACAGTTTCCTCGGGCAAGTTCTTTTCGTCAGCGATCGTGCGCAAGGCTAACGTAAGCTGCTTAATATTAAGGTCTTCCATATTATATACTCCTTTCTATGAAAAACTCCGACCTGCCGGCCGGATATCTACCCATCAGTGTAGCGGATCATACGAGGGATGTCAAATGATTCTTAATAATATGACTCCAAAACCTTCGCTCTGCCTACATTAGCCCCTTCTGCCCCTCACTCATCCGATGAAGTAGTGAATTTTTATTCAACAATTGTCAACACATCACGGAGGTCAGCGATGACCCATCGTGCATGCCTGGCAGCAGGTGAGTCAGCAAAGGCTACCCCATTGCCTGTCGCGGCAAAGAGCGGTACGTCGTTCGCTCCATCGCCCACCACCAGGCAGTCGCTCAGCGAAGCCTGCTGCTCAGCAGCTAGCTCGCGGAGCTGCTGTAGCTTGGCCGCTGCATCGCTATCTGGCGCATCAATCCGACACAGCATGTCGTGGTCATCAAAGATGAAATGATTGCTCGCCCGCCAAAGCGCGACACCAAGCTGCTCTGCTACCATACCCACCAAGATATCCATCGCACCAGAGTTGATAGCTACACGGTAACCCCGCGCTTGAAGCGCTACAACAACCATCTGGGCGTGTGGCATATAGGTATATTGGCTGAGGATGCGTTGCACCGCCACGCGGCGACAGTCGCCCCGCTGCTGGTACCGCTGCAATAGCCAGGCTTGGCCCTCAGCATCGGTTATCTCACCCCGGACGGCACGTGCCATCAAGGCGGCATCCTCTTCTAGCGTAATGCCCATGGCGAGATTGAGATTGCGCCACGAGTTGTCGCGGATGAAGGTATGATTGAGGTCGAATACAATAAGCTTCGGCTGCATTAGCCAGGTACTCCCTGCCCAGGGCACGTGGCAAGGACGCGCTGCATGGCGGCTTTTTCGCCTGTGGTGACCCAGAGGTGATATTTGCGTTTGACGGCAATTTGCCGGGCAATGTATTGGCAGCGAAACGGCTTATGGCTAGGCAGCCACGTGGCGGCATCACCATCGCCCTTTTGTTGGTTGGCCGGGCCATCGACTGCCAGGAGCTCAAGTGGATCATTAGCAAGCTGCTGCCGTTGCTCGCTACTGAGCTGCTGTGCACCAGTTTGCCAGGCATTGCTGAGAGCTACAACGTGGTCAATCTGCACTGCAGTACTCGTGCCACTCCCTCGCTGAAAGGTGATGCGCTTGCCTGTGTATGGGTCGTCGAGCTGACCACTCGCTACTTTGCAGTTACCACTCACCACCGCCTGCTTGAGGTCGCGTGCGAGGATGATATTGCGCGTGTCGCAGCCACCCGTCGTTGCCCAGCCCGCACCAAATTGGCTGCGCGCATATCCAGTCTTGGGCGCACGACCTTTAACGGGCAACGCCTCGAGCGCTGCTAGCGCCTCGCCGTTACCCTGTGGCAAGTGACTTGACTGCGCCAACTGCCACGCTGCATATATCGCGAGCGCAACAATGACAATACCAGCAAGCAAAAACATCGTTATGACGCGGCGACGGCGATATTCCATAATCATATCATAGCATAGGGTCAATTTTTGGTAGGCTCATGCACATTCCGGTATACTAGTTTTATGCAACAGGTTACTCATCTCATCGACTTTTTTATACCAACTCACTATCAGCTGGCGCTGGATATTGATCGCCAGCAGCGGCACTTCACAGGGCACGTGACGATCACTGGCGAGACAACGCAGGCCGATACGCCAATTAAGCTCCACGCCAAAGACCTCACAATCACCAGCGCGATGATCGACGACCAGCCAGCCTCTATAGAGCATAATGAGGACGAGGTCTCGCTACACCTGCCAACGCTGAGTGCTGGCACTCACACCATCACTCTCGCGTACGAAGCAGCAATTACTGACTCACTCCACGGTCTCTACCCCTGTTATTATCAGCACGACGGTGCGAAGAAGGAATTGCTTATGACGCAGTTCGAGAGTCATCATGCGCGCGAGGTCTTCCCGTGTGTTGATGAGCCTGCTGCCAAAGCGACCTTCGACATAACCGTCACGACTGAGCCAGGCATCACGGTGCTTGGCAATATGCCCGTCCAGTCGCAGCAAGAAGCAGATGGCCGACTCACCACTACCTTTGCCCAGACGCCGCGCATGAGTACCTACCTGGTGGCGCTCGTGATGGGTGAGCTGCAGCACATCACTGGTCAGACGAAAGATGGCGTAGAGGTGTCGGTCTGGGCCACGCCAGCGCAGGCCCCTGCGAGCCTCGATTTCGCTCTTGAGCATGCCATCCGCTCGATTGAGTTCTTTAATGAGTACTTCGACAGGCCCTACCCCTTGCCTAAATCCGACCACGTTGCGGTACCAGACTTTAGCAGTGGTGCGATGGAGAACTGGGGGCTCATTACCTACCGCGAGTCTGCCTTGCTAGCTGATCCAACCACGACAACTATCGCCGATAAGCAATACATTGCCACCGTCATTAGCCACGAGCTCAGCCACCAGTGGTTTGGCAATCTCGTGACGATGAAGTGGTGGGACAACCTCTGGCTCAACGAGAGCTTTGCCAATATGATGGAATACCTAGCGGTCGATGCCATCCACCCCGAGTGGCACGTGTGGACGGACTTTTGCAACCACGAGGGCGCGCTGGCCTTTGGCCGTGATGCGATTGATGGCGTGCAGCCAGTCCAAACAGCCGTCCATCATCCGGATGAGATTAGCACGCTTTTTG
>CALBWN010000013.1 GCA_937974295.1 uncultured Candidatus Saccharibacteria bacterium
CACGCTCGTCATCACGACCAATCACCAGCCTGGTGCACTACTTGAGGTGTTGCGCATCTTCGCCGCGGCAGGCATCAATATCAGCAGCCTGCAGTCTCAGCCCATCGTCAGCCAGCCCTGGCAATACAAATTCTTTCTCGTCGTCGACAGCGCAGGCGCCCCACTCCAGCATGCCCTGCGCGCCATTGAGCAAAGCGGCCACACTGTACGGCTGCTGGGTGAGTATTGTGCGGGGTGATACATATAACCATGCTTATCTCCAGCGCACAAGAATATATTTAGATTGAGCCACTAGAGCAATTCATCATCATCTTGAAGGGTCGAAAGATATTCCTCAGCTGTTGACCGGTCAAGGCCTCCAGCGATAAGCCCTCTACCATAGTACTTGAGCCACCAAGTAGGAAAAGCATCAAGCAAGCAGCGTGTCATTTGGCGGTTATCGTTGTTGATGTGCGCCAATGTATTAAGGTTATCAAGAATGGTTTTTCTCTCCATATATTCAAGGTCAGACTGCACGACGTCGTGCATAATGCGCTGCCGTGTTGCATCATCACACGGTAGCTCACCTACTGTATTAGTCATATACTGGAGCCAATTGTCAAAATCTCGTTGGTCCAGGATTCGCTCTGGAGCCTTCGGCTCGCTGTGGTAACCAATAGGGTCATTGCGTATCACTTTCAAGAGGCCATTCGTATACTCAGCATCAGCCCCTGCTGCAATGAGCCGATCTGCTATAGCGTTGCCATCATCAACCACTCGATAAGGATATGGATACTGACAAACAAATCGACGATCCAATATCGTTATAACCTCTACACCTTGCTGATACAAATGCCTGGCACGCATGGCAGTCTTAATATTATCAAGGTATTTATCATACTCCATTGTTTTGATAAGATCATCGCGGCTTTCATCACTCAGTCGGTCAATTCTATCAACGAAATAATTTTTACTCATATTCCATACACGACCTTCGTCACCCTCAACCACCGTCCAGTACAACTCATCATAACCAATCATCTCTGCAATTCGGTCAAAGTCTGCCACATAATCGCGCCCCTCTAGCAGCTGACTAGCTCGCGGATCAACATCCAAGCCAAAGCCTTCAATTCTCTCATTCAACCACAAGAATTCTAGGTCTTCTGTTGTCAGCTCCTCACCTGCGTGCACCCGTCGCTCCATGTCTGTGAGGCGTCTCGTATTTTCCCCAGCATCATTGGTGTAGTTGGGGCTATGTTGGCTAGCAATTCGCTCGTACTTCGTCCACGAACCAGTCGTTGCTTGGTATGCCTCTTGCTTCGTCTCATTATCAGCGCTATCAGCAAGAGCTGCAGCATAGAGCGCAGCAAAGTCCCCCCTGCCTAGCAGTGGTGCCAGCTGGTCGTCCACTTCACGCTCACCACGAATCACTCCATGGTCGATAGCATCATGCACCTGCGCCAGCGCCTCAGCATTGAGCTCCGGCCAAGGTGCAGTAGTCGAGCCAGTACGCTCCTTGAATTCTCCCTTGGCTTTGTCGTACTCGCCCATCGTCTTGAGCGATTCCCAGACATATACCTTAAACCAGTCTGGATATACATGCTCATTCTCATCGCTGCGTAGATATGTTGACCACTGCGTGAGGCTCTCAGCTTGGTCAGCTTGGACGGTATCCACCAGACGCTGCTTTTCTTCTAGGCTTAGCACTACCTCACCTTGGCCACGCTTGCGGGCAATCCGCTCTTGCAGCGCAAAATACGCTTCTGGCACCGCCTCTTCTTTAATAAGTAAATCAGCAATCTCCTCTTGCGCGAACCGAGCGTCTGGGTGTGTAATGCTGCAGTAGCCACTCTCCAGCACCGCCGCTATCTTGGCTTCGTGATTACCCAGCCTGCGATGGGTTGGCTGGTGAACGTGGTGGTTATGCTCATTGTGCGTGTCATCACTACGATGAGCTGGCTGCTCATGTGTGATTATTCTCGCGATGCGCAGTGCTCCGTCGCCAAGGTTGTGATGGAACATACCAAGGAGTTTCTCTCCAGTTGGTGATGATGCAATAAATTGTTCTGGTGATTTTGGCTTTGGCATAGATGATTCCCCGTGTATTACTGCAATAATTATGATTATACCATCGCCTATGATGCAAGTAAAATTCAGCCGAGACTCTCCGTTCTCACCTTTTAAGACTCACCGTAAATCTGCGTGCAAACTGCTCGCTGCCTTATCCCAATTCGTCCATACTGCCTATCAGCACATCGCGCGGGCGTGAGCCGTCGGCTGGGCCAATGATGCCTTGCTCTTCCATCTCCTCCATGATGCGGGCCGCCCGGGCATAGCCCACACGGAGCTTGCGCTGGAGGAGCGAGGTTGAGGCTTTGCGAGTCTCTACCACCACCCGGACGGCATCGCGGAACATATCGTCATTGCCTTCGCCACTGCCGTCCATATCCATCACTACACCACCTTTGCCATTGAGCTGAACAGGCTGGCTGACGATCTCGTCATTATACTGCGGTGCCGACTGCATGCGCAGGTGGTCGGTCACCTTAGCGACTTCTTCGTCCATCACCCAGGCACCTTGGATACGCTTGGGCTTGGGCATGCTAGCGGTTTTCATCAGCATATCACCTTGACCAAGGAGCTTCTCGGCACCGATTTGGTCGAGAATAGTGCGGCTATCTACCTGGCTGGCCACTGTAAAGGCGATGCGGGCTGGCACATTGGCCTTGATGAGGCCGGTGATCACATCCACGCTTGGCCGCTGCGTCGCAAGCACCAGGTGAATACCAACTGCTCGAGCCTTCTGAGCTAAGCGAACGATCAGCGCCTCCACATCGCGCGCTGCCACCATCATTAGGTCGGCTAGCTCATCTACCACAATGACGACATACGGCATGCGGCCTTCGTCGACCTTTTGCATGTGGCCTTGCTCATCGGCCACGGCGATCTGCTTGCCACGGGTTTTGATCTTTTCGTTATACGTCTTGATGTCGCGCACCTTCTCCTCAGCCAGCAGGCTGTAGCGCCGCTCCATTTCATTGACCGCCCACTTGAGGGCACTGATGGTCTTTTCTGGCTCAACAATAACAGGGGTCAGGAGGTGTGGGATATCGGCATATGGCGCCATCTCCACCTGTTTGGGGTCAACGAGGATGAGCTTCATTTCGCTGGGACTGTTGCGGTAGAGTAAGCTAGTGAGGAGCGTGTTGATCATCACCGACTTACCCGAGCCTGTCTGCCCCGCCACCAAGAGGTGTGGCATTTTGTTGAGCTCACCAACGAAGGGCCGGCCCGAAATATCCTTACCAATAGCAAACGCCAGTGGCTCCTTGGCACGCTGCCACTCGGGGCTATCTAACACCCCACGCAGGCGCACATCGGCCGCCTTGCGGTTGGGTACCTCAATGCCCACGGCCTTCTTGCCGGGGATGGGCGCCTCAATGCGAAGGCTTGATGCCGCGAGATTGAGCGCAATATTCGTCTCCAGCGCAGTGATGCGATTGAGCTTAACGCCGACGGGTGGCTTGAGCGTGTATTGCGTCACCTTCGGGCCAATGTTTGCCCCTTCCATCTCGACATTAATGTTAAATTCGTGCAGCGTGTCTTGGATGATGTGGGCATTTTGCTCAATGTCGCCGGCATCGGCCGGGCTCTGGCGCTTCTCCAGCAGCTCCAGGCTGGGCGGCTGCCAGTTGGGGTCATTAACGGCAAGCATGGCAGACCGGTCTTCGGCTGCTTTATCCACAGAGGTAGGTGGCGTGCTGTCGCGCAAGGTCGCCCGTGGCTTCTTGTCTGGCTTTGGCTCGGCCGGGCCATCGCCCGAGAGGGTTGGGACGCCGGCGTTGAGCTTGAAGTCACTCATAGCAGCAGGCTTATCTTGGGCCTTCTCGTCCTTACTGCGCGTGGCCTTTTTGCTGGTGTCTGGTGCTTGGCTATCAGCGGCGCGGCGAGCCACTGCCACATTAGCGGCATCGTCTACCTCAGCCTCGCTGCGCACCATGTTTTGCAAGCCACGCCACAGTGCCATGGGCGAGACACGCAAGACGAAGAGTAGCGTCAAGCCAATCAACAATACATACACAAAGACCCCCACTGGCCGGTCGACCAGCGCCAGCATGGCACGATTGAGGAGGTCGCCCATCACACCACCCGTCGCTGCCGAGCCCCGCCGCAGCAAGCCAAATAGCCCCGCAAACCACAGCACCATCAGCACCGCTGCAAGTTTCAGCGCCACTGGCAAGCGGTTGTTCTCCGCCCGAAAGATCGCCACCGCTACATACACCGCCACTACCGGGACGACATACACCGCATAGCCAATAATATGCAGCATCGTCGCATCAAGCCACTTGAGAATTGGCCCACCCGAGCCAAACCACGACACCACCAGTAGCACCGAAAATGCCAACAGCAGCACCGCCGACACCTGCGCCCAAAACCCCGCCGGCAACGTATGCTGCGGCGCGGCCTGCTTGGCTTTGCTCTTGCTCGGGCTGCGCCGACGAGCAGCGCTTGAGCGAGTAGACGAACGAGTGCGAGTGGTTTTTCTTTTTGTAGCCATATCCTTTTTATTGTACTCTGTTTATGCTTGGTTTGATAGCGTATATTGTAGCATAATTTACTACATTAGGCAATCAGTATAGGATATGCCATACTGGGTAGCATGACAATGCAACCATCTTACCCAATCATTACCCCATTTGAGGCTGTGCCCACGGCTATCGATGGGCTCTATATCATTACCATGAAACAAGTAACCGACGAGCGCGGCACGGTGCGCGAACTGTTCCGCCAATCGGCCATGGATAGCACACCACTACCGCAGTTCGGCCCCTGGAAACAGATCAATGCCACGCAAACAAACCGTGGCTCCATCCGTGGCCTGCATGCCGAGGCGATGAACAAACTTGTCGCGGTGGTAGCGGGCGAGGCCTTTGGTGTCTATGTGGACGCGCGAATCGATTCACCCACCGTTGGCACAGTTGTGACTGTCCCATTAACAAAAGGTGCGCAGGTGTTTGTTCCACAAGGAGTTTGCAACGGTTTTCAATCGACAAGCGAGCAACCCTCCCAGTACCTCTACTGCTTTGATAAAGAGTGGCAGCCTGGCATGCCCGGTATATCACTCACACCACTCGACCCAGAGCTTGGCATCGACTGGCCCATCCCGATCGACACATCCACCTATGACCAAGTCTCCAAAAAAGACGGCAGCGCGCCTACTTTGCGTTCTGTTATTGGTGATGATGCCATGGCGCAGCACACTCACTAGTATTCGAAGCCTATTCACTATCACGCGGATCATTGCTATATGATACCCCTCTCGCCATTTTGTCCATTCTATGTCACAATAGAACTAAGGAGGTCGTATGCAGCAGATGGTATGGAATATAGTAACGATGATTGCGCCCTTTGCGGTGATTGCCTTTGTCTTGGTGGTGCTGGCCGAATATTTGCGCATGCAGCAGCGCATCAAGCACCTGGAGGAGATGGTGCACGAGCTGCAGCAGCGAGTTAAGTCGGATACGTAGCCCACGGTTTGCACGCAAAAAGCCAGCTATATAGCGCTGGCTTTTTTGCTTTTTGATATCGTGGGCAATCCCCTAGTAGCTTCGGCGCTCCGAGCGATCCTTTGGCATGGCTACCTCAGTGTCGGGCTCTTGCCGCGGTGGGAACTTTTTGCGCGGCAGGCCAGCGAAGGCGTCGTTGCTGGGCTGCTTGCTGCGGGCGGTCGTGCGATTATTGGCCGAGCGGCGCTTGCGCGCGCTAGCCGAGCGAGTTGGTGCTTTCTCATCCGTGGTGGCAGGCAATGCACCAGCTGTTTTGCGGGCAGCAATAGCGGCTGCTTTGGCGGCGGCACCACCCTTAGCAATGCGCGGTGGCGTGTGTGGCTGAGTTGGCACAGCGAGACTCTGCCGCGAGCGCCCAGCTGGGACTTCACGGCCCACACGGGCAGTGCGGCTCGGCGCCTTTTGTGGTGCACCCACTTCGTTGATGACTGGGATAATAATGGGCATGCGGCGTGTTTGGTCGTAGAGCACGCGGGCAATGTCATCCTTGATTTCCTTCTTTACGACATCAAGGTCATACGAACCCACCAGGCTGCGCGCTGCTTTTTGCTTGAGGTAAGCCCGGATCATCCCCATCAGCTCTTCATTATCGCGCAGGTAGATGAAGCCCCGGCTGATGATATCTGGGCTAGTGAGAAGACGGCCTGTCCCGCGCTGCACGGTGAGCACCACAACGAACATCCCCTCCAGACTCATATGGATGCGATCCTTCAGCACGACATCGCTCACAACTGCACCAGCGTCGTCATACATTGTGCCGCCCGAGTGCGGAATGCGCCCAATCTTGTGCGCACCATCGGTCGTAAACTCCACAATGTCCCCCGGGTCGCAGACAAAGATATGGCTGCGTGGGATACCACACTCCTTCTCGGCCAAGCGAGCATTGTGCACCAGCATGTGGAACTCGCCGTGGTTGGGCAAGTAATATTTGGGCTTAATGGCATTGATGAGCCGCACATGGTCATCATAATACCCATGGCCCGACAGGTGGAGCGGCCCCACCCCGGTCAGGTGTGTCTTGCCATTTTGCACCACGTCGCCACCTTCGCGCATCAGGCCATCGACGGTGCGTACGACGTACTTCTCGTTGCCTGGGATGGGGTTAGAGCTAAAGACCACCACATCGCTCCCCTTGATCTTGACGAACTTATGTGCCCCCGTTGCCATGCGGTTAAGCACGGCACTAAATTCCCCCTGGCTACCCGTGCAGACGATAGTAATCTTGTGGTCGGGCAGCTTCACGAGGTCTTCCATCTTGACCACTGTGTCTTTGGGGATTTTGATAGCACCAGTGCGCAGTGCCACCTCCAGGTTTTGGATCATACTAAAGCCAGCAAAGGCTACCTTGCGCCCATGCTTCTCTGCTTCCTCGAGGATGAGCTGAATTCGGTGCAGCTGGCTAGAGAAACTACTGATGATGATGCGGCTCTTGGCCCACTTGTCCATCACCTCACCCATGCTGTGCTGGATATCGTGCTCACCGTGAGTGTGAGTGCCAGCGCTCTCGCAGTTGGTCGATTCGTTCATCATGAGGAGGAAGCCCTCGGTGTGCGCAATATCTTGCAAGCGCTCGAAGTCGAACTTGCGGCCATCCACCGGGTTCTCCTCAATACGCCAGTCACCACTACTGAGAATGTTCCCTACTGGCGTGCGCACCACCACTGCGGCCGAATCGGGAATGGAGTGATTCACCCGCACCAGCTCTACACTAAAGGAGTCACACAGCTGGACGATCTCATGCTCCTCAGGCTTGAGCTCATGATACTCCGGCTCGTAGCTACCATCGGTCTCGGCCATGGTGCGCTGCAGCATACCCAAGGTAAAGGCTGTGCCATAGACTGGTGCAGGCAGCTTGGGGATGATATGCCGAAAGGCGCCAATATGGTCGAGGTGCCCGTGGGTAAAGATATGCGCCCGAATCTTGTGCTTATTCTCCTCCAACCACTGTGTATCGGGGATGATGTAGTTGATACCTGGATAGTCACTGCCTGGGAAGAGGAAGCCCATGTCGATGATGATGATGTCGTTGTCGTACTCGATGGCTGTCATATTCTTGCCAATGCCCATCTCGCCTACCCCACCAATCGGGATGACCTTGAGCGTTGGGCGCGGAGCACGGGGCCGCTTGGGCTGCATATTGAGAGTAAACTGCTTGCCACCATAGCCATTGTAGACTGACTTATTGACCGGCACATTAATAACATGCTGCGAGGCCTGGGCATTGACCCCCTCGCTGGTGCGGCGCTGCGCCCGAAAGACCTCGCCTTTGCGCGTGGTGGTGGCACTGAGCACCGTATTGGTTGTCGCTGGTTGTTTGCTTGCGTGTGGACGCTTCTTGGCGTCATCTGCCTGGGGTGTGGCCACTCGTCGTTGACCCATTGTATCTCACTCCTTCTAATACATTATTCTGGTTCTACTAATAAGAGACAGGCTAAGAGCCTCAATAAGTGGTTGTATTATAGCAGATAGTGGTGAGATGTGTCAAAGCCACCCCGCGAGAGGTGGCTTTTGCTTCGTGTCACTATGGGTAGATGTGTCTATACGCACCAAACCTGCAGCATATCGCTCAAATTTTGGTCTGTTTCCACTCGGGAGGCTGGCTGCCACGATGCGTTATCACTTGGGCTGCTGTCATCAGGGTTCTCTGTGCTAGCCGGTGCTTCTTCGATGGCAAACGTTGGAGCGCCATTCTCGTCAGTGCTTCGCATCATCCGTGTGTATGGCCACTCATTCGGGTCAGTATTGGCGCTTGGATGGAAGCTACTCGCCGCTGCGACTTTTGTAACAGTGTTGCCTGTGATCTGCAGCAGCTCTGCCGTCGTCAGCTCACCAACTGGCTGGGCAGCCCCTGGCTCTTGTGGCGTCTCCAGCGTCACCTCCTCTCGGGTGGTTGTCTTGCCAGTGGTTGTGTCTTTTTGTTTGTGTGCCACCGTCGTTACGACAACATTTTGCCCATCATGGCTGACGGTAACTCGCTTCGCTGTAATAATCTCCTCAATAGCCCTATAGCCCTCCTTTTATCAGTCCGGTGCACTGCAAGGGAGTCACCCATATAACGATCTGTCTTCGTCTTGCCCTGCAGCTGGGTATAGCGCGTCGTAATGCCGTGCAAAACTTCTCTATCGACCTTCTTTACATCAATTTCACCATCAAGAGTTGTAAATTCTACCTCACGACCCGATTGCTCAAATGGCTCAGCTGTTGCGGCTGTCTCGCTCGATACCGGCGCTTCTGCTGTGTTGTGACAGTGCGCAAAGCCATTCATCCCAGCAAGCAAAACAGCCAGAGCGGCAACCTTTTGTCCGAGCGAAAACCGCAGCGTATCTTTCTTATCTGTGTCAGCAGCGCCCTCACCGCTCAACGTAATGCGCAAGTTCGTCTTATCCAAAACCGACCTCTCTTTGAACGGCATCTGCCCCTTCATACTACTCGTCTTCATCGGAAACCTATTCATATCAATCATCTCCTATCACTATTTGCCAAATAATTCTTTATACTATATTTTTATCTGCTACATTTGTCAATTGTTGTTTCTCTGTAGCGATTTACACTCAGCTACCTAGGCTCTTTTGCGCATAACTCACCCTTGCACCACCAAAAAGCCGACTACCCCACAATAGCCGGCTCTGTGCTATGCCTCGCAGCACATTAATGTTAGTCTCCATCCACCGTCGTATGAGCAAACTGCCGCGTGCCACGCCAGGCCAAGAAGCCGATGAGGAGCGCGTTTGCCACCAGCGCAAAGCTAGCCAGGATGAGCATGTGCTGTGTATAGAGCGCGCTATCTACCCCACCCGAGATCGCATGACGATAGGCAATGATGGAGTGCGTCATAGGCAGCCAGGGGTTGATGGCTTGGAAGAAACTAGAGGCCGTTTGGATGGGGAATATCCCTTCGCTCGCTGCCAGCTGGAGCACCATGATAATCATTACCACCAGCCGGCCAGGGTTATCAAGCACCATTACCAGCAGCGTAATGAGCGACATAAAGGCAAGCGAGGCAAGGTAGCTTGTGGCAGCAAATAGCCACGGATGGTCGGGCTGCAAGCCCACCACATAGACTAGCACTAGCATCATAATCGTTGCTTGCACCAGTGCAGCCAGCCCCAAGACCGACATCTTAGCCAGCCACCAGCGCCAGGCATTTTCTTGGCGCGAGAAGGTCTTGCGCACTGGGTACATCGTCGTCAGAGCCAGCCCACCAACAAAGAGCGCTAGCGAGAGCATATATGGTGCCATGGCATAGCCGTAGTTTGGTACACTGCCAGTACTGTGCTCACTACTCGCCACAGGTGCGGCCATCTGCTGCTGAGCCGCTGGGCTGGTTGGCAGGAGCTTTACCTGAGCAGCACCAGTCTGCAGTTTGTGCGCCAGTGTGCTCGAGCCATCCACCAGCTGGTTACTTGCCTGCACCAGCGTGCTAGAGTGTTGCTGCAAGGTGGCTGCGCCCTGAGCCAGTTGCCCACTACCCTGCTGAGCTGTTGCGAGATTACCCGCCACCTGTGCTGCACCAGCTTGGAGCCGCTCGCTACCAGCCCGCACCGTGTTGTAACCCGCAAAGGCAGTGGTGGCTTGTGGGGCAAATTGCTCCACGCCAGTGTTGAGTGCTGCCACACCATTCTTGAGTGTTTGCTGCTGAGTGGCAAGCGTTTTAGTGAGAGTATCGAGGTTGGCTAGCAAGCTCTGCGTTTGCTCGGCAATGGCTTTGGTCTGCTGCAGAGCGCTCGCTATGGTCTGCAGCTCGGGCAGTGTGATGGTCGTGCTACCGCCAGATGCAGCCGCCTGCGCACTAGTCTTTTGGAGGATCGCCCCAGCCGACGCGGCGGGTGCTTGCATTGCCTGGAGCGCACCCACCACCCGCTGCGCATCTTGGACGACGGCCGCCTGCTGAGCTGCCACCGCTGGTGATGGCTGAGCCACTTGGGCGTTGAGTGTATTCATCCCTTGTTTGATCTGCTGCATACCAGCCGTTAGCTGGCCCACTTGGGCCGCCGTTGGCAGTTGGCCAGTCAGCTGCGCTGTGCCCTGCTGGACCTGTACTGCGCCGGCCTGTAGCCGCCCTAAGCCCGCTGTCAGCGTCTGCTGCTTGCTCGCCAGTTGGCTAACGCCATTGGTATAGTGGGTAAGACCCGCTTGGAGCTGCGCCGACCCCTGGTGCAAACGCCCAGCACCATCACCAGCCTGCGCCATGCCATTACCCACTGCACCAATACCCGCTGCCACCTCTTTGAGGTAGGTTTGGGTCACTTGCTCGGCCACTGTTTCCTTCACTTTTTGCGCGGCTTGGCGGCTAATGACCGCACCAATGTAGTTTTTGGCTGGCGTCAGCTGATACGACACCACTGCTTGCTGCGGCTTGTCCTGCCGGAGTGACGCCGCACGCTGTGAGAAATCCTCTGGCACCGTCACTACTGCATAGTAGTAGCCGCGGCGTACGCCATCATCGGCTTGCTGCTTGGAGACGAATTCCCACTTAAGCGCCTTGCTCTTATGCAAAGACTCGGTCATTGTCCGGCCGATCTGCAGCTCCTTACCATTGATCTGCGCCCCCTTGTCCTCATTCACAAAGGCAATTGGCAGTCGGTCGGTATGCCCATACGGGTCCCATACCGAGCTCAGAAAAAACGCCGCATATATTACCGGCACAAAGGCCAGCGCTATCACTGCCACTAATAGTGTCTTGCTCTGCAGCAAGTGCCGCCATTCGGCCTGGACCATCACGCTGCGGCGACGCTGGATAGCTTGTTTTATTTTCTCACCCATTGTTCATTAACTCCCGAATAATATCTTGCAATGTCACGCTCTGCAGCGTCTCAATCCAGCGTGCCTGAGCCCGATCGAAGGCGCCAAGGATGCTCACCTCACCGCGTTTGATCTTGCTATCATCGGCCTGGCGGGCAAACATCCGCTCGGCGACTCCTTGGTACTGGACAAAGCTCTCCGTCCCCTCGACTGCCGCCACGATATCCCACAGCGTCAGCTCTGTACTAGCCCGCGCAAGGCGAAAGCCACCACCCGCACCCCTCGCCGAGGTAATCAGCTGGGCTGTTACGAGCTTGCGCGTTACTTTGGTAATATACGTTGGCGACACCCCCATTTGCTTTGCCAAGCTCTGATTCGTCACTGGCGATCGCAGGTCTGGATGCGCCAGCAAAATCACAATGCAACAGGCCTGCTCGACTGCTCCTGATAATCTCATAGTTTTATATGCGAGGTGCTATGCAGCCCACCATGCGCAGCACCTCACTCCTCCCTTCTTTGATTGTTGATAATAGATATCTAATATCTAGATTAGCATAGATTATCCCCTTCTGCAAGCCTGTCGCATGATGAATATGCCACATGCCCTCTCCATCAGTCTACTTTTCTCTACTATTTCGTCTGATGAAGCGTACAAGCTCGGTTGCAATATGAGTTTTCATCTAGTGCTGAGGGAGAGACCAATATCGCGCACATATCAGCCCTTACAGCGGCCTAGAGCAAGAACAACAAAAAAGAGGTAGATAATTGCGAGCAATTTTGAAAGCAAAATTCTCTCCGCTCACTCCATTTTTTCTACCTCAGATAGGCCTATTTTATCAAAGCATGAGCGATATCATAATTATGACAATGGGGCGATTTGTAGTATCATGTATAAGTATAAGTGTTATACCAATGAGGTGAGGAGGAAACACAATGCCAAAATCAGAAGCAGCCGGCCTGCCATGGCCAGCCCAAGCAGCCCGCAGACAAACCACACGCCAGTCTGATCCGGCCATCCGCGATAGCAGCGCCTACCGGCAAAAGCCTGCCGACGACACTGAGCGCACCACGTCAGCAACCGCGCAGAGCGAGCTTGATACAACCAAGAGCAAGCTTGCCACCCTGCAAAATGCGCTGCAGCACGTGACCGCCGTCGAGATTGGCGAGGCACAGCTCGGCACCAGTGCACGCGATTACATCAGTCATGCGCTGGAGGTGTCGCGTATTTTTTCTGAGCTAGAGCACCGCCGCGTGCCCGTCAATGGCTCGTACAATGGCCAGCCCTTCCAGGTATTACCCAGCTCCAGCCTCGAGCTGATCGAGCGCGACCTCGGCCGTGCAAGCTTTGGCCCTTATGGCCCAGCTGGCCTCACCCGCGTTGGCCCTCAACCCAAAGAAGAGCTTACACTCGACGACTACGTCGCCGATGCCACTGCTCAAGCCACGGCTGACTACAACACCAAGAAAAAGCAAGCCGACGAGCAAGCCAAAGTCGCCACCGAGCTCCAAACCGCTCAAGAGCTCCTCGAGCGCAAAGGCTACGGCGTGACCGCACCGGAGGCTGGCAAGACGAAGGCCGCCTAACCAGCTCTTGCACATATACACACTAAGGTAAGTATTACGACAATGCTTACCTTTTTTCGTTTGCACAGCAAAGCACTTGCCGCTTCCTCTCCTGCTGGCTATGAGGCGCGATGTGTCTTAATATATCTCTATACTATTCATTATTTACGCTGCGTCGCCTGCCGCACATACGCCACTGCCCGGACGAAGTCGTCGATGAGCGTCTGGCGCATGGCGCCATTGTACAGCGCAGCGGCTGGGTGGTAGAGTGGAATGACGACGAACTCTCGCTCGTGCAGGCGTACTTTGCGCGGCTGGCCATGATCGCGGCTAATGCGCAGGTCGGGGATGAATCCACCACCACTGTGCCGCCCAAGAGTCAGCACCGCCTTTGGCTGGATAATATCGAGCTGCTGCATGAGATACGGCCAAAAGGCGCGCTTCTCCTCCGGCAGTGGGTCGCGATTATTGGGTGGGCGATATTTAACAATATTGGTAATATACACATCACTGCGCACCAGGCCAGCCGTGGCGAGCATTTCGTCCAGGAACTTCCCTGCCGCCCCCACAAAGGGCTTGCCCTGCAGGTCTTCGTTCTTGCCGGGCGCCTCTCCCACAAAGACGATGTCGGCACTGGGATTGCCATCACCCAGCACCAGCTGCGTGGCCTGGGCAGCCAGCTCGGGGCAGAGCTTGGCGGCGATAATCTCCTCAGCAAGGTGCGCTAGCTGAGCGGCTTGGGTTTGGTCTGGCGTGGATGGGTCAAGTGGATGGGTCATACACCCAGTATAACAATCGATGGGCGGGTGGAGCAAAAAATGATACTCTAGTAGCGCATCACGTATGAAATGTATCAAAAACACCCCCACAAAAGGAGGTGTTTTGCCGTGCAAGGAAGCGATGCGCTGAGCGTACTATTCCCTACTCTGTCTGGTTTGCCTCTGGGTCGGTGAGCTTGCGCACCATGGGCAGCACCAGGTAGATGCCGATGATGGCGGCGATGAGCCCCCCACCAACGATGGCAAAGTACAGTGGTGAGAGCGTTGGCTTGAGCGAGGCGGAGAAGGTTGTAATGAAGACGGTACCAACCCACACCCCAATGGCGCACGAGAGGAGCGAGACACTCAGTAGCGGCACTAGCGACTCCGTCATGATGAGGCGCTTGAGCTGACCCAGGCGCATGCCACCGAGGCGCAGTGTGTAGAGCGAGCGCCGCCGCTCAAACAATCCACCAATCGTCGAGACGATCAAGCTTGCCACCGCCACGAAGAGCGTCACACCCATGCCAGCGTAGGCCATCTCGGCGAAGTTCTTGATGATAGGGTTGATCTGCGGGTGCTTCTCAAAGTCCCCACTGCGGATGTAGAGGAAATCCTGCGGAGTCTGGCGGGCATAGACAAGGGCGCGCACCTTCTCCACATCATCATTATGGGCAACGGTGAGGAGATAATCCTTAGGGCCATTGGTGTTGACTGGCCGCTCGGCGAGCGAGACGGTCTTGACGACGGCACCATTGAAATCGAGCAAAGCATAGTGATCACCCTGTGCACCGCTGGGGCAGCTGTGCTCGGTGTAGATCGCCAGGTCGCTACAACGGATGGCACGAGCTTGGACGCGACCATTGTCACCAGCAATAGGATACATTGGGGCAACATTGGTGATGTATGGCTGCTCGCTCAGGATTTTTTGAGTATCCGGCTGCAAGACATGATCTTGCGAGGTGATCGCTACAGCATTGCTGCGCAGCTGTGAGTAACCATTGTTGGCCACCGATGAAGCGTTGAGAGCATCAATACCACTCACCGCTGAGAGGTAGAAGCTCCCCGCAAAGAGGGCCAGCACTACCCCACTCACACTGCGGAAGACGGTCTGTGAATGGACGGCAATTCGCTTGCCCGCGATCAAGGCCGAGCCACTGCGTGCGTAACGTGCTACAATGCGAGCAATTTTATTCGTCAGCCAGCCACCAGCCAGCACCAAGCCAAACATCACGCTGAGGAAGGCTGCCAGGAGAATGAGGGTCGGTATAGAGCTCTCACTTGCTCGCTCAGCCATCCAGTCGTGCCCAGGCTTCGACGCCATCCAGCCAAAGATACTAAGGCCAACTGCCAGGGGGATGACGCGCCACATCCGCAGCTTCTTTGCCTTTTCGGCTGAGCGCGAGACGCCCAGTGGCGAGAGCTGTGCCTTACGCATCCGACGCCAGTTGACATACGTCGTTAGGCCGAGGGTCACGCCAACAATGACGACATACTGGTACCACTGCAGCGCAAGATCAGCTGGCCAGAAACGCATGTCGCCATAGGAGAAGCCATAAAGCGAGCTCTGTGTAAGCGTAAAGATAACGAGACCTAATACCACACCAGCCAGCGAAGCCAGCAGCGACTCAAGCAGCAGCACACGGGCCACTTGCCCCTTGGTCGCACCCACAAGGCGCAGAGCGGCGTAGCGCTTCTCGCGCTGTGCCCCACCCAGCTGCGTAGCAACAGCAACGAAGGTGACGATTGGGAAGAGCAAGATCGATCCGCCCACGACCAACATCATCAGCGAGAATGGGTCGAAGGCGACACTCTGCGCTGTGCCATTGACATCGGTAATATAGACGTCTGCGTAGGATTTAGGCTGCCCATTTTTCTTAGCATATTGGTCGGCCTTCTCGACCTCCTCCGCACTCACACCCTTGACTAAGTACAGGTCATCAGGGCTCGCAGAGTACTCGTCTGGCAGTGTGCCAAGGTTGGTGGTGAGGTTGCCAAAGCGCTCGAGAATCTTATCCTCTGGGTGCTGGGCGATCGCCGCTGCTAAGCCCTTGGAGAGGTAGTATTCACCTGCCTTTGGCGTGTCTATCTTGGCAAATTTGGCGGACTTCTCAGTGCCCTGCAGCGAGATGACGCTAATCGTCTTGCCTCGCCACTCATCTTTGTTGCCCCGCTCGATGCCACCAGCTTTGAGCGGCGCTTGGCCGGTTGCTTGTGGCTTTTGGGGTGTATCCCTGGCCGCAGAGATAGCACTTGAGATAATCGCCCGGTTTTGGCGGCCCACCAAGCCATTAAGCCCAGCAGCCATATAGCACAGCATGACGATGCCAAGCGAGATAGCTGCTGCCGTCAGGCCCAGGCGCATCATCGATTGCCGGCCCGATTTTTTTAGTAATAACCAACTAACGCTCATGTTACATCCCTCCCGAGATCTGCCCATCGCGCACGATGATCTCGCGGTCGGCATAGGCAGCAATGGTTGGCTCGTGGGTGACCATAATCACTGTGGTACCATATTGCTTAGCAGTGGCGATAAATAACTCCATCACACGCTGCGAGTTGAGGCTGTCGAGCGAGCCAGTTGGCTCATCGGCAAACAGCACCTTGGGCTTGATGACCATCGCTCGGGCAATTGCTACCCGCTGCATCTGCCCACCAGAGAGCTCACCGAGCATGTTGCCCGCCTTGTTGCCCAGCTCGACATTATCCAGCCAGCGCTGGGCTGCTTCGTACGCTGCGGCACGCTTCTCGCCATTAAGCAGCAGTGGTAGCGCAACATTATCCAGCGCCGTGAGTTCTGGCACGAGCTGCCCAAACTGGAAGACAAAGCCAAAGGCTGTGCGCCTAAGGACGCTCCGCTGGTCGTCGTTGAGCTGGTCGATCCGCTTACCTGCGCAGTGAATCTCGCCACTATCCACAGGGGTAATCGCCGCCAAGCTATGAAGCAATGTACTCTTGCCCGAGCCACTCGGCCCCATAATGGCTAGCACTTCGCCGGGCATTACATCCAGCGATACACCGCGCAATGCTTCCGTCTGGCCGAAGGATTTCTTCAGGTTGCGGGCGCTAATGATTGGTTGATTGGTTGGTCTCATTGATCAGTTCCTCCTTAAGTTTGGTTAAGCGCGACGTCGTTAGCTCAATCCAGCGCAGGTCTGCCTCCAGGTGGTACAGTGCGTGGTCGATGAGCAATGTGTCGGCTAGGTTACTTTCGCGGCGGCGGCTTGTGAGGCTGCGCATCCGCTGAATGTGGGCTTGCCGCTGGTTGTCTAGATAGGGCGCGGCATCGCCTTCGCGCAGGATTGCCAGCACAGTCTTGACGTACATATTGGCCTGCGACTGATGCGATGGCAGCTCGGGCGCTTCCAGCCAGGCCTGCAGGTCTTGCTTGCCCTGCTCGGTAATGGCATAGCGCACCCGGTCTGGCCCACCAGACTCACTGGTGTCGGCAATCTCCTCCACTTTGTTGTCGCGCTTGAGGCGCCCCAACGTCGAGTAGACCTGCCCTGGCAAAATTGGCTTATCTTTGCCAAAGAAACCATCGTACTGCTTCTTCAGCTCGTAGCCATAGTTTGGCGCATTCGCCAACAATCCGAGTAATGTATATTGAACGTTCATATCTCCACTATACACCGAGTGACTAGCGAGTGCAAGCCCTATTATACACTTAGTGTATAGTTTATAGACACGTAGTGGGTAATGTAAGTATTTACCTCTGTTATCTCATTCACTCTATATCTTTCTTAGCAGTCCAGCCTGGTGTCTTGTTCTGTTGCTGCCCTGCTCCGCTGCCATCATAAGCCCCACTTACTATCGGCAAATACTACACCAGCGCACAGCCAGGCTTATTTGCCGACAAGTGGCGCACTAGCTAGGCTATTTGGGTATAATAGTTGGTAATCGTGCACAAGCTTGGTTTGTCGTTGCCATTTACTGTCTATAGCAACCTAACACTAGTCAAGAAACAGACATAGGCACAACAAAAAACACCCCAGCAGTATCTGGGGTGTTTGCACACGATACGTCGAGAGACGATCTATCTCATGGCCAATAATTAGTCGCCAAGGGTATCCATCTTGCCTTTGGTGCGCAAGATATCGCGCAGTTCGCGGACAGATTCTTTGCTCGATGATTGTGCATCCTTGAGCTTGTCGTAGAGCGACTTTGTCAAAGATGTGCTTGGGATCTCGGGGCGCTTTGGTGAGCCACTGCTGCTATCACGGTTCTTGTAGTAGTTTACGAGGGCCACATAGTAAGCGCGCATCTCTTTGCGATACTTGATCTGCTCGTTGGCATAGTCGCGCACGCTGGCGTACTGTGAGTCTTTCATCTTATTAAGGGCGTTAAGGCAAGATTTTTGCTGCTCATCATACTTCTGGCCAGCTTCATCACCAGATGCGCTACTGAGTGGCGAGCTGTAGCTCGTGCGGCACGAATTGCTGTATTCTTTGTAGGCAGTAGCGACCGCACCCGATTCTTTGAGCAGCGGCTTAACTTTTTCGTAATCATCCTTGTACTTTTCGAAGGCCTTCTTTACCTCGCTATCGCGCATCGCAGCGGCCTTGCCGAGCTTGTCAAAGTGGTCATCCGCCTTGCGCACCACCTCGTTGATCGACGTTTCTGGGTCTGACCTGTCTATATTAATGCTGGTCGAGTCGAAGCTGTTCATCATAGAATATGCCTTGCGGTAATCCTCAGTGCTTGGCCCCGAGAATAGCACAATACACACGATTATAATGATGATCAGCACAAATACACCAATGCCACCACCGATCAAACTCCACAGCAAGCCCTTGCTCATGCCCTGCTTGGGTGGCATTGGGCCCATTGGCCGGCCTGGCTGCATAGGCTGGGGCTGGCCCGCCGCTGGCTGAGCTGGCTGCTGCATAGTAGGTTGAGGTTGTGGCTGAGCCGCAGGTGCTGGCTCGGCAGCAGCACGCTTGCTGGCCAGAGCGGCCTTCTCTTCCTCAGTATACGGTGGGTTGTTCATATCAAAGGTTGGGACAGCCTCTGGGGGTTGCTCCTGGGGGGTTGCTGGTTGCTTACTCATGCATCTCCTTGTTAACTTGGCTATTATTCACCATAACTATTATACCGGAATGGCAGCAATTGGCCAATATGTATGTCTTGCTATGGCTGTGCGCCCTCCTATCCTCTCCCTCGCATTCACTCATACGGCACCAAAGAAAGCGGAGGTTGCTGCCAACAAAAAACACCCCACGCGTCCTTGCTGGGGTGTTTTTGTTGCGAGGCTCGTGCTTCGAGCTGCTACAATCCGATCATCGTCAGATTAATCTTGCCGCGCTCATCGATGCCAGTGATCTTCACCTGCACGGTTTGGCCTTCTTGCACAACATCTGTCACCTTACCAACTCGGCCTTTAGCAAGCTTCGATATATGCACCATTCCGTCCACGCCAGGCAGGATGTTCACAAAGGCGCCAAAGTCCTTAATCGTCACCACGGTGCCAGTGTAGGTGCGGCCAACTTCGGGTTCTTCCACCAGGCTTTTAATCCAGGCCAGCGCCTTCTCGATCGCCTCACCATTGGGGCTGGCAATGGTAATCAGGCCGTCTTCTTTAATATCCACCTCGGCGCCCGTTTCGTTAGTAATTTTATTGATGGTTTCACCGCCCTTACCAATGACGGCACCAATTTTATCCGGGTTAATCTTGAGCTTTTCGATGCGCGGCGCATAGGGGCTGAGTTCTTTACGTGGGCCAGGCAGTACACTCAGCATGTGCTCCAGGATGTGGGCGCGGCCAGCCTTACTCTGCTCCAGCGCCTGGCGCAGCACCTGCACGGGCAGGCCATGTACCTTCATATCCATCTGCAGGGCGGTGATACCCTTGCTCGTACCCGTCACCTTAAAGTCCATGTCGCCGGCAAAGTCCTCGGCGTCGGCAATGTCGCTCAGTACGTAGGGTGTGTCGCCATCCATCATCAGGCCCATGGCAATACCGCTAACCGGGGCTTTGATGGGCACGCCAGCGTCCATCAGGGCCAAGCAGCTGCTACAGGTGGCCGCCATACTGGTGGAGCCGTTCTGGCTCATGATTTCTGTCACGCTGCGGATGGCATAGGGGAACTCTTCTTCGCTCGGTAGCACTGCCGTCAGAGCGCGCTCCGCCAGATACCCGTGGCCAATCTCGCGCCGGCCCGGGCTACCGAGGCGCTTGACCTCACCAACTGTATAACCCGGGGCGTTGTAGTGGTGCATATAGCGGCGCTCGCCTTCTGTCACCTCCATAGTATCGACCAGCTGCGCGTAGCTGAGCGGCGCTAGCGTCACAATATTCATCCCCTGCGTCACCCCGCGGGTAAACAGGCTGCTACCGTGGGTGCGTGGCAAGATCCCAACCTCGCTCGAGAGCGGACGGATCTCCGTCAGGGCGCGGCCATCGGGGCGGGTGCGCTCCTCCACAATGCCGCGGCGCACATCGTTGTGCAGCGCCAGGGTAAAGGCTTCGTCGTATTCATCACGCACCGCGGCGTATTCCTCGGCGTCAAGGCCCAGCTGCTCGGCCATGGCCTCGTGGAAGGCCCAGCGGATTTCGTTCACGACTTCATTGCGCTCGGGGTATGGGCGGCGGATTTTCTCGCCTAGTTTGCCATCAACCCATTGGTTGGCTACGGCTTGGATATCTTCATTTGGCAAGACCAGCTCGTATTCCTGCGGCGCTGGCGCTACCTTATTGGCCAGCTCGCGCTGCAGTGCGATAGCCGGCTGCATGGCTTGGTGCGCCCAGGCAATTGCATCGACGATGACGTCCTCGGGCACTTCCTTAGCGCCAGCTTCTACCATGGTAATGCCGCGCTCAATGCCGGCCACCACCAGGTCAAGATCGGACTGCTCGCGCTCCTCTGGGCTGAGGAAGGCTTTAAATTCACCATTCACCCGGCCCACGCGCAGGCCCGCCACTGGCCCATCAAACGGCGTGCCCGTTAGCATCAGGGCGCTGCTCGCGGCAACCATCGCCACCATATCGGGGCGGAAGCTTGGGTCCATGCTCAGCACGGTAGCCACCACCTGCACCTCCTGGCGGTAGCCTTTGGGGAAGAGCGGGCGGATCGGCCGGTCGATCAGGCGGCCAATCAGCACCGCTTCGTCGCTAGGCCGACCCTCGCGCTTAATAAAGCGGCTGCCGCTAATCTTGCCCGAGGCATAGAACTTCTCTTCGTAGTCGATACTGAGCGGGAAGTAATCCAGCGTCACCGGGCGGGTGCCCACCTGGGCCGTACCCAGCACCACCGTATCGCCGTACCGCACCAGCACACTAGCCGTCGAGCGAAAGCCAACGCGGTTCACCTCCAGGGTAAGGGGGCGGCCGCATAACTGCGTCGTCACAGCAAAGACGTCTTTGCCGCTTGGGTTAATAATACTCATACAGAGCTCCTTTCTTGCGGCAAGTAACAGGGGTGAACGCTCGCATTCATCATCTTCATGCAAGCCCTCAACGCTATCACTGCCGCGTTAATATACTCCCCTTAGTATACCGCATTTTGGGATATACTGGTAGTGCTTCGTATCGGACAGCTTCAGAGTTTACACGCCATCTGAGTTGCTATGGTCAATTACCAAGCGCATCGTATCATCACCTTCATATGTAGTCTGCGATCCCTTGATAGAGAGAATGTTTCCACTACCCTTGATTGCTGCGCTACCCACAAACCGCACATACGTTGCGCTCAGCCATTCGACACCACGTGGCATAACCGTAATTTCTTCGCCTTGATCCCCTATGACAGCAAACGAGACGCCATTCTCCACTTTCTGTGGTTGGTCATAGATCATATACTCACTACGTCGAGAGAGCTCTTTCTCCAAAACAGCTTTATATTAGCAAGTTATCCCAAGCTCGTCAATCAGCCCCTCGCCATAAGTATGCACAGCATAGTCCCGTCACCTCTGTCCTTCGCCCCTTTTCCCCATTACTCTATTCGGGTGGTGTGCAGCGACTAGTCGTAACAATAGTTGCCAGCCTTGATACAAGAGACCAAATAATCAGCCAAGGCCTGCTCTCACAACGCCAAGAGAAATAGTGAGAGTATAAAAATATGTGAGAATTGGTGGCATGTGCGACACACTTGTCGCTTATATCATCGTGTTGTCGTACCGGCTGCGGTTCTTCGCTTGGCGGCGCTTGCGGCCGACAAACCACCACCAGGCACCACCGCCACCAGCTGCAGCGAGAACTACTGCTACAGCGATGAGGATGATGATCGTCCAGTTGGGGCCTGCCTCTTGCTTGCGCACAGTGGGCTGCTGGCGCTTTTTGCTTGGCTGCGGCTTTTTCTTATCCTTCTTTTCGTCCTTTTTCTTGTCTTTGTCGTCTTTTTTCTTCTCTTCAGGCTTGGGGGCAGGTTTTGGTGCTGGTGTAGGTGCTGGTGCAGGCTGAGCCGTTACTTTCAGGCCAAAGGTGTCGGCGCAATCAGCCGTGAGCGGCGTGGCTGCACCCACTGGCACATTACCGCGCTGGATACTCCCCAGGCCGGCCAAGCCACCCAGCAAGGTAGATGAATCATTATATGGGTTGATATTTGGGTCTGCCTCCTCGGCTGGTGTGGTCGGGCCACGATCGGAGGTCGTATACACCCAGCCAGCATTGCGCTCGCGAGCCTTGGCTACCACCTGAGCTTGCTGCTCGTTGCTACCCACACTGTGGATGACGTGCCACATTTTGTAGGCGTTGGCTGGGTTTTTCTCGAAATTAGTGGCAGTTGGGTGGTTTAGATCATAGTAGCTATCGCTCAGGTAGCGCGCTGCCGAGGTCTCGGCATTCAAGAATACATCACCATAAGGCATGACGGACTCACCGAGGAAGCGCGTGCCTGCATTGTGGATAACGATAGAGCCTGGGTGCTTGACCTTGACGTAGTTGTAGAGATTAGCCAGATAGCAAGTCTTTTGGCCACTGCTATGGTTGTCAGCTTCGTCGAAGAATATCCCCTTCACGTTGGGGTAGAGCGCATACCAGCGGTCGATCTCTGCTGCCACCTCAGCAATATTGCGCGTCTGGCGGCCATGCTTGACGTAGCCAATGTATTTGACACCAAGCGAATCGAGTCGCGCCAGGGCCTTTACATAATCACTACTAACCGCCGTACCTGGCCCACTTGAGGGGTTAACCACTGCAAAGGGCATCTTGCTCGAGACATTAGCCATATCATTCCAATACTGGTTGTTGCCACCCTGCATGGGGTAGCTATAGGCTGGCATCATGATGGACTGCTGCGGTGCCATAGCACTCACTTGCGGCGCAAGCAGCTGGCCCAGCACCGCCACAGCGGCCACAAACACCAGCACAGCCCGCCGTGCCTGCTGCATACTCCACCGCATTGCCACACCCGTGGACGCCCGTGCTGCGTCTGTCACATCCTGCATAGTCACTCTCTATGATAGCATCTTTGTGTGCAAATGGGTATTATGTTGTGTATGTCACAATGGTTTTGCGGAGACTTCCCTATTGTGGCACGTTACTTGCAAACTCAGTGGTATCAGTCTATTATCTCCATTACTTCATCCATATTAACTATAGAATGGAAGAATGAAGTGATTACGCTTGCACAATACCGCGAAAGTATTCGTGCACAGCGCGTTGGTTCGCTTCGAGTACATTAGCCATATATTCAGCACCAAAGACCGTCGCAGCTGTGCCCCGGTCGAAGCAAAAGCCCGTCAGCCTGAGCGGAGCATACCCATCGCCAAACTGCCCCCACACCGTACCGGGCGGGAATTCAACACCGCAGTACCGTACTGCATCGGCGGCAAGGAACGTATGCGCCCCATGTGTTTTGCTGATAAAGCGTTTGCCAGCTATGGCCGTCTCACTCATCACTGACCGACTACTCATCATATATGCCTGAGCAAAGTACGCCTCAACATCTTTGCAGCCACCCTCACGGAGGCGCACTGCTTCGGTTGGCATAGGTAGATCGCTAGTGCGGTCGGCGCCACGAGTGGTGATTTGATTCAGCAAGGCAATCAAGACATCCGCCGCTGGCTCACCAGTTGACTGGAGCACTGCATGGTGCTCGTTATCTGCCACAAGGCGGCCCGTTTGGTCAGCCGCCATCTTGATGACCTCGCGCGACATCCAGGCATAAGCATTGCCATAACGGCTACCCCGCTCGGTAATGAGCTCCCGCTCAGCAGCATCCGCAAGACGCACACCACCAGCATCACAGGCATCCAGCAGCGCTCGCGCTGATGCGGTGTGGAGATATAGATGCTTGTCTGCATCATTTTGCTCTTTGTAGCAGGCAAGCAGTGCCGTCCCATAGCATTGTAATGCACTATTGCCACCATCTTGCTGAACTCTACGCATCAAGACGCGGTCAATGTAGATGCTTGGGTCAAATACACCGATGGAGATCGTTGGGTTGCCAGCGTGCAAATCCTCAACACCACTTGTAATCTGGTACGCCACCTCTTGTACGCGCCGCATAGCTGGCGACTGCTGGTATGCATCTGCTACAGCCCGGCAAAATTCATCATCTGTCAGCCCATCATCCCGTCTTCGGCATAATGTGATGGTTCGCTGCTCGAGGATACGCGCCTTGTCTATCGTCTCGTCCACTGCAACGACTGCGCCATTTAGCAGTGGCACTACCTCCTCAGGTATCATATCTGCCGGGCTGCCATCCACTAGATATTCCGCAACCTTATCCCCTGCTGCCATCGTCTCCAAATCTTGTGCAAACCGCTTTGCCATGCGCGCTGCTTTATCAACCACAAACTGCCGACGCTCCTGCGCAAGCCGCTCAGCTGTACATAGTAGCTCCCTCGCTCTTTCGTGTGAGGAAGACATTGGCGAAGTCGTTTCAGCTGGTGGTTGTTTTTCTTGGCTCATTATTGCATGATAGCGTACAGTGGTTAGTTTTGTAAAGCATTGCGTATGCTATAGCAATGCTACCACTCCCTTGTGGTGGTGTTTTTCTATTTTTTAATGCAGCACTAGCGAGAGGGTGGCTTGCTGCCCCGCAATTCGGCTACCGATACCATGGCTTTTAGGCTCTCAAGCTCACGGTTTGACGCATCGCGCACACCAGTTGTTTCCGCTTCTTTCTGCCCTGGCTTGCGCGGTGGAAAGTACTCACACTGCACCCCCGTCACCGCTTTGTCTGGAGCTGTGAAATAGACCTGCTTGTTATTAGCCAAGGTAGTCTCATTCTCACCTTCACGAAGGATGGGCTGGAGCGTTATTTCTCGCCGGCCATCTCCGCTATCCCGCACTATAATGCGTATTGGCATGTTCAGATAGTGCGAATCAAATTCTGCTTGTTGTGGCAAATGCCTCTTGTTTTCGATATCACTGCCCTGGCCAAGCGAGCCATTCTCGCCAGCATCGTTTTTTTGCAATAGCGCACCCACCATCTTGTCGAAGGCTGCTACCCGTTCTTCTCTCTCGGCAACGGCAGCGGCACGATCTGCCTCATATCGTGAGGTAATTCCCTCTATACCCGCTGTACTAGCGGGTCGTGATGCTAATGTTAGTTCGCTCATATATTCCTCTTATTCAAGATTGTTTGTAGGATTATATCGTACACATTTTTAGGTGGTGTGTCAATAGACGCTCGCTTGACTCTTAATCTCCACTCTCACCAGTGGAGATATCGAGCACACCCTGCCATCATAATTCGCTGTACTACTACCCCACCACCAAAAAACCTCCCCAATAAGTGGGGAGATCTCTATCTCGTAGCGGGCGCTTATTTGCGCAAGCCGAGGGTTTCGAGCGTTGCTTTGTAGGCATCAAAGTTCGTCCGCTCAAGGTAGCGGAGCAGCCGCTTACGCCGGCCGACCATTTGCTTGAGGCCACGACGAGCCATGTTGTCGTGCTTGTTGGACTTAAGGTGTTCGGTCACCTCTTTGATACGAGCCGTCAAGATAGACACCTGCGCCTGTGGGCTGCCGACGTCGTTCTTGCTGACCTGAGTCAAAGCAATCGCTTTCGCTTTGTTATCCTTAGTAATCATACTGGTGTATTGTAGCAGGAGGACGGCGCAGTGTCAATGTAGACGCTAGCGACAGAGTACATCATGGGCGCTAGTGATATCGGAAAGTCCCTCGTCTGCACCCTCCTGCACAAAGCCAAGACGTATTATTTCTTTTATGAATCGTCTCTCGTCATCATTGTTTGTCAAGCAACGCGCAAGATTATATGTATCATAGAACGCTGTCTTGATAGCAGGATATGCTTCGGCCAATGCGCTGAGTTCTCCTTTTGCGATATCTGTCATTGCGTAATGTTTTTCGTACAACTTAGCATACAAGCCGCGGACAAGGCCAACCTCAGGTAATACCGCCTCGGCACGAATCAGCGCTGGCGTCGCACTATGGTAGAGATTGACAAAATCAACACCATCCTTAGACTCAAGTAGTGTCGCATCAACCTTTGGAACACGGAGGCGGGCACGGAGATTGTTTGGGTCTCTTGTGTCGTGTGGATCATGGTCAAGAAAGGTATTCCAGAAATCTTCCTCATCCTCATATGGCGAAGTGCGGTCCATTACGCTATCTAACTCTGGCCATCCCCAATGCCTGTTTACCTCGTCTATAGCAGCTATGTCTGCACCTTTGCGCTGTTTTGCTTCTGCAAGCATGAGTGGCTGCACTCTGCCACCAAGCGGCTCATAGCCTTTTATACGCTCATCAATTGTCGCAGCAATTTCTTCTAACTCCTGCGTCAATCGCTCATACTCATCTGGCTGCCGCTCAGGTGCTTTACCACCAATAATTGTTATTTTACTAAGAAGTTCACCATGATCTATCATATATCAAGTATGACAGTAGTAGGACTATGAGTCAAATCGAGGGGTTTGTCACCACCCCACCCGCACACTATACCGCGCCGTCTGCCCCGGCACTAGCACTGTGGCACGAGACGGGCTATCGGCGAAGGAGTTGCCGCTATGCGTTGGCTCAACACAGAGGTATGGGCCCAACTCATCCGTCCAAACCGCCCAGCAAGGTAATCCCTCACTTTGCAGCGTAATGGTGCGCCGGCCCGTCGCTAGCTGGCGCGTGAGCCCATCAACGAAGATCGTATCGGCGAGTGGCGTAAGGTCGGCTAATGGCTGGCCATCCAGCACGAGCGTGCCATCATACGCAAAATACGGGTGGAAGGCTGGCGCCACGAGGAGCTCCTCCTCACCAACATTCGCCAGTGTGAGCTGCATTGCAAGCTGGTGCTCCGCCACTGTATACACCAAGCGAGACTCCAGCCCAGCATAAGCATCACTCCCCTGCAGCATGAGCTCCACTCGGTCGCTGGTGTGCTCCACCACCTGCCACTGGCTGGTGCGGCCAAAACCATGCTGCGCCAAGCCACTCGCTCCGCCCGGGCCAAAGTTGGGCAGGCAAACATGGCAGCCACCGCGCGTTTTGCGCTCGCCATCAGAGGTCGTGAGCTGCTGCAGTGGGTAGAATACATCCCCATGCTTGTCAGTCAGGCTGGTGATATACGCGCCGCTTGTCGTGATAGTTGCGGCGGTCGTGCCAGTGTGTAGCGTGATGTTCATCGGTTGCTCCTCGCTTCTTTATTCATTGTGTATGGCTAATCAACAATTCCAAAATCCTGCAGCTGCTGCGCCTCTGCCACTGACCAATCGGCAATTGCTGTACGCCGCAGCGCCGCGCAGTACGCCCCCGTGCCAAGCTGCCTGCCAATATCCACCGCCAGGCTGCGGATATACGTACCACTACTCACCCGCGTGCGAATGACGAGCCGTGGATACTGATACTCCAGCACCTCCAGCGAGTGGATCGTAATGGTGCGCTCTGGCAGCTCTACTTCTTTGCCATCACGCGCGAGCTTATAGGCTCGCTGGCCGTTGATCTTGATGGCACTAAAGATCGGTGGCCGCTGGCGAATCTGGCCAGTAAAGCGCTGCAGCACCGCATCGAGCTGCTGGCGTGATGGCGGTGCGATGGGCATCTCGGCATCGTCTGGCACATACGGCGCTATCTCCCCTTCTGGGTCGCCTGTGGTGCTGGTTTGGCCCAGGATGATCGTTGCTTCGTACGTCTTGTCGAGCTTGGTGTAGCGCATGGCATTGCGGCACTCCGTGCCCGTCACCAGGAGCAAAAGGCCCGTTGCAAAGGGGTCGAGCGTACCACAGTGCCCCACCTTCACCTTCTTGCCAGCCTGCTGGCTCAGCACCCGCCGCACCCGCGCCACCACCCCAAAGCTCGTCATACCAGCTGGCTTGTCGATATGGAGAATGCGATCGTATGATGAATCAGATGTTTGGTGCGTCATGTGGTTAGTATAGCATGACGGAGCAAAAAACCAGCCGCGAGGGGCTGGTTCTCTGGGTGTTTTACACTGCTGGATCAGTAGCGCTGCTTCCCTACTTCTCCGGTACGTGGAATTGCGATGGGTTGGCTTGGTCTTTCTTAGCCTTAGCCTCAGACTGGAGCGCAGCATCGAGCTGGGCCATGGGGTTATCGGCATCAGGCCCAGGCAATGGTGGCACACCTGGTGGCAACGGTGGCAAGCTGGAGAAATCTGGCATTGGTGGCAATGGTGGCAAAGCTGGACCTTCGGCGTCATCAGCTGGCGCAGCCCGGTGCTTGGCATCGAGATCGGCCAGGGTTTCTTTGCCGGTTGGCGGCGGGAGAATGTCGTCGTTGTGAGCCATCGGCACACGCGGCATGTCATTCACATTGGGGACGGTCGGCTCGTGATCGAGTGCTGCTGTGGCGGCATTGAGCGGCGCTTGGCTACCTGGTGTGTCGTCACTGTCGAGGTAGCGCCCACCCTTGTGCGAGAGGATGGTCTTGTTGCGGCCATTCTCGCGCTCGCGGCGTTTGTCATCGGCTGCTTGCTTGGTGGTGGCATTGAGC
The DNA here is from genome assembly GCA_937974295.1 of uncultured Candidatus Saccharibacteria bacterium. Taxonomy (GTDB): domain Bacteria; phylum Patescibacteriota; class Saccharimonadia; order Saccharimonadales; family Saccharimonadaceae; genus Saccharimonas. Next base: position 28,460 of record CALBWN010000013.1, read on the forward strand.
GTGCCACCCAGGCTGGGCTCACTCAGCGGCGTCTCAATGGGCTGGCGCCAGGGCTCGGCACTGCTGTTGCGCCCCGATGAGCGGCGTGGAGCTGGCGTGGGCTCGGGCTGTGGATTATTCTTGGCCAGTTGCTGGGCTAGCTCAGCTTCGTCGGCGTCGGTCTGGCTTAACTTTTTTTTTCCAGCCTCAGCGTTGTGCGAGATGACGAGTGACTTATCTTTGTTATTTGCCTGAGCAGGCTTCTTGCTGGCAGGCTTAGCAGGCATTGGGCCTGCAGCGAGCTGCTTGGCCTCGGCGAGCTTGGCTGCAATCAGCTGCTGGTCGCCGCCAGCACTCATCAATTGTGCAGCGAGGGTCATAACACGCGAGGTGGTCTTTTCGTTACTAAAGCGCTCGGTGGCCGCTACAATGCCGGTCAAAAAGGCCGTAGCAATATGCTTGTCGAGGAGCGGCTGCTCATCATCCGTACTATCAAAGCCCTGAGCGAGGCTTGCCGCGAGCTCACTGTAGCTGCTGGCTTGAGGATCCGTCCAGACGATATTGCCCAGCGTACCTGGCGCATCGATGTGCAGCGCTGCCACTGGCGACTCGCGCAGGATGCGGCCATGCCCCTTGAGCGCTGGGTCGAGGTCATCCTCGCTACGCACACCGATCGTCACGACGAACTGCACATTGTAGTCACCCTGGCTAAATTCCAAATCACTCTGGCTAATCGTTGCGCGATACGGCGTGATGAAAATCTTAACGAGGTCACCATCGAGCTTGTAGCGCAAATGGTCGGCCTTTTCCTTATCAAGGGCAATGATGAAATCTCGCAGACTATCCACCGTGCTCTCAAAGGTACGCTCTGGCTCAAGGAAGCCCACTGCCGTTGGCACATCCCCACTAAAGACGGCTGTGGCGTGCTTGTCGAGTTTATTAAGCAAAAGCGTCAACCCTAGTGCTGCACTCAGCTCATCTACCGTGGGGTGGGCGTTGACCGCCACCAAAATATTATTACTCTCACCTAGTTTGTCGATGATTTGTTGCCGCACCTTTATCTCGTCCATAGCTCCTACTTTTGCCTTACCCAAAACTCCATCTATCCTACCATAAGTAATTTCCTTTCGTCAATGGCAAGTCGCGATTAACAGAGGTAGCCATGCGAAGTATAGCAAAGAAAAACACCTCTCCCTCGAGGTGTTTTGGTATATGCTCTCGCGCCTATTGCTTTACGCAAGCTTGACGCCAGCAGCCTTGGCAGCCTTGGCGAGCGATGCTTTGCGGCGGCTCGCAGTGTTTTTCTTGAGCAACCCCTTCTTGACGGCTTTGTCGAGCTCGCTCTGGGCCTGGCTCAGGGCGGCAGCGCTTGGCTCAGCAGTGAAGGCCTTGGTGCTGGCCTTGATGGCGCGCTTGGTAGCAATGTTGCGCTGGCGGCGAGTGGCCGTTTGCTTCATGCGTTTGACAGCTGATTTGATGATGGGCATTAATTTCCTCTATCGCTTGTTATTATGGGTTAGTACTACAATCAAGCGCTCATTATAAGGCATGGCGCAGGATTTGTAAAGAGCCGGGCCACCACAGGGGCTACTGGTGCTCGCTCTTTTGTGGCCGCAGCAGCACATACCACAAGTAGAGCGAACCAGCGATGGTGAGCACGAGCCCAGACGTCCATGGTACAGGCCCATCAAGGAATGTATTGTACGGCACACCGGTATGGAGAATGTGGTGGAAGAGTGTATACTTCACCATGTCGGCAACAGGATAAGCAAGGATAGCAACAATGGCAATCCCCTGCTTGATCATACTCTGCTTGGAGTGGCGACGAAGCGTGGTGTAGGCAAGATACATAGCCTGGGCAGCAAGATTAACACCAAAGACAAACGAGGCGGCCAGCGCCATCATATTAGACGTTGTATTAGAGTTAATGCCAGGCAGTGGCCCGCTGCTTGAAGATATAACTGTATAGACGCGCCACGCCATGAAAATATCGATAAATGCCAAGTACGCAAGCGCTAGACTTGCCACTATCATCATTAAGCGCATACCATGCCATCGTCGCCGATGCTGATGGTTCTTTGTCTGAACCGTCTGGGTAGTAACTGTTGTCTGTACTGTAGCCATATACACCTCCTTGGCATTGCAGTGGTGTTTATTATGGTGATATTATACCACGTTCTTATATGCTAAGCACTTTATCTGTCCAACGCTCACACGTCTACCTAGGCCACCCCACACTACCGCCCCGCCACCGCAAACAAGAAGCTCTCCACTGCATCCCATGGCGGCACGCTCGTCGTCTTCATATCGGCGTCGAGCTGAGCAGCCCGCTGGGTCAGGGTGCGGATGTCGGCCAGCGAGACTTGCCGGGTGAGTGGCTTGGTCTTTTTGACGACGTAGGGGTGGAGCGAGAGCTCGCGCGCTATCTCTGCCTCCCCTGCCTCGCCATAGCATGCAATCGCCGCCAGCTGAGCCCACTGCGCCCAGATGAGCGCCGCAGTTTGGTATGGGTCGTGGCTCAGGCGTAGCTCATCTAAGGCAGCTCGCAAGGCTGGGCCTCGGCGCTCCACCGCGAGGGTTACAACATCAAAGACTGAGAACTCACGGGCCGGTGGTAACACGGTGGCAATTGCATCATCGGTAATAGTCTCGAGCTGAGCCAATGCGTCGATGGCGTGCGCCAGCTGCAGTTGGTCGATCGTCCCGCCATATCCCTTTTCGTCCGGCACCAGAGCTCGCTCTACCATACTGCGCAGCTGCGCTGAGCTTAGCGACACGCCGCGTCTACTGGCCAGCTGGCGCAGCCACCGCTCGGCGGCAGGGCGCTGCCGGTCGGTCAGTGGGTCTGCAGTGATGATGGTAGCGGCTTTGTGCAGTGCTTTATACGTTTTGGTGCGCTTATCGACCCCTGGCTCTACCAGCACAAGCGTCGTCTCGTCAGGAATATCATGGGCCCATTGGCCAAGCTGCTCCCAAAGGTCTGGGCGCTCAGACAGGTGCCGCAGCACAACAAGCCGCTGCGCTGCAAAGAGCGACACGCCGCGCACCAACTCAGCCAAGCCCGCGGCATCAAGCTGCTGAGTATCGACGTGCTCTGCTGGCACTGGCGCGTGCTGAGTAATCTTCGCCAGCTCTTGCTCTGCTACGTAGCTATTCTTCCCCACGATGAGATAAAGCATCAGCTACTCCCCCACTTTCACCTGGCACACTGGGCAAATATGCGTCCCGCGGCCTGCCACGCGAATCTTCATAATCTCTACGTCAGGGTGGCGCGGGCAGGGCTGCCCCTCACGCCGAAACACCTGTGCAAAGGCCAGGTAGCTCCCCTTGTTGCCCTCAGCATCGACGTAGTTGCGGTCGGTGCTGCCACCCTTGTCAATACTGAGCTGCAGCACCTGCCGAATATGGGCAAAGAGCGCGGCAAGCTGCTCATCATCCACCATACGCACCCGCGTGGCGGGGTGGAGCTGCGTCATCCATAGCGATTCATCGGCATAGATATTGCCCACGCCGGCGATGGTCGTTTGGTCAAGGATGGCCGCCTTCATAGTTGTGCCATTCCGCCGGCGGATACGCGTGATAAACTGCGCCGCCGTAGTATGCGGATCGAGCGGCTCGGGCCCGACTTTTTGCATAAAGGGTAGCTGCGCCACCTCTGGTGTAGGATAGAGCTTCATCCAGCCAAATTTGCGCAGATCATTAAAGTATAAATGCGCGCCATCCGCAAAGGTCAGCGCCACCCGCGTCAAGCGGTCGGGTAGTTCGTGAAGAAAGCTATCGTTTGGGTGGCCGCCGCCCCAGCGCTCCTCACCAACGAAGAGCAGCTGGCCCGTCATCTTGAGGTGCACCACCAGCGTGTAGTTGGTGTTCAGGCGAATCAGCAGCACCTTAGCGCGGCGCTCTACCGCCGTGATCGTTGCACCATGGAGAAAGTGCGCCACTGCCATAGGGTCGTTGGGAAAGCTCTTGGGCGAATCATACACCGTGCTTGCCACAACCTGCTTCCCCACCACCAAGCGAGCTAAGCTCGTACGAATCGTCTCAACTTCAGGGAGCTCAGGCATGGACTATCACTCCCCCAGCAGCTCCTCAAGCTCGGCCATTGTGCGGCTATTGGCTGTGTGGAGGATGGCACGCATGCCAGCGGCTTCGGCCCCAGAGCAGTTGTCCAGCCGGTCGTCGATCATCACACACTGGCCAGGCAGCACACCGAGCCGATCTGCCGCCAGCTCGAAGGCTTCGCGGCTTGGCTTGGCAACGTGCTCGGCATATGAGAGCACCACCGCATCGAAGAGCTCGCGCAGCTCATCAGGAGTAAACAGCCGCTCGATCGTATCGCTCCCCACGTTGCTCAGCAGCCCCACCTTGATAGCTGGGTAGCGCTGGCGCAGCGTGTGAATCATGGCGATCAGCTCGCTATTGCGCACATGTGCCTGCTCAAGCAATGCCGCTATCTGGGCTGGCGTCTGCCCCGAGAGTCTCGCGACCTCTGCAATAAACTCCTGCCGCGAGATATAGCCATAGTCCGACTGCTTGTTAATATCCTCTAGCTCGGCCCGGCGATCCGGCGGGCTACTCGCCATCAGCACCTCGATACTCCCACCATAGAGCACACCAAAACAATCAAAAATTACTGCACGAATCATACGCTCGATTATATCATTGGCAATAGAGTGTGGCTAGCATGAGCTCTTCTTCCCTATCACTGCGCCCAATGGAGTATGAAATCAGATTGTCATAATCTCTTTTTAGCCTAGCACACAAGGCCGACATACAAGCCCGACCTGTATAGTATTCCACTCGATAGGAATATAAAACGAAGCAGCATAAGATTGCCAGGGCTACTCGAACCCTAGACGTCAGCCACGCAGCGCCTTTTTATTGCGTCTTATCAAACATCGGTGCAAAGCCAGGGATCTGGTTGGCAAAGAGTGCATGGATCTTGGGTACATCGGCCTTCATCGAGCCGGGTGAACCTTGGCAGCTCGACGTCCAGATGCGCGTCTTCGTCACGCCGCTATCCATCGTCTCGAAGGTGTAGAGCCGCCCACCAGTGGCACACACTCCACGCACGTCGTCGTCATCCACACTGCGCGTGTCTTGGATCTGCGCCTTGCTGAGGGCATACACAAGCTGCTCGTAGGCCTGCTGGTTGTTCTCAAACTCCTTGCGGTCGAGCTGCTTGTCTAAGTAGCCCTGATACACCGTATACGTCCGCTTATTGGGCGAAATCTCGATCTGGTACGAGCGGAAGGTCTCGTCTGCCACAATCGGCCCACGCACTGTCCAGCGTACACTGTTGGTTGCATTATGCGCCACCACTTGGTCGTAGAAGCTCTCGGCTGATTGCTGCGTGTTGGTGTTATTCGTCTCCTGGCGAGTCGCCACCATACGGATGACCGACGCAACTGCTGCCACCACCAACGAAATCACCAAGATAGTGACAATAATCGGAAAAACTTTTGGCCGCTCGCCTTTATACATGAGAGTACAATACCACAAAGCCTACGAAAACTCAATAGATCCGAGAGTATAATGCGGAAAAACCTCTGTGATTATGCCGCAAGATCGAAGCCAAAGTGCTCGGCGATAGATTGCTGCTGCTTGGTGTTTTGCGTGTTCTCAGGAGATGGCGCTGCAGCGAGCTTTTGCTCTTGCATCTGCTGCATGAGCTGCATAGCAGGCTCCGATTGCTCAAGACGGCGACCCAGCTCGGCGAGGTTCTTATTCGTCTCACTCTCAATATTGCGGTCAGAGAAAAAGTTCCCATAGCCACTAACAAAACGTGCGAGTGATGGGTCAGCTGCTGCAAGCGCATCATATGCTATATCACCATTTTTGATGCACAGCAAAAACTCCTCTGCTGCAACAGCTCGCACTGCTTCACGTGCTTTGTCGGTATTGAGAATATCGCCATGTGTCTCAGTATTCACCTGGTCTTTGCCCATCACATACTCACCAGTGTCACCCACGCCAGCCTCCAGCACTTCTGTAGTAACGCGGGTTTTTATGCGCTGTTTGACACCACCATCATGCGTATCAAGATGCTCGTCAATACCAAGCTTTTCAAACTGCTGTTGCACCTTGGTCTCGGTCTTGTGCGTTTGCTTGTCGAATTTCCCTTTCTGGTTGACATGGATCGAGTCGCCAAAGCCATCAATCACATCAAGCGCCGCAAGCCGCGAGTCACCCTCCCCAGCCAAACGATCGGCTGTTGATGCATCAAGCTGATTATACACTTTGCGTGCACTCGTCCGGCGGCCATTTAGCAAGTGATCGCCCTCGTCCTTAGGAGTAAGTGGCTCATACTGCCCATCCGGCAAAACACTATACTTCTCTGCCTCGTCAGGTTCGCCAGTCTTGCTCACGTCCCAGTAGAAGCGATTTGTCACCATCTCATCAGGATTAGGATTCTCTCGCTTATGGGCTTGGGGAGTGCCATACAGTGCATTCACCTGCGCGGCAAGGACATCCATCCGCGGGTCACTACTCTCTGGCGTGGTGGCGTTATCTGTTTTGTCGAAGGTAGTGCCGCTGGGCGCGCTGTTGCCACCAAGGCCAGCGTAGAGGCTCTCTGCCGCGGCTTTATTCTTCTTAAGCTGCGCAGAATCTGCCACTTGAGTGACACCCAACCGCTCACAAATCTCCCTTTGTGTGATTGGGTCAAGCTCGTAATAATTATCAGGTAATTTGTTTGTTGTCTGGGGGTACATCTGGTTTTCTCCGCTTGTAGGGCTGTTGTTATTCGTTTGTTACACAATAGAACCTCCAGCAAGAAAAGTCAAGCTAGCTGCCTGTGTATAGATATGTGTTTTCTCCTCTTTATATTTTATACAGTCGATGAAAAAGAAGTGTATGGGTGTAGAAGATTAGTGACTTTGCTCGCGTGCCGCATCTACGCTGCGCGAACAAGCGTATTATCACCTTGTGGCAGGTCGCTACTACCCACGCCTGCTCCGTCTGGTGCAGCACTAATCTGGTTCCAGTCTTCTAAATATGGTGCCACCGTGCGGTCACCACCCTCAATCGGTGTTTCAACCGCCACAACCAAAGGCGGCCTCCCTTCATAACAGTCAATAACGTATTGCGTTGTTCCCTGCTCACTCGTTGTTGTCACAACCATCCGAGCTGTTGCATCATCTGGCACAAGACCAGTTGTGCCAAATGTATCACGAGTAAATTGGCATGCATCGGTCACTCGCGCCTCATACGGTTCTCCACCCACATCACAGCAGACCACTCGCCAATCGGCCAGATCCATCGAGCCAAATTCATAATGCTTTAGAGTGCCCATATTACCTGCCGGATCATACAAAAAGCCATACGTTGGCCCCTTCTTTTCTATCGCGCGCAACTTGTCGAGCCGAGCGTCAAGCTTCTCTCGCTCTTTTTTATCCAGGGATTGATCTGCCAATCGACCCTCAATTTCTCTCTCTTCTCTCTGCACCTCTGCTTCAAATAGCTGACGCGCCACTCCTTCGTTCGCTGCCCGCCGCTCCATCTCCGCCTCAGTCAGGGGCTGCAGCTCACCACTCGCCTGGGCTGCTTCGACGATGGCATCGTGCGTCGCCTGGTAGGTAGAGCGATCGAGGCTATCGGCAGACGCCTCTGGATCATACGGACTGGGCAGGCCAGCGCCAGCCCGCTCTTCACCATTAGAAAATGATGGATATACTGCTTTGCCCTGTGCCATGCCCAACCTCTATTCTGTTTTGCTTGTGATGGCCCAGATTATACACCACTCTCGATACTTTGTCTATAGTCTGACCTCTGTTCGGTCGGTGTTCTTAGACTTGTCCCCAATTCTCACCAATCGAAACGTCGACCTTGAGCTTGACGCCAAGCTGAGGGTAGATATTTTCCATCGTCTCGCGTAGGATGTGGCTCACCTGCTCGGCATGGGCACGCGGGCATTCTACCATAATGCTATCGTGAATCTGCACCACCTGCCAACCGAGTGGCTGGCCATCGCCCTGCTGCTCTCCAGCCTGAGCCAGCTTATCTTCCACCGCCAGCATGGCAAGCTTCATCAGGTCAGCCTCGGTACCTTGGATCGGCATATTAGCGGCCGCTCGCTCGGCAGCGCTGCGCACCGCAAAGTTGCGCGATGCAACATCCGGCGTCCAGCGGCGGCGGCCAAACAGCGTCTGGACGAAGCCCGCATCGTGCGCCTGCTGGATGGTCTGCGCCATATAGGCCTTGAGCTTAGGCCGGAGGCGGTAGTATTCATCGATGAAGTGCTGCGCCTCGGCATAGCTCATATGGGCCGCAGCGGCTAGGCCATGCTGGCTCATCCCATAGAGCACCCCAAAGTTCACCACCTTGGCCCGGCGGCGCTGCTCCTTTGTGACGACGTCGAGCGGTACCCCATAGACCTGCGCGGCGGTGTTGGCATGGATGTCGATATCGGTATTAAAATCACGAATCATCGCCTCTTCCCCCGACAGCACGGCCGCTAGGCGCAGCTCAAACTGCGAATAGTCGGCATTGACAAACACATTGCCCGGTGCCGGCACAAAGGCATCGCGAATGTGCCGGCCCAGCTCACTGCGGATGGGGATGTTTTGCAAATTTGGGTCGGTACTGCTAAGGCGGCCCGTCGCTACCACATCTTGATTAAAGGTGGTGTGGATATAGCCTGCGTCGTCGGTCAGCTGCGGCAAGGCCTGGACATACGTGTTTTGCAGCTTGGTCAGCTCGCGGTAGCGCTCCACCAGCCCAATGATCGGGTGATGCGGCCGAAGCTTGTCTAGCTCCTTCTGGCTCGTCGAGTAACCCGTCTTGCCCTTCTTAATGCCCGCTGTTGGCAGCTGAAGCTTGACAAAGAGTGCCTCAGCTAGTTGAGCCGGGCTGCCAATATTAAGCTCATACCCCACCATGCCATAGATCTGCTGCTGCAACTCGGCGATCTCACTACTCAAGGTGCGCTGCATCGCTGCAAGCGTGCGGCTATCAAGCCGGATACCGCGCCACTCCATCCGCGCTAGCACAGGAATAAGCGGAAAGTCCATTGTCCGTGCCACCCGGGCAAGCTCGGGCAGCGCATCAAGTGCCTGAGCTTGCTCGTCATACACTGCCCACAGCGCACTAATAGCAAGGCGTGGGTCATCAAGCGACTCCAGCCCCGCAAGATGAGCCAGCGCCCGCGACGTGCGCAGGGGATTAAGCAAAAACGACCCTTGGGCAGTATCGTGCTTCACGACTGGCAGCTGCCGCACGCCACGGGTGAGCAAGTGGCGTAATAATTCCTTGGTGCGGTGCCCGACAATCGGCACATGCGGGATAACATCAATCGCATCACGCCAGCTTAGGCGAGCTGCCTTACCTCGCTCGTGGCTCACCCACACGCCGCCCTCGACCGGCCAGACCAGCAGCTCTTTAGCCATCAGGAAGAGCGCCTTAGCCTGGTGAGCAGGCAGCTCAGTCGCATGCTGCACCACTGGTACATCGGGCGGCTGGGTACTCTCTGCCGCCTGCATCTGCGGTGGTAATTGGCGCAGCAAACTACGAAACTCCAGCCGCTGCAACATCGCCCGCACTGCCGCTGGGTCACAGTTATCCATTGCCATCGCTGCTCGGTCGAGCGTCACTGGTGCATCGGTATACAGCCGGGCTAGCTCGCGGCTCATATAGGCCGAATCTTTACCCTGCTCCAGCTTGCGCCGCAAGGTATCCTTGACCTGCCAGAGATTGTCGTAGAGGTTGTCAAGCGTGTCGAATTGCTGCAGCAGCTTGACCGCTGTCTTCTCCCCCACCCCCGGTACGCCCGGGATATTATCCGACGCATCACCCTTGAGGCTCTTGAAGTCGAGGAACTGGCCAATCCGAATACCATAGCGCTGCTCAAAGGCGGGAATGTCGAATTTGTCGATATTGGTCAAGCCTTTCTTGAGGGCATAGAGGTAGGTATTTTGGTCGAGTATTTGCAAGGCGTCAAGATCGCTCGTAATAAGATACGTCTCAATATCCCCCTCCTGCTCAGCCTGAGCATCGAGCGTCGCCATAATATCGTCTGCCTCATAGTCATCAAACTCATACAGCGGCCAGCCAAAGGCCTGCAAAAGCTCGTGGAGCAGTGGTATCTGGGCATAAAAATCTGGTGGAGCCGGCTTGCGACCAGCCTTGTATTGGTCGTAAATGGCGAGGCGCCGACGGATGTTCGTCTTGGGTTTGTCCCACGCCACGCATACGTAGTCTGGCTGGAGGCGCTTGATCAGCTCCAAGCTCAGCGCCGCAAAGCCATACACCCCACCAGTTGGCGTGCCATCAGCCGTCGAGAGATTGGGCATGGCATAATACCCACGGTAGAACACACTTTTGCCATCGATAATCACTAGGCGCTTCATCATAGTTCTAGTATAGCATTGGTGCCGTGCGGAAACATCCTCGCGCGGCACCTCTACCCTGCTCCCTGCCCTCCAGTTATAGCGTAGGTTGAGTGCGCTGGCGCCGGCGACGCCACCACCACACCAGCCAACCAACCAGTGCGATGAGCAGCAAGCACAGGCTTATCAGCAATGCCGGCACAAAGTTGCTCATCAGCTCAGCCAGCGGACCCTGCACAGTAAACGCATCCTTTTTCTTCTTCACCGTCATCCGTTTAGTACCCGGCTTTTTATCTTTCTTGTCGTCCTTTTTCTCTGGTGCGGTAGCTGATGGTTTTTCGCCAGTAGTCGGAGCACCGCTTTGGTATATTTTGACGTAGTCGATGAGGAAGGTCTGGTTGGCAAACTTCTTCGATGAGTCGGGCGGGTGTTCCTCACTCTTCCACTCCACATAATCGTTGAGAATGACATACCACGTATCGTCAAAGACCTGCTTGAATTGATTCGCATCCATGCCCATTTTTGCTGGTTTTTCTGCCGGAACTCGAGTGGTTGGATGACTTTTCTCATCGCCCGCTCGATAGTTATACACCAGCACCGGCTGGTTATCCACGAAGAATCTGACCGTCTCACCATCGTATTCCGTCGCCCAGACATGCCAGTTGTTCGCCAATGTCACTGGGGATGGTATGAGGTTCTCTCGGCTATGCCCTAACCCCTTCGTCTTCCATATCTGCGATGATGGGCTGTGGTAGCAGCGAATATGCGTCGTCGACCATGTGTAGGTCGGTGTCCATGAATACCACTCCAGCATGTCGAGCTCACCATAGGGGTCATTCGCTTGCTTGTTGTTACTGCAGTTGGCAAGCGTCACACTATTGCGCAGCCAAATAGCTGGGCGCGTCCCATTCTCACCATTCCAATTAATCTTCGCTCGTACCTCCACGCGGAATGGTTTATGCCCATCGAGCACCCGACCCGACTCCACTCGCCCACTCTGGTAGCGTGTCATCTTGCCAGACGGGCACGGCTCTTGGCTCGCATTACTATCGCCCAGTGGCTCAGCCACACTCGACACACAGTGACGCCGGGTGGTAATCTGCAAAGCGCCGTTCGTCACCGCAACATTGTTGGCGCTATATGCCAAATGCTCCTTGCCATAATTATCCTTATTTTGCTGAAGAACCTTCCAGTTCGATAGCGAGGTATTAAACTCCTCGTTATACACCATCTGCCATTGCTGCGCCTGGGCAGCCCCGCTAAAGATCACCGACACAGCACCCGCAATAAGGACACTCACTACTCCATACACCAGCCCACCTCGTCGCACTATTATCTCCTCAGTCTGCACACATGTGTGCTTATATGCCCATACGTTATGTATAAGTGTACACGTTTTGTCGGATTTTTCAATTGCTATAGCATGAGCGGTATCTTGCAGAACAAAACATGGCGTTGCATCGCAAGACAAACCACACCCACATCGCCACACCTCTACCACTCAATAGCACCCCTTGCTACGTGCTAAGAGGGGTGCTATTTTGCTATAAAACGTATTGTTTGTGCGAGTATGGAGGTTGGTGTTTTTGTTACAGATTGTCTGAGATTTGGGCTTTTTTGACTTGCCCCGCCCACCGACGCGCTGCTTCGCGCTGTCTCTTCGTTGTGCCACCAACAATCAAACTATCATCATCCTGCTCACCCCTCATCGTGCGACCTAACTGACTTGCTAGACACTCATACTGCGCCGAGCACATACTACACACCTGCTTTGCAAACTGTGCTCGCCGAGCGATATCGGCCTTCCGAGAATACTCTGGTTTGTCTGCATCAGGGCTAGGGATATCGAGGTCAAAATTGAACGCACCTTGTGAGCCACACGCCGCTAAGGCAATCCACTCCGACATATCTGGTACTTTCTTTCCCCGGAGCAGCTGCTCTGCAACATATCGCGCAGGACTTACACCATCGCTCTTCATTCGTTCTCGCATTGCCTGTGTGGCAGGTGTTGGCTTTCTTGGTTGTTCGCGTTTCATAGATGTTTACTCTTTTGCTATAAAAATAACGTTAGCTTCTGCATTATTCCACACGCCTGTTATTTTGCCAAGCATAAGCAGAGTAGTGCGCTGCTTATCGCCCTACCCCCATTGCTCAGCGCCGCCGGACGTGCCGCCGCTTGGGTTTGGGTGCGCCCCACTGTTGACGATCAGCTTGGGTCGTGCCACCACGGACATCACCAGCAGCGATAATGCGCTGATAGCCCCGCAGCGCAAAGAGCAAACACTCGGCTGCTACTGGGCACTCAGCACAGTCTTCGCGCCGCTCGGGTTCTAGCCGTTGCCCTGTCTCGGCATCGATACACAGTGCCAAGCGAGCAAAAGCCTGCGGCGTGGGAATGTGCCCAATATGCCGCCGCTCGGCCATGCACTGCTCTGCCCAGGCAATCCGCGCCCGAGGCGTGTCATTAGCATGAACAGCGTGGTGCATAGCACCCGTGAGCATCGTGGACTGGCTAGGGAGATCGGCTGGCATAGGACCATCCGTCAGTTGTCTGCGCTGCTGTGCCGTTAAACCAGCACAGATCCCCGACACTCCTTCTCTCACCGCATATGCCGCACACACATCAATCACCGCACAACCAATGCAGCGCCGCAGCGCCAGTGCCGTGTCTTCTGGCTTGCCACTAAAATATTCTTCACTTGTGGCCGGGCTGCAGGCAGCATCGCGCATCCATTGTGACGGAAGTGTCTCTCCCTTTTGCTGTCGCACTCGTATGCGCAAGTAGAAGATGCGCGACGCAAGGTCGATTGGTGCATAGCGTCGTGGTTGCTCTGGTGGTGGCGATGCCACTGGCTGCTCTTTCATGATATTTTTATTGTATCATTCACTGCACCGCCAACCATAAGCGCTATTATCTGCTATACTAGAGACATGAATCATCCATCTCATCCGATAACAATCCTTGCCTTCGTTGGCCTCTCAGGCGCAGGCAAGAGCGAGGCAGTCAACCACGTCGCACGCCTTGGTATCCCCAAGGTCTACGCTGGTGGCATCCTCTACGACGAAATGCGCCGCCGCGGCATCGCCATCACCCCGCAGTCGCAAGCCGAATTTCGCAAAGCCTGGCGCGAAGAGGCTGGCAAAGACATCATCATCCGCACTGCTGCCAAGCAAATGCAGCGCCTCGCCGCCGCCGGGCAGCGCCACATCCTCTTTGACGGCCTTTACTCCTGGACGGAGTACAAATACCTCACCCACCACTTCCCGGGTGAGCTCGTTGTGGCGGCCATCGTGGCACCCAAGCAACTGCGCCACCGCCGCTTGGCCCAGCGGCCCGAACGGCCCTTTACTGCGCAGGAAGCAATCGCCCGCGACTGGTCGGAAATTGAGGATATTGAGAAGGGTGGCCCCATCGCCATTGCCGACCACTTCATCTCCAACAGCCACAATCTCACCGAGCTCCACCAGCAGGTCGACGCCCTCTGCCGCGAGATTGGTTGGATGTAAAATACCCCAGTGGGGTATATAAATCATCAGATAATTGACACAACACCCTTCCTCTGCTATAATTCCCCCACAGATTACGTGTGCATAAGGCAAATGCACACTACGGTAATAGCCTAATACGAGGAGTTTATGAACAACCAGCCAACACCCCAGCAACCTGCTGCACCGCAGCCGCAGCCAGCACCGCAACCACAACCGGTGGCCCAGCCGCAGCCGCAGCCGCAACAGACATATCAATATCAACAACCCTACCAGCAGCCAGTTGCGCCAGTATTACAGCCAGCTGTTCAGCCACAGCCAACACCATATGCCTATCCCGTTCATTATGACAACCCTGGTGAGACACTGGGTGTTATTGGATGCGTCTTGAGCTTCTTTGGTATCTCTATCGGTGGTATTCTCCTTGGCATTATTTCGCGCAATAAGTCTAAGGAAGCCGGTATGTCTACAACGTGGGGTAACGTTAGTCTGGGCTGGGGCATCTTTGGGTCAGTCTGCTGGTGTCTTATCTGGCTTTTCTGGATACTTGTGTTTGTTGGTGTATTGTCCAAGCCATCTTGGTGGTACTATTATTACTACTAAGCCACTTGCTTCGATATAAAAATACCCAGCATACTACTGGGTATTTTTATGTAAAGTATTGTGGGAGTACCTTCTGCATTTTTAGGGCTTTCGTATTCACCCCTCTACAATCATGATCTCTATTTCTCGGTAGCGATAGTTAGGAGTGGGTATTCGAGAGGTTTGTGCCCTCACAGCAAAGTAAATAGCCATTATTATACAGAAGCTTCACTAAAAACCATACAGTAACGACTTTTCAAGCAATTTATCCAAAAAATCGACATACATACTGTATGCCGATTATTCTCGTGCACTATCCCCTACTGCTGCAAGTACTCGTACAGCTTCTTGGCGTCCTTATGCTTGCGCAGCTTGGCCAGGGCCTTGGCCTCAATCTGGCGGATGCGCTCGCGCGTCACGGCAAACTCCTGCCCAACTTCCTCTAGCGTATGGCTCTTACCATTCTCCAGGCCAAAGCGCATTTTGATAATCTTCTGCTCGCGGTCACTCAAGGTGGAGAGAATATCTTGCACCTGCTCCTTGAGAAGCTGGTTGGAGGCCGATTCTTCAGGACTGACCGTATCTTCATCCTCGATGAAGTCCCCCAGCACCGACTCCTCCGAGTCGTCACCATCGCGCCCCACACCAGCGTCGAGGCTGCTGATGTCTTGCTTGATCTTCATCACATATTCGACCTTATCCGGTTCCATATCGAGCTCTTTGGCAAGCTCGGTAATGGTTGGCTCGCGGTTCAGGTCTTGGGTGAGGCGGCGCTGGGTGCGCAGCAGTTTATTAATCGTCTCCACCATGTGGACAGGAATGCGAATAGTGCGCGCTTGGTCGGCAATCGCACGAGTGATCGCCTGGCGAATCCACCAGGTGGCATAGGTGCTAAACTTAAAGCCCTTATCTGGGTCAAACTTCTCCACCGCTCGCAGCAGCCCGGTGTGCCCTTCTTGGATGAGATCAAGGAAATCAAGGCCACGACCACTATACCGCTTGGCAATGCTTACCACTAGGCGCATATTAGCCTCGGCCATTTTGTCTTTCGCGCGCTTATCGCCCTGCTTGATGCGATAAGCGAGATCCACCTCTTCGTCAGCACTCAGTAGCGGGATCTTGCCGATCTCGCGCAGGTGCAGCCGCACCGAGTCGTCGCTAATATCATCAAAGTATTGATTGCTGTTGAGAATCTCCTCCGGCGTGTCTTCTTCCTCAAGTGCCGCGAGGTCGGGCTCCATATCGTCGACGGCTGGATCCATCATCGGTGGCTGGGCATCGGGTGGCGCTGCCTGAGCTGTGGTTGCTGGTTTTTTTTGCTTGGTATCCTTATCGTCGGTTGCCACGCGCTATCTCCTTGATTAATTGGTTCAGTTGCTGGCGCAAAGCGGCGGCGGCAGTCGTATCGCCGCTCTCTTCTGCTTGGCGCAGTTGGGTGGTGAGATGATGTTTGTGTTGCTGCTTGTATTCGGTTTCGATTTGCCGCAAAAGCCTGGCGGTCTCGTAGTAGCGATCGGTCTCGCTCCACGCACCATACCGAGCGTCGGCACGTACCCGCACCATTGTAATATACTCGTCAAAATTTTGCAATGCTGGCGGCGTGGTAGTGAGAGGCTGTGAGTGGTGCGCTGCATAGTACTGAGCCAAAGCCTGGCGCGCCTCCCCCGCAAAGAGCTGTGGGTCAATCCGCCCAAATAATTCTTGGCTTGGCCCATCGAGCATCGCCAGTGCAAGCACGTCGTCTTGTACGAGGTAGCGATTGCGTGGCGCGGCCGCTGCCGCCTTGACGGCCTTGCGGATGGGTGCGGACGGTGCGGTTTGCTGCGCTTTGGCCTGCACAGCCTGCACACTCGAACCCACTGCCTGAGCAATCTGCCGCTGGTAGTGCTCGCGCTCCACCGGGTCGCCCAAACGATTAACAAGTGCCAGCCCAACCGTCGTAAACTGCCGCTTACCCGCTGCCGTGGTAAGATCGAGCTGCTGCCGATACTGCGCCAGGAGCCAATCCACTGCTGGCTGGGCCGCTGCAATCGCCTGCTGCCAGGCCGCTACCCCCTGCTGCTGAATAAGTTCATCAGGGTCTTTTACCCCTGCCGGCAGCGACACGACCTTCAGTTCCACTCCTGCTTGGGCGGCCAAACCAATCGCTCGCTCTGTGGCGGCCTGCCCGGCTTTATCACCATCAAAGCTCAGGCGGATGTCCCCGGCCAGCCGCTTGAGCGCCCGAATATGCTGCTCCGTCATGGCAGTGCCCGCCGTCGCCACTACTGCTGCTTCGCCCGCCTGATGGCTGCTTATCACATCCATATTACCCTCGACAATCACGGCATAGTCTTGGGCCCGGATCGCCTGCTTTGCCTGCATCAAGCCAAAGACGTGCCGGCCTTTATCATAGAGCAATGTTTGGGGTGTGTTGAGGTATTTTGGTGCATTGGGCACATCAGCAATCAAGCGCGCCGTAAAGCCAATCACCTGCCCACCCGCATCCATTAATGGCACCATCATCCGCCCACGAAAGAGATCGCCATCGTAGCGGTTCACCAAGCCCGCCTCGCGCAGCTCTGCCAGCGAGAAGCCTTTTTTCTTAAGATACGTTACCAGAGCCTGACCATCACGGGGGGCATAGCCAATCTGAAACTGCTGGACAATCGCCTTGCTGAGCCGCCGCGTCCGAAACACATACGCCAGCGCATCCTGGCTCCGCACCAAGCAATGCTGATAAAAATTCGCCGCTAGCCGGTGCGCCTCAAGCAGCCGCTGCTTGCGCCGCGCCAGGTCGCGATTACCCTTCTGCTCATAGCGCGAAAGATCCACCCCCGCCTTGCGCGCCAGCAACTCCAGCGCCTGGCGAAAGTCCAACCCCTCCACCTCCATAATAAAGCTAAAGACATCGCCGCCCCGCCCACTACTAAAATCATGCCAAATATTCTTCTCGGGGCTCACAAAAAAGCTCGGCGTCCGCTCACTGGTAAAAGGGCTCAGGCCTTTGTAACTCCGCCCCGCCCGCTTGAGCTGCACATACTCGCCCACCACATCCTCTATATTCAAGCGTGCCCGCACCTCTTCTTTGGCATCCATAGGTATAGTATAGCGCATATGGCATAGGCCAATCGAACTGTGTTTGCCCTCCTTTACTATTCATCCCCTCACCGGGCTTGCTGCATCCACACTATCCTGTTTTTGTCAGCGAGTAGTTATATTACGTATGTTTAACAATCAGGAAAAATAACGTGTGGCAATAGAGAAATACGCTTACCTTTCGCACAAAACATGTGGTATTTTAGAATAGTCTATAGGGGTATAGAGTATATAGTATATAGGGGTATATACTATGTATAATTCATCCATCTGACCTCTGTTAGAGATTATCCTCTTTACCTCTGTTAGTGGTTGTGTTTAAATGGTATTATAGTAACTATGAATCCACAGCAACCATACACTCCTCAACCGAATGGTTCGGCACCGCAGCCCGAGCAACAGCCCCCGCAACCCAATGCGCCGGCAGCTGCTCCGTATGTCCCTTACTATGCTACCCAAGCGGCGTCACACGGTGCGCAGGATTATGGCTATGGTGCATATAATCCGGCAACGCAGAGCCAACCAACTCAGCCACCCTATCAAGAACAGCCCGCCCCTTCATCACCGCAGCCTCAGGCTGCGCCCTACCAGCCGTATCAGCCACCACACAACCAACCAGCCAGCCAACCAGCCGCGAGCTATGGCACAGGCCAGTCATACCACTACGCGCCGCAGCCCGAGCAACAGCCGCCAGCTACAGCACCACAACCAACTAACCCACAAACCAGCGCAGACACACCGCATAGCTACGCCAATACTGACGCTTACCCAGGTGTCAACCAACCCGCCGCACAACCCTACCAGCCACAATCGGGCGGCTACAATGACCAGGCCTATGCCAACCCGCAGCAGCCGCATGGCGCCACTGCCATGGCTGTTACCGGCGCAGACCTTGGCGCAGCAAGTGAGCCAGACACCTCCTTCCCGGTGGATTACCTCAACGAGATTGCACCCAAGCAACAGCCAGTGCAGATTAATCGCTTTGCGGTGTTTGGACTGATTGGCGGTGTGCTTTTGCTTGCCTTCGCCATTGTCATGATGATGGTCAACAGCCAGCCCAACTACACCAAGCAAGCCCAAAGCACGCTAGCCCGCATCGAGACCTTGCAAGCAGCCACCAAGGAGCAGCAATCACGCCTGACGGAGAATGAGCTCTCGAGTATGAACACTACACTCACCACCTCGCTGGGTAGTATGGGGACAGAACTCAAGTCGTCGCTCAAGGATGCAAAGATCAAGACCGAGCTCCTAGGCGATGCCAAAAAGACCGAAAAAGCCTACTCCGACAAACTCTCCAAAACACTCGAAGATGCTTACCTGACTGGCGCGCTTGACCGCGTCTACGCACGCGAAATGAGCTACCAGCTATCCATCCTCAAGAGCTACCTCCAAAAGCTCAAAACCGCCAGCGGCAACCGCAAAGCCATCGCCGACTACGTTGCCACCAATAGCAAGACGCTCGATGCCGCCACCAAGTCGTTTAGCAACTTCACCTCAACGAAGTAACGACGCGTACTTTCACCCTATCGACAAAGCTCGCCTCTCTGGCGAGCTTTTGCTGTATTAGGTATTCTGTTTGTATATAACTTTACGGAGCGGTTTTTTCTCCGCAGGGCACTGAATGATGCTGGTGTTTTTATATGTGCCGATTGTCACGTTTCTCTAGCCGCTCTTCTTTGGGCTATTATAAATTTAAATACGAGAAGCCCCGCAGCGCTAATTCTCTTCTGTTATTCCATTTAGTAGGGTGATTTTAGGTATCAGAAGGTCGAAGTTTGGGAGTAGCCAGTAGCCGCATCTTACAGTGTTTTATCGAAACGTACGTCCTACTCCGTCACCAGCCGGTAGCTGAGCCGCGCGAGGTCAATTACCTCATCATCGCTCAACTGGCCGCTGCAAATAACAGTGATCCAATGTTTTTTGTTGAGGTGGTAGCCTGGCTGCACCGACTCATAGCGTTCGCGCAGGGTGAGGGCAAGCTGCGGGTCGCACTTGAGGCTGACGCGCAGTGGCCGCGACCCTTCGGCAATGAGCGCAAACATCTTCTCCTGCTGGCCAGGCACATCCTTGTGCCCTACCTTGTACACCGCGATATCGTCCCCAAAAGGATAGTCGAGCCACGCTCCGGGCAGGCTGAGCAAAAATTCTTCGAGCTGCTTGTGTGTCATAGCACTATGATACTACAACCACTTATGCCGCACAAAATACCCCACCATCGCCAGCGGTATGAGGACAATCAGGCCAATCATCAGCCAGAAGGCAATGTCGCTGCGAAATGGCAACTGCACGAAGTTCATCCCGCCCAGGCCCGTCAAGAACGAGACTGGCATAAAGACAGTGGCAACCAAGGTGAGGCGCTTCATCACATCGTTCATGCGGTTAGATACCACCGAGAGATACATATCAAGCGCGCTGGTGAGAAGATCACGCATCGTATCAATAAGCTCGTGGACGCGCCAGGCGTAATCGTAGCTGTCGCGTACATACACCGCGCATTTTTTGTCAAACAAGGCATAGCGACCGTTACTGAGACCATTGAGCACATTCATCAAAGGGAGCACCACTTTGCGCAGGTCGGCTAACTGACGCTTGTACACGAAAAGCTGCTGGAGCTGCCGATTATCTGGGGTGCGAATCATTGTATCCTCCAGCTGGTCGGTCACATCGTCGATATGGTTGAGCAGCGGCATAAATTGCTCAATAGAAAACTGGGCAATAGTCGCCAGAATGAGCGATGGCGTCTTGCTACTAGGCCGCAGCGCGGTAATGCGCTGAATCAGCTCATCGTCTAGCTCACCCTGGTGCAGCGTAATAATCTCGGTTTTACTGAGCAAAATGGTAATGGTGTGGTACTTCACATTGTGCCGACTGACGTATGGTATATCCAGCGTGAGCAGCAGCCACGCCTCCCCTTCTATCGCCTGTGGCAGCCAGCGATGCTCGCGCACCATGCGGGCCTGCAGCTCAGGCAGGTGCAGTTCGCTTAGCAGCGCCCGCCGCTGCTCGGCTGTGTCGATCGTAATATCACGCCACAGCTCGGGCATTACAGAGCGACCTTTTGTAGATAATAGCGCAGCTCCATAATACTACCGCGGATATCCTCCAGCGCGCGGTGGTCTTCTGGCTTGGCAAATTTCTTGCCGTATTTGCCCTCCATCACCACCTTCCAGGCACTCACATCGAGCATGCGGTAATGCAAACGCTGCGCCAGCTGCGGCCACCAGTGGTCGATAAAGCGGCGATCTTGATGGATGGAATTCCCTGCCAGCAATATCCGCCCCTCGCCAGCACACTGCTCATCACAAAACGCCAGCAGCTCCTGCTCGATCTCTGCTAGTGGCTTGCCCTGAGCATTCTGCTCCTCGAGCCCGCGCCGCGCTGCCGGGTGCTGATCCCAAAAGCTGGCGTTGCCGTCAAGGAGGCGCCTGAGCTTAGCCGCATCATGGCGCACCACCCCTTCGTACGTTGCAATCTCAGCGAAGTCCCAATCCGTCACAATCGCCGCTACCTCTAGTATCTCATCTGTAGTAGGGTCCAGCCCCGTCATCTCTAGGTCTACCCACAAAATCCGTTTTGGTTTGAAGCTTGGTTTCATGCTTCTAGTATACTACATGTCCACCGTATAGCGCTCATCCTTAGCTATTACTGTTATAAGCATAAGCTTTACTGGTATGCAAATTGGTGTACTACTTTTTTGTTCAGGTGTGTTTGCTTCCCTTCCCGCCTGCTTATTCTAGGATCTAATTATGAGGTAAATCGTCTCCCCTACCCCTGTTATTTCCGAATGGTTCACTATTATGTTCAGGCTACGTAGATGTTTGGGTAGTGCGCAAATTTATTATTCACCATAGAAAAACCACACCCTGAGTGGGTGTGGTTGATCGCCCTGAGGCTTCTCGCCTCTTTAGTCTTTTTTCTTATCCAAGCGGTCGAGCTTGAGCAGGTGGATGATGAGGTAGATGACGAACGCTGTAGCCAGCAAGGTGATGAGCGAGCTCACAAATGCCCCCCATGCGAAGTCGGCACTGCGCCCAGCAATCTCGACGTGCGCAGTAG
Source organism: uncultured Candidatus Saccharibacteria bacterium (assembly GCA_937974295.1). Taxonomy (GTDB): domain Bacteria; phylum Patescibacteriota; class Saccharimonadia; order Saccharimonadales; family Saccharimonadaceae; genus Saccharimonas. The sequence goes on from CALBWN010000013.1 coordinate 49,966, forward strand.
CAGCCTCGAGCCCCTTCTGCGAGCCCACAATGAACTGCACTACCGGGCTAATGAAACCTTGAACTAATTTTTTGACCGTGTCACCAGCGGCGGTACCAATTGCCAAACCAACAGCCAGGCCAACCACACCCTGCTCGCGGATGAAGTCGGCAAAGCCGCCAAGGTGGCTGTTCTTCATCTTCTGCTCTAGAGCTTGGGCAGCAGCTGCAGCCTCTTGAGCGGCCTTGCGTGGGGTACGGCGCGCTGCAGGCTTCTTTGCAGCAGCTGCTTTGGTTTTGGTTGATGTTCGTTCTGCCATAGGTTCTCCTTATTAACCATTGTTTATTCAAATTATAGCATATTCTGCATTAATTGCTAGCGCTCTTGTGTTGGTGGTGTTCTATGGTGTGAGGACTTCGCTAACCTCTCCTTAATCTTCTTTTTGTCTCGCTCGGCAGCTGCGATCCTCTCCATACGCGTCTTCTCAAACCCACGTGATAGCACTTAGTCTGTTCTCCTCCACTACAGCCGCTCCGGCGCTTCGATACCGAGCAGAGCAAGGCCAGCAGCCAGAGTGTCACGGTAGCGCTGCACCAGGCTGAGGCGCTCGGCCTGGCGTGGGCTACCAACGACACGGTTTTTCTCGTAGAAGCGGTTAAATTCTTGGGCAAGCTCGTAGAGGTAGTGGCAGATACCATGCACAAGATACTCGCGGGCAGCCTTCTCGACGACCTCTGGATATTCGCTCAGTTTGCGCAGGAGCAGGCGCTCGTCATCAGTGCAATCGGTCGGCTCAGCAGGCTCGGCACTCGCCTTGGCTAGGATGCTACACGCCCGAGCATGAGCGTATTGAATGTAGGGGCCAGAATTGCCCTGCAGGCTCACCGTCTCATCCATATCAAAGGCGATATCGTTGCCCATGCGATACTTCGCAAAGGCGTACTTGATCGCCCCCAGGGCCACCTGGCGCTGCACCACTGGGTCTGCGGTGAGATTCGCCACGCGCTCTTGGACGATAGTGAGCACATCGGCCGCTCGCGCCACATTGCCCAGGCGCGAGCTCATCTTGCTGCCATCACCAAAGCGCACCGTGCCATTGGTCAGGTGGGTCATCCGCCCAGCTAGCTCAGGCCGGAAGAGCTCTGCTGCAGCATACACCACGCGCATATACTCCTTTTGGTCGTTACCAGTGATGAGAATCCGGTGGTCGAAGTGGTAGTCTGCCACTTCTTTCCAGATAACGCCAATGTCCTTTGTCTCGTACGTCGGCAGGCCGTTAGACGTCACAAAAACGCGGGTGTGCAGATGCTTCGCGGGATCACCGACGAAGACCACTGCCCCCTCAGACCGCTGCAAATTCCCCCGCTCCAGCTGCTCGTGCACCACGGCCAGGCCAATCGGTGCAGTGCTACTCTCGGGGATATAGTCAAGATGATCAACCTGAATCATCGTATAGAAGGCATCGAAGTAATCCAAGCTCCACTGGCGCGTCGTCCAATAGATCTGAGCCAGTGGCGTATTATGCTCATCATGCTCGTGGTAGCTATAGACGAGCTTGTTAAACTCAATAATCTCCTGCTTCGCCGTCTCGTTCTCTTCGTACGCCTTAGCACCGATCACATAAGCCTGGCTAATCCACCGCGCCCGAGCAAAGACATCGCTCTCTACCTCTGTTAATTTCTCTGGCAGCTCGCCGCCTAGCGTGTGGCGCATCCCCCACAAGCACTTAGCAACGTGCAGGCCAACATCACCACCAAAGCTAGCACGGTCTACCGACGCGCCGACCGACTCGATGATCCGCGCCAATATATCGCCATACACCGTCTGGTATAAGTGGCCAGTATGCAGCTCCTTAAAGGCGTTGGGGCAGCTATATTCCAGCGTGTAGCGCATACCGCCATAGATCTGCTGCGGTGCGGTGTTGGCCGCCTGCCACAGCGCTGCGTCGCTCAGGCGGAGATTAATAAAACCCGGGCCCGCCACGCTCACGTCAGAAAATTGGCCAGTCTGGCGTAGCACCGCCGCTACCTCCTCGGCAATCTCGCGTGGGTTTTTGCCCAGTGGCTTGGCAAGCTTGAGTGCGACGTTGGTCGCAAAATCACCAAACGTCGGCTCCGGCCGCGTTAATTCCACCGGCGGTGTTTGTTGATAAAGAGTATATACTGCATCACGAATCGTCTGTTCCATGATTATAGTATACAACAGATGCGGTACAAAAATAACGAGGTAGCAAGAAGACTACGCCTCGCCCTTTGTCCGCTTCCGCCGCTCCAGCGCCGCCTGCACCAAGCCAGCAAAGAGCGGGTGAGCCCGAAATGGCCGCGAGGCAAACTCTGGGTGAGCCTGGGTCGCAACAAAGTAGTCGCAGGTCGGTGCCTCGACGAACTCGACCAGCCTGCCATCGGGTGACGTACCCGACACCACAATCCCGCCCGCATTAATGGCAGCGAGATGCGCTTGATTCACCTCATAGCGGTGGCGATGACGCTCCACGACCTCTGTTGTGCCATATGTTTTGGCAGTGCGTGAGCCAGCCTGCAGCACCGCCGGGTAGTTGCCTAGGCGCATCGTTCCGCCGGTCGATTGCTTGCCCTGCTGGTCAGGCATAAGGTAGATGACGGCATCATCCGGCGCGGCACCACACTCCGCACTACCAGCCTGGGCCAAGCTACCACGGCGGGCAGCGGCAATCACCGCCACCTGCATTCCCAGGCAGATGCCAAGATATGGTACATTGTGCTGCAAGCAGTAACTGGCCGCCGCAATCTTCCCTTCTACCCCGCGCTTGCCAAAGCCACCGGGCACTACCACCGCATCCACAGCGCTGAGCGCTGCGTCGGTCACTGTCTCGGCATTGATCCATTGGATCGTCACCTCGCTGCGGTGCGCCCAGGCCGCTGCTTTGAGCGCCTCAGTGATAGAGAGATAGGTATCGGCATTATCAACATATTTCGCCACGAGGCCAATCGTCAGTCGCTGGCGATAGGTCTGGCTATCGTGCCGGACAAGCTGCTGCCAACGCGTCATATCTGGCGCTGTATCATTACCGGTAAAGCTCGCCAGCACAGGCCCTAATTCGCGCGCCACCATCAGAGGTACCTTGTAGACTGTATCGACATTTGGCATCATAATGATCCCCTCTGGCCGCACCCCGCTGGCAATGGCAATCTTATCCGCTACACCACGCGGCGGCGCTGTGCTGCCCTCGGTGCGGACTGCCACCACATCGGGCATAATACCAAAGCCACGCAGGTCGGCCATGGCATTCTGGGCTGGCTTGGTCTTGTACTCCTGGCTGGTCGCAAGAAACGGTACATACACCACATGGACGAAGAGACAGTGCTCGCGCCCCACTTCGAGGGAGAACTCGCGGATCGCCTCAACGAAGCTTAGCCCCTCATAATCTCCCACCGTGCCACCAATCTCCACAATGTGCACCTGCCCTGCTGCCGCCTGGTGGACGGCTCGCTTGATCGCTTGGGTGAGGTGCGGCACCAGCTGCACCGTCTGGCCGCCAAACGTCCCGGCCCGCTCATCGGCGATCAAATCACGCAGCAGCCGCCCCGCCAGCGTGGCATTACGCTGGGTGAGCTCGAGGTCTAAAAAGCGCTCGTAGTGGCCAAGGTCGAGATCGGTCTCTGCCCCATCTTTGGTGACGAAGCACTCGCCATGCTCCTTGGGGTTAAGCAGCCCAGCATCGACGTTAAGGTACGGGTCGCACTTTTGCACCGAGACGGTTAAGCCCTTGGCCTGCAGCACCGCGCCAATACTGGCTGCCGTGATGCCCTTACCCACCCCAGAGAGTACCCCACCGGTGACAAAAATATACGTTGGTTGGTGTGTCTGTGTCATACAATCTCCCTCTCGCGTTCTATTGTAGCATGTATCCATAAGCAGTATACCAGCAAAAAACCAGCCCTACAGCTGGCTTCTGCTGGTTATCGACAAGCGCCACCTATTGGCAGCCCTCACACATCGTCAGCTCCGCTGGATCTGGCATAATAACAGGAGTGCCACTCGCCGCCGCTTGGTCAACAGCAACTTGCTGAGCAGCCAGCAGTGCCTGCTCGATAGCGTCGAGCTTTTCCTCCAGCGTCATGTCGTCCGTTAGTTGTGGCTTGGTAGTCTGCGCCTGCGTAGCCGCTGGATCGGTTGTTGGTGATGTCGTTTGTGTCGTCTGCGTCATATATTATTCCCTACCCGTTTTTTAGTTATAGTGTCCATTGTACGCTATATATAGCGTTTTATGCAAGGTAATGCACCCAATTTTCTGTTGTAGAATTATCATCCAGCTGGCCAATCGGTGCGACATACCACTGCGGCTGGGCACACTGCGGGCGGAAGCTCCCCAGCTTGGCCGTGTATGCCTCAGTAATGGCCGCGACTTCGTCCTCGCGGGCTTCGCGCACTGTGGTGTGGAGATAGACAGCCTGCTTGGCGTCATCCCACACCACAAACTCTGCCCGCCCAGTACGAAAGGCGTTGTGCGAGTGGCGCGCCTCACGATCCGACAGCCAAGCGATCATATCCCCCACCCGCACAAAGTGCAGTGGCGTCACCAGTGGCGTGCGGTCGCGATTCACCGTAGCTAACGCACCGACTGGCACTGTGTCGAGGATGGTTTGCGTGAGGGTATTCATGATGGCTATATTCCTTTCGTATCTAATTTGCGAATATTATTTGCTACATCAGCGGGCCGCTCTCACTCCATTGCCAGACAAGAAAATTATCTGGAGGCCAGCGACCAAGCAGGCGGAAAAGCTCTGTTGCATATTCTGGCCGGAACATTTTCGGTCTGGTGATGGAGTGAGAGCTCCCGTAAGACTGGTAGACTGGTAAGATTGTTGTTTTGCCAATATCTACTACTTCGTCGTATTCACCTCATAACTCGTATTGGTGCTTTCGAAGAAGTTCACCAGCTCCAGCGTGTCGTTGGCGGCGGCCATCCACTTGGCTGGGTTGGTGACGTTGTACTCTGGCTCAAAGCCCAGCTCTTCCAGCCGCCGGTCGGTCATGTACATCACATATTGGTTGACGTAGTCGGCGTTGAGGCCCAGGATACCACGCGGCAGCATGTCTTTGTTATACGCCTTTTCGAGCTCAACGGCTTCCAGGATCAGGCTGCGGATTTCGTCGGCAAATTCCTCGGTTTGTAGATCCGGGTTTTCGTGCAGGATGGTCAGCAGCAGGTTAATGCCAAATTCCAGGTGCAGATTCTCGTCCTTCGTCACCCAGTCGAGCAATGTGCCGACATTGCGCAGCAGATTGCGGCGGCGGAAGCTCATCCCCACCATAAAGCCGCTGTAGAACCAAATCCCTTCCAGCACGATGTTATAGGCCACCAGGTTGCGCACAAAATCCTTCTTGCCCTCTAGCGTCGTCACATCCGGGCGCTCCTCCATCATGCGCGTAACGTACTTGGTCTGGAAGGCGGCTTTATCGGCCAGGGATTTTTTGCCCCAGCCAGCGGCGTAAATTTCCTCACGGTCAAACGGGAAGGTCTCGATAATATACTCGAAGGTCATAAAGTGGTTGGCCTCTTCCCACATCTGCTTCGAAAGATACAGGTGGCACTCGGCGGCGTTGACGCAGGGGTAAATACCAAAGGCCAACGATTTATTAATCAGCAGCTCGTTGGGGTTGAGGTAGCTAATCACCGTCTTCAGGGCGTGCTTTTCATCCTCGCTCAGCTTTTCAAAATCCGCCAAATCCTGGCTCAATTGCACCTCATTGGGGAACCACGTGTTGGCCACCGCTTGGTTGTACAAGCGGTACGCCCAGTCATAGCGCACCGGCTTGAGCTGCAAGCCATCGCGTACGCCTGATCCTAAAATGCCCATATGTTACCTCCTTTTGTTTTGTCAAAAACTAGTTAATTATATTATCCAGGCTTATATTTCTTGTTCTTCCATATCTGCTGGGTGACGCTCAGCTACAGAACTGTTATCTGGCTGGCTTGATTTTTTCTCTGTTTGCGGTACTGGGAAGAGTGGTGGGTTCAGGCCGGCATCAAGGGTATATTGTATATAACATGTTGGTTCTGTGTGGTCTGCCCTTGTAATTGCTGCAGCACCAACACCATAGCTCACACTCAGGGTGGCCAATTTTGCTCGCTCCGCAAGTGACAACTCAGCAAAGTCTATCGTGCTTTGTTCGCTCGCTACTCCCGTTTTTCCTTCATGCGTCATACTATTCCTTCTCCTTCCCCTTCCCTTCCTCCTGCTTCTTGCGTGCGCGGTAGAAGCCACCAAAGCCCACGCGCTTGGCGTCTTGGTGGAGTTTTTGTTCGGTTTTGTTGGCGCGAATGGAGACCTGCTCGGACTGGTGGCGAGGCTTCACGTGCAAATAATACGTCGTTTTCAGGCCGCGGCGCCAGGCTTCGCTATAGATCGTAATATACTCCTCGATATTGCGCGACTCTAAGTACATATTGCGGCTAATCGCTTGGTCGACCCACTTCTGAGCGCGGGCTGCCACCTCAATGAAGGCGTAGGGGCTAAGCTGAAAGCTCGTCTTATACACATCGCGCACCGCCTGAGGGATCTGCTTCATGTGCTGGATGTCGCCTTGGTTAGTAAGCAGCTCATCCTTGAGCTCCTCCCACAGGCCAAGGGCTTTAAGCTTGCGCACCAGGTTAGCATTGACCTCGAGGAACTTGCCATTGAGCGTGCTGCGGCTAAAGATCTGGCTAAATTGCGGGTCGATCCCTGGAGTGGTACCCGTCACGTGCGAGATATTGGCGGTAGGCGCAATAGCCATCAGCGTGGCATTGCGCATGCCGCGTTGCACCTTGGGGCGCAGCGCCTCCCAGTCGAGGCGGCGAGTCGTGTTAATTGCTACTGCCTCACCCCGCTGCGCGCCAAGCCGGTCGATCGTGTCGATAGGCAATTCCCCCTTGCTCCAGCCACTGCCCGCAAAGTTGGGGTAGCTGCCGCGCGTCACTGCCAGCTCGGCCGACTCATCGATAGCGTAGTAGCTAATAAACTCCGCCAATTGATCAACCAGTTCATATGCCTCCTCAGATTCGTAGCTCAGCTCGAGCTTTTCTAGTACATCGGCCAGGCCCATAAAGCCCAGGCCAATCGCCCGATTTTGCAGGTTGCTATTCATCGCCTCGGGGATGGGTGTTGTGGTAATGTCTACAAGGTTATCGAGCTGCCGCGTGGCCGAGCGCGTCGCCTGCTCGAGCCGTGGCCAGTCCCACGTCTTGGTCGCGTCATCCAGGAAGGCACTGAGGTTAATACTCACCAGATTGCACACCGCAATATTGTGCTCATCTTGCGGCAAAGTGATCTCTGTACAGAGGTTGCTGAGGTGAATGGTGCCAGTGTTATTGTTGAGCGCGCGGAGGTTGATGGCATCCTTCCAGGTGAGCCACGGGTGGCCGGTTGCCTGCAAACTACTCAGAATTCTGTGGAATTGTTGGCGCGCAGGCAGCTTGTCATAAGCGCGTAGCTTGCCCGCTTCGGCCTGGGTGATGTAATAGGCATACCGCTCGGCAAAGGCCGCGCCATACAGCTCGCTTAAGTCACTCACCTCAGCTGGGTCGAAGAGATACCAGTCTTCATCCGCCTGCACCCGGCGCATAAATTCATCACTAATAAACACCGCTGTGTCGAGGTAGCGTGTCCGCAAATACGGGTCGCCGGAGTTCGATCGCAGGTCGATGAATTCTCTAAAATCGATGTGCCAGTTCTCCATATACACCGCTGCCGCACCCATCTTTTTACCCTTGCGCGACACCGCAAACAGCGCTGTATCGATCATCTTAATAAACGGAATTGGCCCAGTGCTTGTTGTGTTAGTTGTCTTGACTGGGCTACCTGCCGCCCGCAGCTTCGTAAAACTGACACCGATACCGCCTGTCCCTTTAGCAATCCACATCGTATCGCGCACACTCTTAGCAATCGATTCCATATCATCCTGCACTTCCATGACGAAGCAATTGCTCAGCTGCGGGAACAATCCACCAGCATTGACGCGGGTGCTCCCGCCCGGGCTGTACTCGAGATTAGCCATGTGCTGGTAAAACTCAATGGCTGCCTCAGTCGGGTGTTCCTCATTGTAGCTCAGACCCATGGCGATGCGCATAGTAGTAAACTGCGGCACTTCGAGCGGTTCGCCGTTTTGCTTGCGCAGGGCGTAGCGGTTGCGGTTGGTCACCACACCAAGGTATTTGCTGAGTTTATCTTTACTCGGGTCAAGCGCAGCAGCCAGGCGCTCAAGGTCGAAGATCGCCTCATCTTCCATGCGGGGGTCAAGCAAGCCATCGGCCACCGCCTGGCGAATATAGCGCGGGAAGGCCTCCCTATGCCGTTGGCGCAGCTCTTCATCAGTGGTATATACGCCCAGCAAATCGCGGTAGATTGTGCCCAGCAGCAGGCGCGCCGCAATCGTGTCGTAGTCTGGGTCATCCTTAATATTCTGCACCGTCGTCTGGATGAGTGTCTCCTCCAGCTGCTTGGTCGTCATTCCATCAAAGAGCGTCAGCTGCAGCTCACTGGCAATCTGCACGATCTTCTGCAGCGGGTCGGCCACCCCCTGGCTTGCTGCCAGCAACGTGGCATTTATCTTGGTTGTGTCGAATGGCTCGGTCGTGCCATCGCGCTTGGTAATATGAATTGTCATCATCCCTCCCCTTGGGCTCCTTACTATACGGTGCACAAAACCAGCCACCAGGGCACGCCTGGAGCCAAGCTGTATTGTTTGTCTCTCCCGTGTTTATGTGTGCTCGCTATATATGTAGCGTCTGTATCCTACTATAGACGCCAGATGTGGTGCTTGGCAAGGGGTTTTGTGAAAACTACAACCGATTTTGTGAGTGACCTCTGTGGGTGCTGGTGGCACACCATAGCCTCGTGTAAGAAAATATCTGGAGGCCAGCGTTAGTGCACGCGGGTAGAGCTCTATTGCACTATCCGTGCCAGAATATTATGAAGCAGCAGCTATGCCACTCTATCACCAGACCGAAAATGTTCCGGCCAGATTATACTATAGTGATTTTCCGCTCGCTGAGTGGCTGGCCTCCAAATATTTTCTTGTCTGGCGATAGAGCAGCTTGGTGTATAGTAAATAATTTTGATAATGGCTTACCGCCACTAGTGCAAACTATCTCTTGCACTACTCCCTCCGATGGAGTGTGAAAACCGGTCGTAATGACCGGTTTTCAGCCCAGCGCAAGAGGTCGATGCCTGGGGGACATCGACCCTTATAGCGATCTATCGAAGGGAGCGTGGGGAGGGTGAGCGTGAGAAAATACAGCGCATTAACTAACGAGTGTACGTCACTAAGAGCGCCCATTACGCTCAGACACCTCTCGGCACTCCTGCCGGAGCCGCTCGAGAGGGGTATAATCATCATGGTACGGCGGCTGGCTAGCGAAGGGGGCTGGCTGATGAGAAGCGTCGCCACCGTACGTCGCCACGACATTAGTGTAATCCCAGCCATCTGCCCGCTCATAGCGGAAGCTCCCCTGCCCCAATAGCGCAGCATACGGCGCATCCTGGGCAGCAAATAGTGGCTGGCAGGCTGGCTGGCGGCTGGCAATCATATTGACCACCACACGGGCGTGCGGGCGGAGGTGCCGTTTGAGTGCAGTGGCATACTCCTGCGTCACGAGCGAGGTGGGTACATCGCCATCGTTATAGACATCGACGAGGACGATATCGTACTGCTCGGTGCTACGCTCGAGAAAGACGCGCGCATCTTGGAAGATCGGCCGCACATTGACTGGGTCGCGATAATAAAAATACTGGCGGGCAATTGGCAAGAGCTCGGGGTCGATCTCTACCACATCGATCTGACTCTGCGGGTAGCGCTGAGCAAGGAGGCGCGGCACCGTAAAGGTCCCACCGCCCAGCACCAAAATGCGCTGGCGCTGCGGGGCCTGCTCCACCGCCTGCATCATCTGGCGCGTATACCAAAATGGCAGCTGCTGAGGCTGCTCAACCACCACACCAGACTGCACACCGGTCGGCCCACTGGCAATCCCCCGGATGATGGCACCATCCTGCCGATGCCATTGCTGGAGTGTGTAGTGCGCCGCGGCGGTATCGATCGTCTGCGCAGCCTGAGCCCGCACCACTGGCGCAACGCGATAACCCAGCGCCAAGCCCACGCACAGCACACTCACCACCAGGCGCCACTGCCAGCGCTGGCCTGGCACCACCAGCCAGCTGGCCAGCACAAGTAGACTAATAAGCACCACTAGCACGTCGTGAATCCCCAGCCAACCAAACAGGAAAAACCCCGCCGCAAAGGTACCGACGATCCCACCAATCGAATTCACCGCACTGAGTGACGCCACCGACCGCCCCGTTCGCGCTAGCGTGTCTGTCTGCCGCTCCACCAGGTAGGGACTCACTGCTCCCAGCACCAGGCTGGTCGGAGCAAAAAGTAGGCTTGCCGCCACCGTAGCTTGCAGGCGGATATCGATTGGCAATTGCGCCACCCACCGCAGTATATCGTGGTATTGGCACAGCATTGTCAATACCAGCAGCGCCGCACCAAGTAGCAGCCAGGCCACATCGCCATCGCGCGAGCGTGCATCGGCCAGCACACCACCCAGCCAGTAGCCCAGGCTCATTGCCGCAATAATGACGCCAATAATACTCGCCCACACATAGGTCGACGCCCCTACCACTGGCGACATCACCCGCGCCGCCACCAGCTCAAACACCATCACACAAAACCCCGCCACAAATGCAATCACCAAGCGCCGATACGGCAGCGGCATTATCAGTCGTTTCAGTTTCATAGGAGTATTGTAGCATGGCTGGCAATCTATGTTTTTTGGATATTATATCGCTGCTCTTTACATCGCACCTCGATATGATATGATAGTGTTATGGAAGCAACAGATTCTATCATCACCGTCAGCCATTTTTCGATGAAATTTGGCAAGACCAGCGTCATCGACGACCTCAGCTTTGAGGTCAAGCGCGGCGAGACGTTTGGGTTTTTGGGGAGCAACGGCTCGGGCAAAACCACCACGATCCGCTCACTCCTCGGCATTTATCAACCAACTGGTGGCAAGCTACTCATCGATGGCACACCATACTCTGTCTCGGGCGATGTCAAGCTTGGCTATCTGCCAGAGGAGCGCGGCCTCTACAAGAAGGAGAGTGTCATCGACACGATGGTCTACTTTGGCCAGCTCAAGGGCCTGAGCCGCAGCGAAGCACGCAGCAAGTCGCTCGCCTTCCTCGAGCGGGTTGGCCTAGCGGACAAAGCCAAGACTCGCCTGGATAAGCTCAGTGGTGGCCAGCAGCAAAAGGTTCAGCTCGGTATTACCATCATCAACGACCCAGAGCTCATCATTCTCGACGAACCCACCAAGGGCTTCGACCCCGTCAACCGGCGCTTGCTCATGGAGATCATTGAGGAGCACCAAGCCAAGGGCGCTACAGTGGTGATGATCACCCACCAGATGGACGAAGTCGAGCGCCTGTGCGACCGCGTCCTCCTGCTCAAAGATGGCGTGGCTCATGCCTATGGCACAGTAGCCGAGGTGCGCGCGCAGTTTGGTGGCCAGTCGCTCGACGATATCTTCATCCAGGTCTATAGCCAGCCCAGCAAGGAGGACAACTAACATGCATAACTTATCTACCGTCATCCGCTTCGAGATCACCCGTTCGCTCAAGAAGAAGTCGTTTTGGCTTGCGGCAATCAGCTTCCCGCTGGTGTTTGCCGTACTCTTTGGCGTCATCTTCCTCTCCAACAAAGCCTCGGAGGATGCTGCCAAGAACCTCGAGAAACAATCCTTTAGCTTTGCCGTCACAGATGAGTCGAAGCTCGTCAAGCCAGAGCTGCTTGCCGCTACCAAAGCCCAGCCTGTCGCTGCCACGGACAAAGACGCTACCATCAAGCGGGTCCAAGAAGGCAAGCTTGATGCCTACATCTACTACCCCAAAGACATCGCTAAGGAACGGGTGGAAGTCTATGGCAAAGACGTTGGGCTCTTCGACAACGGCCGCTACAGCGGCATTGCCACCAGCCTGCTCTCAAACTCTGTCCAATCAGAGGTCAGCCCAGCAGTGCGCATGGTCATCCAAGACAAAATTAACACCAAGAACACCGTCTACAAAAATGGCAAAGAATACAACGCCATCAACGAGATGATCCTGCCTGGGCTCTTCTTGGTGCTGTTCTACTTCCTCATTAGCTTCTTTGGCAACCAAATGCTCACCAGCACAACGGAGGAGAAGGAAAACCGCGTCATCGAGATGATCCTCACCACAGTGCACGCTCGCACACTCATCATTGGCAAGATTATTTCGCTCATCGTCCTGGCGTTTATTCAGGGGTTGCTCGTTATTTTGCCGGTGCTTGTCGCCTATCTCTTCTTCAAAGATCAGCTGCAACTGCCCGATGTCGACCTCTCACACATTGCGGTTGACCCTGTGCGGATTGGGATTGGCTTCCTTGCCTTTAGCGCAAGCTTCCTCTTCTTTACCGGTATGTTGGTGGCCATTGGCGCCGCTGTGCCCACCGCCAAGGAAGCGGGCAGCTTCTTTGCCACCATCATGATCCTGCTCTTTGCGCCGCTCTATGCTGCTGCCATGCTCGTCTCCACACCAGACGCATTGCCAAGCAAGATCATCACCTACTTCCCGCTTACCTCGCCTATCCCACTCATGCTGCGCAATGCGATTGGTAACCTCAGCACCATGGATGCCGCCATCAGCATTAGCATCTTGACCGTCTGTGCCGTCATCGCCATCATGATGGGCGTGCGCCTCTTCCGCTTTGGTGCACTCGAGTACAGCCGCAAACTCAGCCTGCGCGAGATCTTTACCCGCAAGTAGCAGCACAGCGTGCTAGTCTATTACAGCAAAAAACTGGCACATTACCTCTGTTTCGTGCCTCATAACCCACCGCTTGGCCGGTGGGTTTTGGGTGTGGAGGATAAGAGTATTAGATTCTGTGTTGACCCCACTACACTTCACCCAGACGAAAATTATGAGAGTGATAGTTAGAGGCCGCAGATCTTATTAGCTTGACAAACTATGTCATTAGTTTGTATGATTAAACTATCGTTCACAATAATTTCTGACAAACACAAGGAATCGATCTCGGTCATGAGAAACCAACCACCCGCCATACTGCCAAAGCCACCAACCAAGCTTGCAACTGAGCTGCCGCCCTTTATAGCATCACGTCTTGACTCTACCTATAGCAAAAGTAACCCAACAGCAGTCTTCCCTACTCCAGCAATGACTGAATCTTACCCACAGACGCCAGCCGAGCTATCGACCAGTGGCTCTAGCCCAGATGAAGCAGCTATGGATGAGGCAACTCAAAGGGCAATCCTTGGGGCTCGTGCCGAGCATTTCGAGCAGAGAAGCCACCAATTGTCACGACTTGATGTTGTCTGCGAAATGGGTGGCATGGCATTGATACTGGGTGGGGCTGCATCACTCGCTGCCTCATATATGGGCTGCTTGGTAATTTGCGAATATCCGGGTGACATCGACCACCTTACTCCTCCAAAAGTCTTCATCGAAACAACCGATGACACTGCCGTCGTTGACCCCTCAGACGTAGCTGGTCTGGGCGCACAGCCATCGCGCGAAGAGAGGCTTGCAACCCAGCAAAGCAACGCAGCAAAAGTAATAGCAGCTGGCTTTGGGGGAGTTGTTGCGGCAGCACCACTGGCAGGCCGACTGTCTCGAAGATCGTACAAAAAAGCAGTGGCAGAAGCAGACGCTGCGCGCTAGTATTCCTCTGCTATTTATTATACTACTCCTGTGGCCGCTCCGCATACCGCTCATACACAGCGCGGTTAGCGGCATTGGTGTTGCGGCGGAGCTCTGGAGTGTTGAGAATGCGGTAAGCATCGTGACGAAGGGCTTGGTGACGCTCAGCATAAGCTTGATCGAAAGTCGGCTCGATGGCAGCCCGTTTCTCAGGCGAGAGAGTGCGAAGATACGAGTCTTTGATCTGCTGGTAGTCGGGCAAGTCGGGGATACTATAGATCAGCTCTAGTGCGCCATCATTTGCCCCTGCGAAGTTCTCTGCCTTGAGCCGTCCCTCAAAGACCTGACGCAGTGAGTGCATCTTCTCAGCAGCCGCACCGTTGTATTCGCCGCGCAAGATTGCATCGTACGTCGCGTCATTCACGAATGGCACCGCACTTGCCACCCCAGAGGCCACCGCCTCAGCCGAGACAGTCGCGCGAGCATCGTAGTTGTACCCCTGACGCACCTGCACCGTGCCATCGTCTGCCACATATTCGATCTCGCGGCCGGTCTCGCGGATGATCTCGCGCTTTTGGCCAGCCGAGCCAGCTCGGAATTGGTGCTCGATAGCCGCCTCCTTCACATATTCATTATCAGCCCGGAACGTGTGCTGGTTGCCACTAGCATCGGTGAGGGTAATGGCAGTGTCGCCAGTGGCGGCCATAGCTTGCCATTGGCTGCTATTGAGCTTGAAGTGGCGCATCAGCTGGTCTTCCGCCGCAACATGCTCACCAAATTCCTTGCGCAGCCGCGCCGTCTGGCCTGCCACCATCAAGTTCTTGTGCCCCACCCCTGTGGCGTAGTCTTGCAGCGTCTGGCCATCGACCATCCGGCGATGCAGCGCAACGCCATCGCCATCACGCAGCACCACACCATCGGCATTGGCCACTGCCCCATCAGCCAAAAGCTCACGGTCGATCTTCGCCCGCACTTCGCGCTGCGCCATCGCACTGCGGATCTCCGTTAGCGCACCCACCTCGGCCGCTGCATAAGCGCGCCGCCCCAGACCATGGCTCAGGCCAGCCGGCGTCTCACCGCCAAGCTTCAGTTCATCATAGAGTGCGTCGAGCTTGTGGGCAGCATTTTTAGCTTCATCGGTGGTGAGCTGGGTGTTGAGTGCCCGCTGCTTGAGCTCATCATCGTGCAAGAGGCGTGCATTCCAGGCTCGGTCGCGCCGCGCTGCTCCCTCCTTACCACGCAGGTCGGTGTAGCGGTTATATTCATCGTTGCTCCGCCCTACCGCCGATAAGTCGGCCATTGTTTCAAAGCGCTTAGTGTAAGCATCGGTTCGCTGTTGGATGGCGCGTTTCTTCAGGGCCCTCCGCCGCGCCGCATTACCCAGCCAGTTGCGTTGCGCATCGCCAGCAAGCACGCGCGACTTGCGCAGGTCTGCCCGCTGCTGTGCCCAGGTCCGCGTCCGGTCAACAATACCACGCCGCGGATCATTCATAATCGCGCCCAGTCGCCCTAGCAGCGAGCCGCTCATCCGCACCACAAAGGGTGTCAATACCAGTGGCACCACCTGCACTGCCAGGCCAAGGATGATCAGGTTGAGGTTATTCGCATCCTTGCCATTGGTCAAGATAGCCACTCCTGCCAGGCGCGACCCACCAAACAATATCGACATGAGTGGAAACATCAGCATCATCGTCATAAAGAGATCCTTCCACTTATCAAAATACTTCTCTGTACTAGGCAGCACATGTAACAAGAAGGCAAAGGGCGAAACAATAACAAGAATGGTAATGAGTGCCTGGCGCGCCGCAATAATCACTGCAGCGATGATAACCGCCAGCAGCACACCCACCAGCAGCGGGATGGCCATCGCCAGCGCCCCATCCGTCGCACCCACCAGCGCGCTCACTCCCACCACCGCACCCACCGCGCTAGCGCTGCCCGTCAGCAGAGCACTCATGACATTAGGCCACGTGATTTTATTAAGCGTGTTATAATCCGCCCCATTGACCGTCGAGGCAATATTGACAAACAGCTGCTGCAGCTGAAAACCCAGTATGTTCGAAATATCAATCGCTGCCGCACACAGCCAAAACGACATATTAACGACGATGATCGACACAACAAGGCGCGGAAACATCTTCTTGATGCCATAATTGCTAATACCAACACTGGTAACTTGCGAATAAATCACGATGAGTGAGACGATGATGAAGGCGATGTTGGCTAAGTCGCGCATGATCGCCCAAAAGCGAAAGAGTGTGCCATCGCCACTGGATTGCAGCGGCTGCACCGCCAAATACTGCGCCACCTGCTGGTACAGCTGGTCGGTAATCCACGCCATGAAGTTACTCACCGGGCAGACAATCCAGCCAATGCTTCCCAGCGCTGTGCCACTACAACTGGTCGTGGCATCATCATCTTTATCTGCTTGCTCGGCGGGTTTGTCTTGGGGTTGGTTATTGTTATTATTTGCCGCTTGGCCGTTATTCCCACCATTTTGGCCGTTGGCGTTGTTCTGATTATTACCAGCGTTTTGCCCAGCTTGACCACCGTTATTTTGGTTATTCTGGTTGTTTTGGCCACCATTATTTTGCGGCGTGGCCTCCTGCTGCCCCGAGACAGAGATAGCGATAGCATCATCCATCTTGTTGTACGTATCTGGCTCAACAAAGATATATTCCACATACGTTGCTTCCTTGGCACGTAGTGGGTCGCTACCAGCCGGGAAGATGATGGTCTGGCGCCGATTGGTCGTCGGCTCATATTCATAGAAGTGCACACCAGCAGGTAAACCACGAGCGGTTAGATCTTTGTCGCTAGCCCGATGCGGCTTGAAGGTATTATGACGAAAGACGAGGTTCTCGCCCTGGCGCTGCGCTGTCTCAGCAGCATACACTGGCGTAGGAGTAGCGAGTGCGAGCCCGAACAGTGCCGCCACCAGTAGTGCCAGCCACCCCATATATTGCCGCAGACAACCCCTCGCCCGCGCAACCACTCGCCACGCTCTGTTCATGTCTTGTTCGACATTAGCATAATATCGCACAGTGGTCAAGTTTTTGCTGCCTGCATATCAAACCGTATCTACTCCGCACCCCCTCTGGCGTTATACGGGCTACTATTGGCGGATGGCCACACCCCTCCCCTGCGCAGAGCTAAAATAACATCACTATTTATCTCATTTCTCACAAAGCAACCCAAGCAAAAGCGAACTAACCCAGAAAATATCGACCTTGTAACCCAAATTATGCGCTACGATGCCAATGTCACCATTCAACCCTTCGCTCCTACTCTGTTCGCACCCCACCCCAGTCTTTACAACACCGCCCATATCGTATACACTACAGCGTAGGAATAGTATCATGAAATATAAGCGATTGATCTTGGGCTTCGGTGCAATGCTGGCAATTTTTGCCGGCGGTATTGCCATGCCGGCACAGGTGATGGCGGCAGGCGATGGCTGCGGGATTATTGACTTCACAGGCGTAAGTTGTTCCCAAGAGGCTGACCCAAAAGATAAGGGAGATGCCAATATCTCTGGTCTACTCATTGGTTTTCTCAGAATCATGAATGTCGGTGTTGGCATCGCAGCAGTTGGCGCGCTTATTTACGCTGGTATTCTCTACTCAACCGCTAGCGGTGACGCTAATAAAACAGCCCAAGCTAAGACAGTTATCACCAATGTTGTTATAGGTATTTTGGCATATGCAGTTATGGGTATTGCGCTTAACTTCCTTGTGCCAGGAGGAATTATCCGATGATTCGCCGTCTTGCTGTTTTTGGGCTTGCTGTTGCCACCATACTCTCCTTTGCGTCTGCTACTCCAGCGCACGCTGCTGCACCCTGTTCACCACCCAACTTCCTTGGTATGCCCGCTTGGTACCGTGGTCTCCAAGACTCGAACGATTGCAGTTCGATCCAAACGACCGACATCCAGACGATGATCCTCACAATTGCCCTCAATATCCTCCAGGCTGCAATGGTTATCGTTGCCTATGTTGCCGTTGGGTTTATT
>CALBWN010000014.1 GCA_937974295.1 uncultured Candidatus Saccharibacteria bacterium
CCGGTGCCGGGCGCAGCCTTCTTGCCGACGTCGTGCACCGTGCCACCGACTGGGGAATGGTGACCAGTTTCGCGATCGGGCTGTTCATCATGCTAATGGTGCTGGTGGTCGGTGTCCTGTGGCTACGACGAGGAAGGCGTTGATATGTCGAGTAATACTCAAAATTTAATTACTTAACTCTCAACGCTTGGAATGGTTCACGCAGGTTAAGAGGTATGGTGTGTCTTGATAATATTTTTATTCTATAAGTGTGAAAGTACTTCTGCAGGCTTATAGGTCACAGCTCTTTTAGGTCGATACGTTGCCATTTTTCAATGAATCTACAGAAGTGGATGATACATACTAACAATACGAAACGCCCATGCCAGCCCAAGTGCGCCAACGATAATCAATACACTCATAGTTATCTCTACCTGCTTGTAATGTCGCACATGAAAGCGAGGAATAGTGGCAAGCACTGCAATAAGGAAGCCCAATGCTATGGCTGCTGAGGCAGGAATGAATTTATGTCCAATTTGGAAGGCGAATGCACCCATCAAGAACGCTGCTGAGCCATAGATGACGCGCGAAATAGGCCTACTACCACGGCCAAGCCATAGCACACCAGCCGCAAAGCAGGCTGCATCCATACCGAAAATTATGGTAGCTGCCCAAACTGGATCTATTCGTGTGTAGTGAGTCGTAGGGTAATTGACTATATATGATATTGCCTCTGATATCAGCGCAACAACGACAAAGATTAGCCATAGCCGTACCATCTGCTTGGTGCGGCGCACTGGTATATTTTGTAGTTGCTGGGCATGGGTGGATGACGTGCTCATGATCATTCCTCTTGTACTATAATTATCTTCTTAATCTTGAAGGCGGTGCAGTATTTCTCTCGTTCTTACTGACACTAGCATGCTATTTATCTACATTCCATTCAACTCAACAAACTCATAGACAAACGCCCCGCTGCTTGGTGAAAAACAAAATATATCGTTAGTGCGATGGCTCGACGAATAGCGTGCCACGCAGCGGTTGTCACTGCTAATGGCTGCTCGAGCTTGATCACGAAACTTCTTTGGTGGAATAGTGTGATTACCAAGGATAGCGGTGTCTCGAAATACCGACTCAGGGTGAGGGAGGTTGTCTCCATAATGATACCACCCCGAGCAACCGTGTGGGCAATCAGTAAAGGGCTGCATGCTCAGCAAGCGATCACGCGTCGCTTTGTCGGTGATGGTGCCAATAACCATACCATTATTGCCATCCCAGCCGTCTATCGCATACCCTGACTGATAGCTCACATCCATATGGCGAATTGCATCGTGATCGAAGCGCCCATAGAAGATTGTTGTTGTGAAGCTACCAATCGCCCCCTCATACAGCCACCAGCCAATCACAGCAACGACGAACACACCAAGGATAAGGATTGGTATAGAGATCTTGTCGAGGAGGAGTTTACGCATATTGTTATTGTAAACTACTATTGCAAAATATGTCAATTTATACCAAAAATACCTCTGCACGCAGAGGTATTTTGATGTGCGCTGAGTGGATTAGTCAGTAACTTCCACGCCCATGCTGCGAGCAGTACCCGCCACCGTCTTGATAGCTCCTTCGAGACTGATAGCGTTGAGTTGCTCCATTTTTGCCTGAGCGATTTCCTCAAGCTGCGCTCGGGTGATCGTCCCAACCTTATCGCTGTGTGGCTTGCTACTGCCCTTCTTGATGCCGATTGCAGCCCGGATCATATCATCAACGGGTTGGCCGAGGCTGCGCCATGCAAAGGTGCGGTCCTCAAACACTTGGATATGGACGATAACATCCTTACCCATATCTGCCTTGGTGGCGTCGTTGAATGGGTTGATGAAGTCCATCATATTCAAGCCCCACTGACCAAGTGTACTACCAACGGGTGGCCCGGCGGTGGCACGGCCAGCTGGAATACGAAGCTTCAGGTTACCGATAACTTTTTTTGCCATTATACTTCCTTTTACTCAATTACTACTGGTATTGAGTGCGTAACGTTGTTATTATAGTGGATCGCTCATGCAAATGCAAACTGCGTGCGAGGCTTATACCTTCTTGACCTGCAGCGCATCAAGCTCAACTGGCGTGTCACGGCCAAACATACTCACCATCACCTTGAGCTTGCCCTTGGTGGTGTCGATCTCACTCACTGTGCCATCAAAGTCTTTGAATGGCCCATCAATAATGCTGACCACTTCCCCTTCGCTAAAGTCAATCTGATGCTTGGGGTCTTCCACGCCCATACGCTTCTTGATTTTCTTGATCTCAGCCTCGCTTACAGGGGTTGGCTCGGTGCCGCTCCCCACAAAGCCTGTGACGCCAGGCGTGTTGCGTACAATGTACCATGTCTCGTCGGTGAGCTTCATCTCGACCAAGACATAGCCTTGGAAGATCTTAACCTCAACGACTTTGCGTTTGCCATTTTTGATCTGGATCTGCTTCTCCTTAGGGACGATTGCATCGAAGATTTTGTCGGCCATATCGACGGCCTGAATGCGCTGACGAATGCTATCAGCCACCTTCTCTTCGTAGCCACTGTAGGTGTGGATAGCATACCATTGCCGTGTGCTGTCATAGCGTTTTTTTGTCATTGTCTACCTCCCCAGGATAATTTGAAATAGATATTTAAATGCAGCATCGAGCAGCAAAAGCGTTGCGCTAAACACTGCAATAAAGCCAAGCAGCGCACCAGACATCTTCCATGTCGTTGCGCGATCGGGCCAGCGCACCATACGGAGCTCATACCAGGCTCCAGCAAAGTAATTGCGAATCGCCGAGAATGGGCCACGGCGCTGACGCTTTGGCTTGCTTGCCTTTTGTTTCTTGGCCTCAGTTTTGGCTGATGCCACAGAGGTTGTCTTTTCTTTTGGTGTTTTGGTTTTGGTGGGCGTGGTGTCTTGCGCGGTGATGCGCGTCACGCGGTTGGTTGATGATTTTTTGCTTGGTTTCGCCACAGCATACTCCCCAAATTTAATAGCCTGTCTTTGCAGGCTGTCAAGATCTAGTGTAGCGCGCTATAGCGAGGGCTGTCAAGGGTGAACCATGGTTTTTTTACTGTACTTCTGCTATTACGCATGACAGATTTGGGTATACACATGCTTGTTTATTCTCCGAAGGGGGCATTTTACTGCGAGCTTGTAAGTTTGTCGTGCGTCGGCTGCTGCGCAGCTGGCAGTGCAAAGAAGAAGGTCGAGCCATGGTTAAGCTGACTGGTAAACTCGATGCGCGTACCGAGCTTGCGAGCGAGCTTGGCAGCAATGTAGAGGCCAAGGCCGGTGCCGCCAGTCTCGCGAGTGCGGTAGTCTTCGCTGCGCCAGAAGCGTTCGAGGATGTGTGCTTGGTCACTCTTGCTAATGCCAATGCCAGTGTCGCGCACAGCGATGATAATGCGATTACCCTTCTTGCGCGCACTGAGGTGGACCTCTCCTTCTTTGGTGTATTTGAGGGCGTTAGAGAGGAAATTTTGGATAAGTTCGCGCACATATAGTGAGCTCGCCACGACGTAGCCTAGCCGCGGCGATGTCTCGAGTGTGAGAGCGAGCTGCTTTTTGGTAGCCTGAGGGTGATATTGATGGTAGAGATCATCCATGAGCGCACGGACGTTAAGTAATTCTGGCATATCAGCAGCGCCACGCTCGGCCTGCGCAAGAGTACTGAGGTCATTAACCATCTTTGCTAAGAAGACAACTTGCTCGTGGGCTGCATCAAGGTGGTCTTTGAGCGTGTGCTGCGGCATATCGCGCCGGTGGAGCATGAGCTGAATATTGCTCAGCGCTCCCTCGGCCGCCGTCAAGGGAGTGCGAAGCTCATGGCTCACCACACTGATGAACTCATCGCGCTCTTCTTCAAGCGACTTTTCTTTCGTGATGTCGCGCAGGATGAGGACGTAGCCATCGCTTGAGTCGCTCGCTGTATTAACTGCTCGAATTGGTGAAAATACGATGCTCAGGCGGAGCATCTCACCCGATACTTCCATCCATACATCATCGCGTGTTTGCGTAACGATCGCAGCGTGGAGCAGCTGGCTGAGACAGACTGGCTGCTTGGTGCTATCGCGCAGTGGCAGGATGGTATCGATTGGTTTGCCGTGCGGGCTTGTGTTGGTATCAAGCAAATCGAGCGTTGCAGCGTTGTAGAGTTGGATAGTGCCTTGCTGGTCGGTTGCGATAATAGCGGTCGCGAGATTGTTGATAATCGTCAGAAGCCGATCGTGCTGCAAGGTCATTGCCTCGCGACTGGTGTGCAGTGCCGAGCGGTAGAGATTGTGGCGATATGCAAGAGCAACAATGACCACACCAAGCATAAAGGCCACCAATGTTGTTGTGGTAATATCAACGATACTCTGTGGGGTGAGCCAAAACGCATCAAGTGCTGCTGTAATAAAAAGCACGAGTGCACTGAGCAGCCACCCAGAAAAGCCAGCATAAGCAAAAGCTGCCAGCATAAACAACGACCACGCACAGGTGAACGGCACTGCTACGCCAGAGATACTGAGCAGATAGCTCGAAGCCAGCCCATGATACAAGACCAGCTGCCATGCTCGCTGCTTATTCGTCTGCGATGAGCGGAAACAGGTGTAGAGACCAAGAGCAAGCCAAGCGCTGGCCGCCGCATAGAAAGACCATTCACCTGCCCCGGGAATGCGCTGCATTGCATCAAGACCGAGGAGTTTGCTATACGCGAAAAGTAGGAGCGGAAAGACAACGCTGCTGACTCGCACGACAGTACTGGTTTGGCTATTGGTAGCGTATGGCGACACGCTTCTAGTATACCTGGAGTATGACGGTAGGCACAAGCGTTTTGTGTGACATTTGCTTATGCTATATCATTGGTGTTTCGCGCTTGAGCTGCTGCCGATGCAGCCGGAAGTGCGGGTCATACTGTTCCACTAGCCCCCAAAAGGCTGACGAGTGATTCATGTGATGAGTGTGGCAGAGCTCGTGGATCAAGACATAATCAATCAGCTCATCGGGGAGCTTCATGAGTGCGATATTAAGGCTAATTGTGCCGGTACTGCTGCAGCTCCCCCATCGAGTGCTCGCATGGCTAAAGCGAATACGCTGGTAGGTTGAGTTGGTGCACGCAGCAAGCTCGTGGAGCCGCTGTGGCAAGTAGGCTTTGGCTTCGCGGCGCAAGATGGTTGCAACTTCTCGTCGGATAGCGCACTGAACGGCTGGCTCGTCTATGGTGTGTTCTGGTGGGAGAGAGACGAGCAGCTTTTGCCTTGCGGTGCGCACAGTGGGACGATTGACCATCTGTGTGGGGATGACAGCGATCGAGTGGTGCTTACCTATTGTCTCTCCGTCTTGATAACCATGCACCGCGTGCTGGTGCAGGAGCTGGCGGAGTGCTTGACGATGGGTTGCAATGCTATGGCGGATGAGAAAGAGTGGTGCGTGCCGCGGGGCATTGGCATAGAGCTGGCCATTTGGTGAGAGACGTATTGTGATGGAACGCACCTTGGCGCTGCGCTTGATGGTGATATCACCAAATTCATCGTCGTGGAGCGTAGAAGACATAGATAAAAGCCTTCCTCCTTTTAACCAAGATGTTATTTTATTGTACAATGTAGCGTGTCGAGCGAATTTGTCCTCGCCGTGGGGCGCTCGACATAGCACGCACTGGGTGGCTGGCTGGTGTTGGTGGTGGCACTTGAGTGCGCTGCTTTGCTACTGGTGGAGTTGTGGCTGGTGCTTTGCTCAGCAGAGCTTCGTCTTCAGTCTGTTGACCGATTTGCTTCAAGAAGGTAAGGGCGGCACGAGATTGTGATGAATACGGGTGCTTGCCGCTGATGACAAAATAGAGTTCGCCCGCGTTTGGCTCGCTAAAGCGCCGCACATAGTAATCAAACGCCTCGCGTGAGAGTCGCTGATTCTTGACGCTTCGGCTGCGGGCTGTGGCGACATCCGTTTGGACCCAAATGATTACTGGCCGATAGCCTTCACTGCGCGCCCAGCGGACGAACTCACTTCGGCGAGCGCGGGTGTTGCTATCGCCTTCGTATAAAAAGGGTTGCTTGGTTTTAGCAATCTCTTGTAAAAATGTCTTCCCTACTACTGCCGCGGCTGCATCGTCTTGGCAGTAGCCCGAGAGCTCGTTGATATCAATAAAGGGTGAGCCAAAGGCCTTGGCAAACTGAGCGGCGAAAAATGTCTTGCCGCTACCGGGCAAGCCAACCATGAGTATTGCAAAGGGCCGAACTGGAGGCGTTGGTTGCATGTATTTTATTATAGCAGACTCTGCGTGGTGCGAGGGATTTTTAGCATAAACCAAATCAATATTCGCTTTACCATATAAAGTTCTTCCGGTTTAGCTATAGATTTGATATACTGGATACAGTACAGAGGGGCATAGTACAACGGCTAGTATAACGGTCT
Organism: uncultured Candidatus Saccharibacteria bacterium; assembly: GCA_937974295.1. Classification (GTDB taxonomy): domain Bacteria; phylum Patescibacteriota; class Saccharimonadia; order Saccharimonadales; family Saccharimonadaceae; genus Saccharimonas. The sequence continues at coordinate 6,393 of CALBWN010000014.1, forward strand.
CCAAAACCGTAGATTGAGGTTCGATTCCTCATGCCCCTGCCACAGTATGATTCAACCTCCCCGACGGAGGTATTTTTTGCCTAAAGGAGTGATATACTAAGGTTATGTCAGCCCATGATGCCATTACCCACCGCGTTAAGCGTGCTGTGCGGCAGGTTTCGCCAGCGGCTTTTGCAGAGCGTTCGGCAGCGCGCAAGATAGTGCAGCAGTTTGCCGAGCAAGCTGGCTTAGTTTATTTTGGGACGATCAACCCACGAGATGACGACTACCACCCAATCCGCGGCTACACTATGTCGACGACTCATCGCGACCGGCACTATAGCGTGGGTAATATTCGCGGTTATAATGTCACACTTGTGTCGCGGCGAGATATGGTGCGCATTGCTAATAGCCCCAAGCCTTCGCCTCAACAGTGGCTGATAGCCGCGGTAGATATGTACACGCGCCGTGATGTACCGTATATGTTTATTGGCCGGCAGGGCAAGATTGCTAGCTACCCCAGCTACAAGTTGCAACCACTCCGGCTCGGGATGTTTGGGCCGCAGCCAGATGAATTTATGCAGAAATATACAGTGTATGGCGAGCTTGGGCGGGCAGTCGAGATAGAGCGCTACCTCACCCCTGATGTAGCAACGGTAATAGCATCGCATTTCGATGATCTCAGTATTGAGATCTCGAGCGGTGTCCTCTATATCTATGCCGCTATGGCAACGCCGACGATGGAGCTGCTTGACCGGATGGTGTCTGATGGTCTCTGGCTAGCAGCGACATTTGACGTGTTTGCTGAGCAGCTTGCCGTTGCGCAAGCTGAGCGCCATACTACCATCCACCAGGGTTATCGCCATAGATAGTCTTAGGTGTTGGGATTGATAGTTTTTTCATACCCCCTTTTCTCCCCTGCTTTCCTTAAAAACACAGTAAGAGCTAATGCTGATCAAAACGCGGCTGTCTACCCGAATGATTAAGAATTTGCTAGGTCTAGCGATAGTCCTTTAGGAATGTCACCCAAATATAAATAGTGAGTAAAAACTGGCGCAGAAGAACAGAGACTCAGGTAGTAATGTGTAAGCAATCGATCATAGAACCGCATCGGTCGCTATACTAACTCTCACAATTGATTGCTGGCACAAAAAACAGCATTCGTGAATGAATGCTGTTTTTGATTATTATTGCGATAAGACTAACCTTTGCGCGGTTTAACCTCGTTACGGCCGAGCGATTTCTTCGTCTCTGTGTAAGTAGCGTGCCGGCGAGCAATTGGGTCATACTTACGCAGAACAAGCTTATCTGGAGTGTTCATTGTGTTCTTGCGCGTTACGTAGGTACGGTGCTTAGTGAGGTTGCTCACAAGAGCAATAATCTTTCGCTTTGTATTGTTCTTCTTTGCCATTTCTTTACTCGTTAGATTTTATAAAATATCTTGGTTGATTATAGCATAGCCTATGGTGTAATGCTAGTGGCGATGGCGATTTGCTACTCGCTTGTGGTATAGGCGGCCCAGTTCGCTTGCTCATCAGCACTCAGTGCTCGGGCCTCAGTGATAACAGCGGCAAGCTGTGAGGCGCTCACGGTGAAGGTTTCGCCACTGTCGATTTCATCACGCTGCCCCATCAAGGCCACTAAGCGGTTCTCGGCATATGCCGCCTGCGCGGGGTTAAGCTGCTGAGCTTGGTGGTGGCTCTTGATGAAGCGCCGCGCCACAAGCGACTGGGAGTCGCCATCCTGGGCGGTTAGCATAATTGGCTTTTGCTCTGATGTGGTAGTCTGGTTCTTCTCAGAATGAGCTGGCGTCTGTTGCGCTTGCGATTGACTAGAGGTGGTTGCTGGTTGGTTAGCTTGCTTCTTGTCTGTATTGCCGCGATTATCACGTTGCTGCTGCGGCCGTGGAGCAGTTTGCGCAGGGCGGTGTGGAGCTTCTTGTGGTTGCTGAGCTGGGATCATTACCACGACATATGCGAGTGGCACTGTAATGAGCAGCAGGATAATTGCCGCAAGACCAGCTGCATATTGACGAAGTGCGCTCGATGGAGCAGGTGCGTGATGGCGAGTAAGTGTAACGAGCGCCCATAGTTTGCTCGTGAGCGCGAGGCTACCAGCGATCGGAAGATAGAGTGGCAGGAGCCATAGGTCGCGTGGGTGATGCTTTAGGTGTGGAATATTGCGCACAGCCTGCCATATAAGCCAACCAAGCACCAGCCCAAGGATCGTTACACTACTCCAGAGCATTGCGGTAGTCGCTGTTCCAGTCAGAGTGCTGTATAGGTTGTTGACAAGCGTGCTGCAGAGTACGATCAGCGC
>CALBWN010000015.1 GCA_937974295.1 uncultured Candidatus Saccharibacteria bacterium
GTCATCTGAGTAAATCCGCAAGTGAAACCGCTACTTGGCGAGGTATCATCAAACACGAGTTTAAAGACTTATTGGCTGGGTTTAGTCTCTAGGTTTTACCAATAACTTACGAGGTGAGGGCGCTTAAGCGTGGCGGTTCTGCCGCCTGGGCGAAGCCCCAAATCCTGCACGGCTCAGCTTTTACGCTCGAAATAGGTTCGAGCTTTGGCGTATATTGCCACCACAGATGCAAGAAAGTGAGCATTACTTCGCAAACGGAGCGATGTTTTTGTTGAGAGCAGCGAATCAGACTGGATGAAGAGAGGTCGTAGCCTCTCCTTTAGTTTGGCGTGGCCCTCAAGGGTGCAATACTTTACAACAATTACACTAAAACCAAGTGAAAAAGGAAGGATTAGGCACGATACTGTTGACAAATATGCAACATTGTGCTACCATCGAACGGATGTCACAAAAAAATAGAACAAAACACGGTAAAGACTATAACGAAAGTGCTGAGAAGCGCTGGTTTGACCGAGTCGTGGCGGTTCCTTTGCTGGTTTGTATGGGCTCAGCGGCTCTCGTTGCGGCTGCGGCAATGCATAAGGAGCTTGGCGATGGCCCAACGCTCTTCATTCAGGAGCGGTATGGGAGTGACCTTGATGACCTCGTCAAGGTGCCAAAGCTGCGGACACTCCGTGGTGCGGTGCGCAACACTGCCTCGGCTAATGGCTATAACCACAGTAGCGCAGGGCCAATTGGCAAGCTCGTACGCAAGGCGCATGTGGACGAAGCACCCCAACTGCTGCAAGTATTGCGTGGCAAGATGGCAATAGTAGGGCCAAGGCCACTAGCTACAGGCGAAGTATACGATGATATCCTTGCTAACCCTGATATCCCTGAAGGCCTTAAGCAGCAGTGGATTGAGGCACGCAAGACAACCCGCCCAGGCATTATGGCACCCTATAGCAAAGAACAGCATGAGCCTGGCTATGAGCTAGATACGATCCATATGATGGAGCAAGATGTTGTGTATGCCGAGAAAGCCTCACTAAAGAAGGATATCAAAGTAGTCGCTGCGACGCTTGGTATGGTAGCGACCGACCTTGTACAAAAGCTTATGCCGCGGTCTGCCCGCACATGGCTGCAGACTAAAACAGGGCTGGCACCGCATTCAGTAGGCCAAGAGCGTGAGGAGAGTGATGTTGTGGTGGCGCTGCAGCAAGCGCATACTCAGCCTGCACGGCGCGCTGCGTAACATGAACCCAAAAGCCTTTACTTTCTCTGCCAGAATAGGCTATTTTTGCTCACTATTCTACCTGGAAAAGCAATGAGTGTATTGTTCTGGTATTATAGTAAGTATTTTTGGAGATGTTTCTGCTTATGTCACCCATAAAGTCCTCCATATTCTCAAGTAGTGGTCTCCCGAAATAACGGTGGAGCAGTGACCGTAGCAGATGCGCATACTCTATATATTAGAGCGATGGAAGGGGAGAGAATGCGCATCATACCATTGAACCCTTGTGATACAATAAAGGGAGATTTTTGTGAGATAAGGTAGATTTACTCACACAAAAGCACGATTATTTTAATGTAAAATACCCCGAGGGGTATAGGGAACGCAACCATACTATGTCAACACCATTCTCATTTACCATCACTCACCGCATGCCGCAGACGTTGGCACGGACAGGCGTGATCCATACTCCACATGGTGATATCAAGACACCAGCCTTCATTGTGGTGGGCACAAAGGCGAATGTGAAGGCAATGGTGCCCGAGATGGTAGCTAGCGTGGGCGCACAGGCTGTCTTGGCTAATGCCTATCACCTCTATCTGCAGCCAGGGCATGAGCTGATAGAGAAAGCCGGATACTTGGGTAAGTTTATGCACTGGAGTGGTCCAACTTTTACCGACAGCGGTGGCTTTCAGGTACTGAGCCTCGGCTCGGGCTTTAAGAAGGTATTAGCGATGAGCACTGATGTGGATGAAGAGATTGCGATTGCCAAGAAGTCAAGCCGGCACGCCTGGGTGGATGATAATGGCGTGATGTTTAAGTCGCACCTCGATGGCTCATTGCATAAGTTTACGCCAGAGCTGTCGATGCAAATCCAGGCAGGGATTGGGGCGGATATTACCTTTGCCTTTGATGAGCTGACGTCGCTGATCGACCCATATGAGTACCAAGTGGAGGCACTGGCGCGTACCCATGTGTGGGCAGAGCGCAGCCTAGCAGAGGTTAAGCGCCTGCGGGCCGCTCGGCCAGATAAGCCGTATCAAGCGCTCTTTGGTGTCTTGCAAGGGGCGAATTATGAGGACCTGCGCAAGCAAACTGCAGCACGCCTTGGCGCAATGGATTTTGATGGCTATGGTATTGGTGGGGCGCTAGAGAAAGAAACGATGGCCCAGACTATCCAGTGGGTGAACGAGATCTTGCCTGAAAGCCGCCCGCGGCATTTGCTTGGCATCTCAGAGCCGGATGATATCTTTGCGGCGATCGAGCAGGGTATTGATACCTTCGATTGTGTAAGCCCAACTCGCGTAGCACGCAATGGCGCGGCCTACACACCGCATGGACGGGTGAATATGCGTGGGACGAAATATCGCGAGCTGTTTGCACCCATTATGGCAGAGTGCGATTGCTACACCTGCCAGCACTACACCGCGGCCTATATTTGTCACCTGCTCCGGGCCAAGGAGAGCTTGGCGGGGACGCTGCTGTCGATCCACAACGAGCGCTTCATTATCAAGCTTGTCGACAACATTCGCCACAGCCTCGAAGATGGCACATTCTACGCCTTTCGAGACCATTTCTTGGCGCAGTATTATCGCCGGTAGCGACTGATAAGCTTATGAGTTATAGTATGCATTCAAATAACAACTAGGGAAGAGGGCTTGCATAGGAAACCTTCTCTCCGTCATCAGCCCTTTCTCTCGCCACCGTTTCCTTAAAATGCTAAGAGAGTCTTAGTATTTTCCTAAAACACTAGGCTCTTCAATGATTACGCTGCAATAATCTCCACAAGCAACCTTTTATTCTAGCAGGATGGAAGCACTGCATTCTTCACACCCTGAGAGAGGTGTAAATCTGTGGCAGTGAGCAACTCGCTCGCTAGACACGTAAACGAAATGGTGTGAAGTTGGTGGTGTTGTCGTAGGCGTCGACGGATTCGCGTCGCTTAAGCACGGCGATGACGCGATAGGTAAGTGGCAGGCAGACGACCTCAACGGCAAGCTTGAAGCCAAGCCCAACGGCGATATAGTTGAGTAGCGACGCTCCCGTAAGCTGCCCACCAAAAGCAACGACGCAGAATATAACGGTATCAAACAAGCTCCCTACCACTGTCGATCCAAGCAGGCGCAGCCATAGCTGTCGACCTTTCATAGCAACCTTGAGCTTAGCAACGATGTACGAGTTGAGGAAGCTCCCCGTCAGGAAGGCAAGCAAGCTTGCCACGACGATCTGTGGGAAGAAGCCCAGCACTGCCTCATAAGCGGCTTGGTCGTGGTACTCTGCCGCCGCGGGCAGATAGCGCACCAGTGTAAAGCAGCCAATCGCTAGCAGCATTACCCCAAAGGCCGTCCAAATAGCGCGGCGTGCCCGGCGATAGCCATATACCTCTGTCATGACATCATTAAAGATATACACGAGCGGGAAGAGCACTGCTCCACCATCAAGGATAAGTGGGCCGAGTGCCACCAGTTTGGTGGCGGCAATGTTGGAGATGAGTAGCGCCGCAACATATACTGCGAGAATGATGCTAAAATATCGATAATTTTCGTTCGTGTGTTTCATGCTTCGTTTATCATACCACACCTACCAAGAAACCTGCTATAATAAACCCATGCCCCGATAGCTCAGCTGGATAGAGCAGAGGACTTCTAAGCCTAAGGCCGTAGGTTCGAATCCTACTCGGGGCGCCATTCTGTCGTCATACCCCATCTCGATGGGGTTGTTTTTATTACATACAAAATGCATTTACATGCTGCGCGAGGCTATGCTATAGTACAGCGAGATTTATGCAAGATGTGACCAACCACGACCTCCTCAAGCGCAACATTATCAAATATTCGTGGTTTCGGATTTTTACCAAGCGTGTCTACTTGCCGCTTATCACGGTGCAGCTGGTGAATGTTGGTAAAGTGAGTTTGGATGAGCTAGCACTGATGGTCGTTATCTCGTCTATTGTCCAGGCGGCGCTGCAGATGCCAGCGGGTTATGTGGCCGATAAGTTTGGCAATCGGCGGGCGATTATCCTTGGTGCGAGCATTGCTGTGGCGTCGCCACTGTTGTATGCCGTATGGCCGAGCTTCTGGGGTGGGCTGATTGCCTCAGTTTTGTTCTTTGGTGGCTATGCGTTTCAGTCTGGTGCGGTCGAGGCATTTATGCACGATTCCTTGACGGCGCTGGGGCGAGCGCGCGACTATACCAAGGTGATGGGTCGCGCCCAGACGTATGGATTGATTGGTAATACCGTGCTTATTATTGTAGTGCCACTCACGTACCGCATTCATCATACGCTCCCATTTTTGATTGGCTTTTTGTCGCTTGCTGTGACAGTGTGGTTGGCGCTGAGCTTTGCTCATCCACCACGCCGCACAACTGCACAGGCTCAGCGGCCACGGCAGGCTGCTCGCGCAATCATTACTGCGAAAAATCTTGCTCTCTTTATCTTCGCTGGTTTCTTGGCTGGTGTGTCCAATAAGGGGCTAGAATATCGCGAGCTCCTCTTCCAGCACGTTGGTATTGCCGTGGAGTGGTTTGGGGTGATTGCGGCGGTTGGGAGCCTGGGTGGAGCGTTACTGGGCTGGTATGTGCATTGGTTTGACCGCCTGCGGCCACTGGCATTCTATTGGGTGGATGCGTGGATTATGGCGCTGTGTATTGTCTTGATGGGCGTAACGCCAAGCCCGATTATCGCGGTCATTGCTGTTGTGCTATTTACTGCATATACGCGGGTGCGACCGATTGTTTTGCAGTCGAAGATCCTCAGCGAGCTGCAGCATACATACAAAGCGACGCTCCTCTCTGCGCTCAATATGTTTACATTGCTTGGTGACGTCGTGGCGATTAGCTTGCTCACCCGGATGGTTAATCAATATGGCTATAGTGCAGGGCATGTGTGGTTTGGCGGGGCAGTTGGGGCAATTGCACTTGGCCTGTGGCTGGTGATGTGCGTTGAGGCACTGTGGCGTCGCAAGAAAGCCCGCTAAATTAGTTAACTTCAAATTTGGCCTGGCCTTTTGTTATTTTTCTTGATCATCCGCTCAACGAAGTGTGGTGATGGCTATTATTACAGATAGGAAGACTCGCTATGGAAGCGGCGAGAAACCCAGAGAAAAGAAACAAATTGACCTAGTGATGTTCAGATATGGGAGCGGTGTAAGCCAGTAAAACTGTGAGATTGAGAATGAATGGGCATAGGCAATAGACAAACTGCGCTATCTCTGCTACAATACAGCATGTCAGCAGCACAGTAAGGTTTGCTGTGCGATTGTCTGGTGGATATAGCTCAGTTTGGTTAGAGCGCTGGTTTGTGGCACCGGAGGCCGTGAGTTCAAGTCTCATTATCCACCCCAAGATAAATTCCCGGATGATTCCGGGGTTTTATTTTGGTTTAATGTCGTTTTGCTACTTACTATTGTAACTGTAGTAATTTTATTATGAGAAAATATGAAGCGCACAGCTGATTTTTCTGCGTTCGATCATTATCTTTATCTTTGCCGCTTCGTCTTATGGAGGGGAAGCTTGCCGCCAGACTCGATAGGTCATCAGCTTAGCGTAAGAGGTTGGTGTTTGGCAATTATCATCTCATTCTGCTCAGTGGTGACTTCACTTGGTTGTCATCAGAATATCAAAGCATGTGTCTGATGTGTTTGTTCGTGCGCTCTTACTTTTTTGCATTCATTTTCTCGTGCTATGCGAGGTAACAATCGATCTTCGCAGTTCATCAGACAAAATACTAGCGAACGGGGGGTTGATGGTGAAAAAGTAGACCTTCTAAGACTTAGGCTCTAGGTATGCAAAGTCTGCGCACAATGCGACATATAACAAGAGAATCTCTCGTTATGAGAGATTCTCTTGGTATAGCGAAATAAGCTAAGAAGCGACTAATATTCCCATGTTGTCTCGATGTCCGCCCCGAGAGTGTTGAGTCGGTTGGCGAAGTCTTCGTAGCCTCGGTTGATATTGTACACGTCACGCAGGATGGAGCGCCCAGGGGCTGCGAGCATAGCTAGCATCACGACGACGCTGGGGCGCAAGGCTGGTGGTGCGACGACATCGGCAGGCTTCCAGCGGGTAGGGCCGCTGATGTAAACGCGGTGTGGATCGACCATCTCTACCTGTGCGCCAAGACGAGTGAGGTCGGTAAAGTAAATGGCGCGGTTATCGTAGCTCCAATCATGCACTAGGGTGCGACCCGTTGCTACCGTGGCAATGAGGCCAAGGAAGGGGAGATTATCCATATTGATGCCAGGGAATGGCATGCTGTGGAGCTTGTCTTGTGGGGCGGTGAGGGTCGACTTGTGCAGGCTAATATCGACTAAGCGAGTCTGGCCATTGCGCGCTGGGTACTCGCTGGAGAGCTCATATTGTAAGCCCATACCGCGCAGCACTGCTAGCTCGAGCTCGAGGAATTCGATTGGTGCCCGGCGGATGGTAATAGCAGAGTCTGTCACTACACCCGCTGCGATGAAGCTCATTGCCTCGATAGGGTCTTCGCTTGGACAATATTCGACTGTTTGGTTGATCTCGCTGACACCATGGATAGTGAGGGTCGTTGTGCCGATACCATCGATCTGTACCCCAAGCTTTTGCAAGAAGAAACAGAGGTCTTGCACCATGTAGTTGGGGCTGGCGTTGCGAATCGTCACGACACCTGGGTGGAGCGCTGCTGCCATGATGACATTCTCAGTGACGGTGTCGCCGCGCTCGGTAAGGACGATAGCGTGCTCAACCATATGCGGGTTGGCTGTTGCTTGGTAGTAATCGGTCGTTGCCTCGACAGTGAGGCCAAAGGGTGCGAGGCCCGCCATGTGTGGCCCAACTGTCCGTGTACCAAGGTTGCACCCACCTGCGAATGGGATTTGGAATGACTCATATTGATGTAGTAATGGCCCCAGGAACATAATAATGCTGCGGGTGCGCTTGGCTGCGGCGATATCCATCTCGTCTAGATGGAGGGTGCGTGGTGGGGTGATCTCGAGGTCATTGTGTTCAAGCCAGCGGCAGCGCACGCCAATGCTTTCGAGCACCTCGATGATGCGATTAACTTCCTCGATCCGGGCCACTCGGCGTAGTGTCGTCTTGCCTTTATTAAGGAGGCTTGCGCAGAGCAGAGCGACAGCGGCATTTTTGCTCGTCTTTACCTCAATCTCGCCATGGAGCGAGCCACCACCATTGATGACGAAGTTTGTTTTGCCAGCTTTGTTGATGCGGACAATCTCACTGCTCAGCACTTCGCCAATGCGAGCAATCATTTCTAGGCTGATGTTTTGGCCACCCTTTTCGATGCGGTTGATGGCCGACTGGCTCGTGCCAAGTGCTGCAGCGAGCTCGGCTTGCGTCATACCGCGCGCTTGGCGGGTTTCTTGGATGAGTGTTCCGATATTACGGAGATATTTTGCTGTTCCCATGCTTGTACGATATATCATCGGTGATATATTGTCAAACACAAGCGTCTCGTGCTGCGAGAAGAAATGCGGAGGTTAGAATGCGAAGTTTTTCTAATAACTCTATCAGCCCTTTTTTGTTATTTCATCTAGCCGTGCGCAAGGCCTATATTTACTACACGAGCAAGTGTCTAGTCTTCACACCAGAGAGTAATATCAAAAGAGATGCGATAGTACGTCAATACTACTAGAGAAAAAGAGAGCTATCGCAAGCTCAAGACGCACGTAGTCAAGTACTGCAACTCCCCACATTGGGTAGCTGTGCTATACTACACATATGATCTGATGAAAGTGCATAGCGAATCCCAAGATATAACCAACAAACAAGGAGTATTACCCATGCACGAAACAACTATTGCTACCCTTATTGCCCGTGAGCAGCAGCGCCAACGCGAAGGCCTAGAGCTCATCCCGAGTGAGAATTATGTCTCTGGTGATGTACTACGGGCGCTTGGGAGTGTCTTTACTAATAAATATAGCGAGGGATACCCAGGTCGGCGCTATTATGGTGGGCAACAGTATACCGACCAAGTGGAGCAGCTGGCGATCGACCGTGCCAAGCAACTTTTCCGGGCTGACCATGCTAATGTCCAGCCGCACAGTGGTGCTCAGGCGAATGAAGCAGTGTATTTTGCATGGTGCGAGCCAGGCGATACTATCCTCGCGATGGATCTGGGTCATGGTGGCCACCTGACGCATGGTGCGCCTGTGACACATAGTGCTCGTGAGTATAATTTTGTTCGCTACAAAATGAAGGACGTGAGAACGGGCGAGATTGACTACGATGAGCTACATCGGATGGCGCAAGAACATCGACCAAAGATCATCCTGGCGGGTTTTAGTGCCTATCCGCGCCAGCTAGATTTTGCACGCTTTGCGGCGATCGGCCACGAGGTTGGTGCGTTGCTCATGGCCGATATGGCGCATGTCGCGGGGTTGATTGCTGGTGGGGTAGCGGAGAATCCACTTGACTATGGTTTTCACGTTATGACGACAACGACGCACAAGACGCTGCGCGGGCCGCGTGGTGGGCTCATCGTTAGCAAAGGAATAGTGGGCAACCCACTCAAGCGGCCAGCCAAGATACTCGAGAATATTCCGACACTCATCGATCGAGCGGTCTTTCCTGGCATTCAGGGCGGACCACATATGCATACGATTGCCGCCAAGGCAGTGGCTTTTGGCGAGGCGCTCCAACCAGCCTTTCGCGCCTATGCTCAACAGGTGGTGACTAATGCCGCTGCCTTAGCACAGGAGCTGCAACAGCGCGGCTTTGTGCTCGTGACGGGTGGCACAAGCAACCATCTCATCTTGGCCGATGTCCACACGAGCTTTGGGATTGATGGCAAGACGGCGGAGATTGCGATGGATAGAATTGGCCTGACGCTTAATGCCAATGCTGTCCCTGATGACCCACTACCGCCATTTCGCCCCAGTGGTATTCGCCTCGGTATGCCAGCGGCAACAACGCGCGGCTTAGAGCCGCAGCATATGCCGCAGATTGCTGAGTGGATGCGGCTAGCCATCGACCACCGTGATGATGAGGCAGAGCTAGCTAAGCTCCGCACCGATGTTGCACACTTCTTGGCGGACTTCCCAGTGCCGACGGAATAGACAAAAAGTCAGAGGTTTGTCGCTGTCATTGATAATTGTGTCTCGCTAGGTGCAGTAGTAATACATTCGCATATCTAAAACACCCGCCAGAGAGCGGGTGTTTTTGTTGATTGGGAGGATAAGCTTAGCAGCTGCCTCGGACGATATCCTCGGTTTTGTCGCCCTTCTTGTAGGTGATTTTTGCACCCTTACCACTACCACACTGGGTGTACAAGACAGGAGTGTCGTTGCTTGGTGTGCCAGATGTGATGATCTTCTTCTTAAGGTCAGGATCGATCTTTGCTTCAGTTACTTTATCGTCAACAAGATTGCTACTGACTTGCGCGGCTGTTGGGTATTCACCCTTCTGGCTGTTCCATGCCTCTACCTTGGTCGAGAGCTGCGATGCAGCGCCAGCGGCTGCAGAGTCACGAGCGCGTTGCTGGATACCGTTGTAAGCGACGATGGTAATAGCCGCTAGGATGGCGATGATCACAATCACGATGAGAAGCTCGACAATTGTGAAACCGCGCAGGTTACGTTGAGTTTTTGTTGTCATACAGAGTTACCCCTCCTTGTTACTGATTATATTACGATCATACTACGAACATTCATTAAACACAAGCTTTTTGAGCACAGATGTACGACGAATTTTTTAGATGGTATGATGCTGGCGATACGGGCAAAAGTGCTAGGGTTTTGCCAAAATAACAATATACTGCGCACCGCCACCTCGGTTGATCGTGTGATACGGCGAGAAATAACCGGGCAGTGCAATACCTATCTCTCGATTGTGGCTAATTATTAATCCGCCGGGCTTGCATCGACCCTCGGGCGTGAATGGTCTGGCCAGTGCTGAGGGCGGCAATATCCACTGTGGCAGAGACGACGGTGGTGCTATCGTTTGGTGTGGTGCTGGCCGCTTGATTAAAGCCTGTTGCATAGCCAAAGCGAATGCTCGATACATTATTCGCGACGCGTGTATCGAGCGCTTTGCAAGGGCCACCAGTGTAGTTGCAAGTGCTTTGCTGCCAGGGCTGGCCACACATCGTGTTGTTGCTGGGGTTGGTAGCATTGAATTCGTATTGGCTTGGCACGATAGTTCGCCGCCAAAGGGTAGTACCTTGCACAAAGTAGACAACCTTGACGGTAAGAGGGTTGTTTGTGCGGTAGAGCTTGGCGGCTAGGTCAGCTTGAGTCCGGCAGGGGTTGGCTTGGCTATTGAGATAGATGAGCTCACGTTGGGTGTCGGAGGGATTGCGATCGGTGGCATATTGAGTTAGGATCAAGACACTATCGCTCGCGTAGTGCTGTGCCCAGTTAGCTGCGATGGCCTTGCTCTCGACTTTTGTCGCTAGGCGGACATCTTGCTCGATTTGGTCAAGCGCATCTTCCATACTATACGTCAGTGTACCGCGCTGGTTGGAAATAACAATCGAGCTCAGCAACCCCACCAGGGCAGCAACCAACACGCCAACCACTACCACGATGATCGGAATTACCACCAGCATTTCCACCACAGTAAAGCCACGCTGTTGGTGTCGCGCAGGGTAGATATGGCGGATGAGCTGCTGCATTCGCTCTCGGATATTAGTGGCTGCTGAGAATCGCATGGCGAACCTCCGATTGGCTAGAGCCTTGCCCGTAGCGTACCGTTACCGATACACGGCTTATCTGTGGTGCGGTAGTGCTATAGGGGCAATCAATGATGATGGTAGCACTAACAGGCTGAGGTAAGCCATCGGTATCGAGCGAGTGGTCGGTCGTGAGGTTGCGATTGGCCGCGCGGTTTGTGCACGGCGTTGGTGTGCCATCGCCAACTTCGCGGCGGAGCAGCTCATACCCCACAATGCTTGCCTTGGCATCACGATTGGCCTCCGTTGCGCTCTGGATCGTCACAATATATAGCTGATAGAGCGTCCCAACAAAGAGCACGCCCAGCACCATCGTCACCAACATCTCTACTAAGGTAAAGCCAGCATCTGGACTATGCTTCATTGGTGGTTGCTCGTAATGGTTATCGTTACTGTTGGTGCGCGCTCTAGCCGGTAGTAGAGGAAGAAACGGCTGCACTCTTGACTGGTGGTGACGCAGAGCGAACCATCGCGGGCGCGCGGCTCGTAGACGAAGCGATCGACCGTGGCGCTATCTTTGCTAATACCATTGCTTGGCGACTGGACAAAGAGCGCTTGCTGGCCACTGCGCGATGGGTATTGGTAACTATCCTCAGATAGCCCAGGGAGGATGTGGCGAATTGCCGTGCCATTAAGCGAGGTCAAAAACTGCTCGGCCGACGGGTAGCGGTGTCCTTGCTCGCCCGACGTACCAGTTGCGTCCCCGTTGTAGAAGGATTCGAGGCTGCGTGCCACCGTCTCTACAGTGGT
>CALBWN010000016.1 GCA_937974295.1 uncultured Candidatus Saccharibacteria bacterium
CTCCACCACCAGTCGCACCAAAAACCTCGCCAGGCTTACTCGGCGCATTTTTAACAGGTTCGTCGCGGTTTCGTGGACCGGGTAGTCCCCAGGTGGTATAGAAATCTCCAGTTGTGTCAAGTGTTTTGCCATCGCGCCGCTGCATGATGCCGGTTGCGATACCGCAATCCAGGTGTGTAGAAAGCTCATCGACGAGGGCGCGGCACCATTTTTTGTCGGCAATGGCATCAGGATTAAGTACGCCAATATATTCAAAATTATGTTCTTTTGCATAAATCAGGCCTGTATTAATACCACCAGCAAAACCAAAGTTTTGGCTATTTTTAATTAAAATTGGCGCATCTTTCTTCTGAGATTTGATGTGGTCTTCAAACCGCTCAACCGAATCATCACTTGAGTTATTATCAACAATAATTATCTCTGGTCGTAGAGTCTGCTGTTGCAGCGACTCAACACAATTCAGCGTGTCATCTGCGCCGTTCCAATTTAGGACTATGATAGCAAGACTGTTCATATTATCAATTATACTCTATAATATAGTACATGAAAAAAGGAGTTGGTCTGTTGGATCGGAAGAATCGAATTCTTTTGCGGGAACTAGTAGTAACTGATTTTAAACTAAGGTATCAGGGTTCGGTACTTGGCTATATTTGGAGTGTTTTGAAACCTCTATTTTTGTTCGCGATTTTGTATGTAGTTTTTGTCTATGTTCTGCAAATGGATCGCGGCGTGCCGCATTTTGCTGTAACCTTACTGCTTGGTGTAGTATTGTGGTCATTTTTTACAGAGGCTACTAGCAATGGCTTGGGCTCAATCGTTAATCGTGGCGACCTGATACGTAAATTGAACTTTCCAAAATATATCATCGTTATTTCTGGTACAATTTCGTCGTTGATTAACCTAGGAATTAATCTTCTAGTGGTTATATTGTTTGCGTTGATTAACGGTGTGGACTTCACCTGGCATGTTTTATGGATGATTCCGTTAGTTTTGGAGCTATATGTTTTTGCTCTAGGTATCGCTATGTTACTGTCGGCGCTAAATGTTAAGTTTCGCGATACTGGCTATATTTGGGAAATTTTTCTGCAAGCGGCATTTTATGCTACACCAATTATTTATCCATTAACTATGGTGATGGAACGTAGTCAAAAAGCTGCTGAAATTTTGTTTATCAATCCAGTGGCGCAAATTATTCAGGATGCGCGCTATGCGATGATTAGTCAAGACGCCTCAATCGTTAGAATGACTGATTTGATACACGATTGGCGATTGGCGATTCCAGGATTTATTATTCTACTGATGGTTACAGTTGGTGTGTGGTATTTCTCAAAGAAATCAAAGTTTTTTGCGGAGGATATTTAGATGAAAAAGAGTAGTGACGATGTGGCTATTCAAGTTAATAATTTGACAAAAACCTTTAAAATTCCCTTAGAGCCAACCAACCGCCTAAAGAGTCGGGTTACTGGTATATTCAAGAGAAACAAAGGCTATCGCAAGTTTACACCGCTTAAGGATATATCTTTAGAAATTAAAAAAGGTGAATTTTTTGGTATTGTTGGGCGCAATGGCTCGGGCAAGAGCACACTGCTCAAGACAATTGCCGGCATCTACACCCCCAATAGCGGGAGCGTCGAGGTGGGTGGCTCGCTGGTGCCGTTTATCGAGCTGGGTGTTGGCTTTAACCCAGAGCTCACTGGCCGCGAGAATGTCTTTCTCAATGGTGCACTGCTCGGCTTTAGCCACGACGAGATGGAGGCAATGTATGATAAAATTGTCGATTTTGCCGAGCTGGGCGACTTTATGGAGGAGCGGCTCAAGAATTATTCCAGCGGGATGCAGGTGCGCCTGGCTTTCTCCATTGCCATCCGTGCCCATGCCGATATCTTGCTGCTAGATGAAGTCTTGGCAGTAGGGGACGAAGCCTTCCAAAAGAAATGCTACGCTTATTTCGATAAGCTCAAGCGCGAAAAGCGCACCGTTATCCTTGTCACGCACGATATGTCGGCGGTAGAGCGCTTTTGCAACAAGGCGGTGTTTATCGAGGATGGGAAGGTGAAGATGATCGGCAAGCCATATCGCATCGCCGCCGCCTATAGCCGGAGCAACATTAAGAGCTACAACGAGTCAGAAGGGTTAGACGAGCAAATCTCAGACGACTTCGACATCACCCTGCGCGGGAGCGATGGCAATGAGCAGACGGTGTATGAGTATAACGAGACTATGACGGTGGAGCTAGAATGGCAGCAAACAGGGGTTAAGCATGTTGGTGTGGCAATCTTCCGCGAGAATGGTGAGTATGTCTATGGCCCTAACACCTATCAAGAAAAAGTGAAGATTGCTGACAAGAATCGCGCGGTCTACACTGTGCAGCTCAACCTCAACGAGGGGAGTTATTTCATCAAGGCTGGCTTGATGGGGGCGGACGACACGAAGACGATCGCCTTTACTGAGGAGGGGCCGCACTTCTCGGTGCAACGTGATTATGATCATGGCCGGTGGGGTGGTGTTACCAAGCTCAAGCATACCTGGAAATAGGGAGAAATGTCGTATATATTACATCGTTTGACGCACCTTATCAAAGCTAATCGCCATCTCCACCGCGCGGTACGTTGCCTTCTGGCGCCGTATCGGGCTTATCTCGATAATCGCCAGCGCCGCATCTACGACGCATGGCAGCGTCAGCACACTGAGCAGCCACCAGCGCTTGCCTCGCTTACTGAGCAGCTGCGTATCTCCATCATCGTACCGACGTATAATACGCCAATTCCGTTCCTGCGAGAGATGGTGCAATCGGTGGTGGCTCAGTCGTACCCACGTTGGGAGCTCATCCTCGTTGATGACGCCTCGACTAACGAGACTACCCGTCAGGCGATTCGTGACCTAGCCGAGGACACACCACAGCTCAAACCATTCTTTTTGGACAAAAACCGCCACATTGCCGGTGCAACCAACTACGGCATCGCGCAGGCTACGGGCGAGTACATTGCGCTGCTCGACCATGATGATACTCTCCACCCCGACGCGCTTCTGTGGGTTGCGGCTGCGATCGACCGTACTGGCGCGCAGTTTGTCTACACCGATGAGACGAAGATGGACGAGCACGGCCGGCCATATCAGCCATTTTTCAAGCCCGATTGGAACGAAGATTTTTTGCGCGCAGTGAATTACATTACGCACTTTGCCGTTATGTCACGCCAGTTACTCACAGAGGTTGGCGGTGAAGATGGGTCGTATAATGGCACGCAGGACTGGGAGCTGTTCTTGCGCCTGACGCGGGCTTTGCAGCCCGAGCAGATTGCTCATGTGCCGCAGATCCTCTACTATTGGCGTGTTCACCAAGCCTCTACAGCGAAAGACCTTGATGCCAAACCTTACGTTATCGATGCGCAGCGTCGCGCCCTCGAGGCAGACAGCGCTGCTCGCCAGGTGCAGACCCAGGTAGAGCGCGACCCGCAGTATGGCGCTCAGTGGCAGATGAGCTATATCTTAGACCAAGCATATAGCACTGACACCGCGTTGTTCGATGAGTCGACCACTGTTGGTCAGCTGCTCGAGACGACTACTGCCGACATGATATGCCTGACGCAGCATGGTGCGCTGCCTGCTGCCACGCTGCAGCACCTCGCTACCGATGCTGCTCGCCCAATGATCGGTGCGGTGGTACCACGGATTGCCGATGAGCAGCAGGTGATTGCCAACCTGTCGTCGATTTTGCAGCCAGCGGTGGTGGATCTACTCCAGCAGCTCAGTCGGCGCTCATTTACCAAACACATCTACTTGACAGCTCGCTATAATCTTGGTACTATCGACGCACCAACAGTGGTGGTGGCGCGCACCAAACTTGCCGCCCTTGCGCCAGATACACCGCTTGCCAGTGCTCAGATAACTGCTGCACTCTGTGGTAAAGGATACAACACACTATATAACCCGCACGTAACGCCAGAGGAGGACGTATGATCGGTAAAGTACACAAAGCCGCCAAGAAAAGCATGAAGATTATCAAAGACGATGGAATGATCGGCTTTGGCAAGCGCGCCACGAAGTATGCTTATTATCGTAAATTCCCCGAGCGCAAACAGAAGTATTACAAAGACATCCTCTTTATCAACGGCTGCACCCTGCCGCATCCCGAGCGCTACCGCGTGGCGCATCAGATGGAGCAGCTCATGTCGCAGGGGCTAACGGTAGAGAGTGTGTTTTATGATCGACTCTCGCTGGATGACCTCAAGTATTATCGTGGCTTCGTCTTCTTCCGCTGCCCAGTGACAGAGACGGTGCGGGAATTTATCAAGCAAGCGAAGTTTTTCAACAAGACCTGCTTTTTTGATATCGATGATCTTGTCATCGATCAAACGTACACTGACGGCATTAAATACGTCCAACAGATGAACCAAGCCAACAAACAGCTCTACGACGATGGAGTAAACCGCATGCGCGAGACACTCAAGCTTTGTGATCACGTTGTAACGACTACAACGCAACTGCGCGATGAGCTGCAAAAGTACACCACCGGTGATGTCCTCATCAACCGCAATGCTGCCTCTGATGAGATGATCAAGACGTCTAACATGGCGCTGGAAGACCTTAAGGAAGGTATTATCGAGAAGGATGAGAATAAGCTGATCATTGGGTACTTTAGTGGGAGTATTACGCACAATGAGGACTTTGAGCTGGTCATCCCAGACTTGATTCGGCTGTTCGATGCGTATCCGCAGCTCCACCTCAAGATAGCCGGGATTCTCGATGTGCCGGCCGCGCTTGAGCCGTATAAAGAGCGGGTGATGACCTCAGGCTTTGTCGATTGGCGTGAACTACCTAAGGTGATGGTGGACTGCGATATCATCCTTGCACCTCTGGTCGATACGATCTTTAACCGTGCGAAGTCTGAGAATAAATGGCTCGAGGCTGGCCTCGTCAAGGTGCCGACGGTGGCGAGCCAGGTGGGGGCCTTTGCCGAGCAAGTGAAGGACGGCGAGACGGGCCTCTTGGTTGGCGCGGATAACGATTGGTATGCAGCGCTCGATCGCCTCATTACCGACAAAACACTGCGCACTCAGCTGGGTGAAAATGCACACAAGATTGCCACCAATGATTATTCGACGGTCTACACTGGCTATACACTTGCATCGTTTATGCGGGAGCGCTTGGCGCGCAATATTGGCTTTGTTTTGCCTTCGACGGATATCTCGGGTGGAGTGATCGTTGCTGTCAAGCATGCCGATATTCTGCGCAAGGCGGGCTGGGATGTAACGCTGATCGATTCAGTGAGCAAGCACGCCCTCAAGCAGGCCAAAAAGACCTACCAATACCGCTCCGAATTGCCAGGTTTTAATGTTATTACAGCGCACAAGACAAAGATAGAGGCCTTCTTTGACACGCAAGTGGCGACGCTGTGGTCAACGGTAGAGATTATCAAGAAACATCCCAATGTGCGCAACCGGCTTTACTTCGTCCAAAACTTCGAGACTGATTTTTATATCCCCGGCACGGGTGGGCCACGCTTCGCGGCCAACGCATCGTACTGTGACCAGTCGGGTGTGCGCTATGTAACGATGTCGCTCTGGTGCCAGAAGTGGCTCAAAGATATGTTTGGTAAGGATGCGAAGTATGTCTCGAACGGCATCGATATCGAGTATTATCCATACCGCGAGCGCGATTTTGACAGTGGTCGCAAGATAAAAATCCTCGTCGAGGGCGATAGTAAGAGCGAGTATAAAAACACCGACGAAGCCTTCCGTATTATCAACCAGCTCGACCCTGCGAAGTATGAGATTTCATACTTATCGTACCGCAAAGAGCCTAAGGACTGGTACCGCGTCGATACATTCTACAATCGCATTGCGCCTGAGAAGGTCGGCGAAGTATACGCTAGCTGTGACATTCTCATCAAAACAAGCATCCTCGAGAGCTTCTCCTACCCACCACTCGAGATGATGGCAACTGGTGGTCTTGCGGTAGTGGTGCCTAATGGCGGTAATGTCGAGTACCTCAAGGATGGTGAGAACTGTCTCCTCTACCAACAGGGTGATATAGCGGCTGGTGTCGCGGCGGTGGAGCGCCTGGGAGCAGACAAAGCACTGCGTGACAAACTCATCGCTGGTGGCCGCCAAACTGCCAACGACTATCAGTGGAAGAATATAGAGGAGAAGGTGGCAGCGATTTACGAGTAAAGCTGTTGCCTTGCTGTGATATATACAAACATCCTCTCACAGATGTGGGAGGATTGTTTTGTACATCTAGTAGTTACTAGTTACTCTTCTCCACCAGCTTAATCATCACTGCTTCGACATGTGAGCCGGGTCGGTCGCCGGCTACTTCGCCGTTCTTTTTCCAGCCCTGCCAACCTACCCAGGAGAGGTGAGTGTTGTAATAAATATCGTAGCGAGTGGCGTCGGCGGGACTGAGGTTAAGCTTGAGGGCTTCGAGCGCTTTGCGCTGGCCAGTCGTGCCACAAGACTGCGATGATGAGAGTGTGACTGATGGGAGCCACTGGCCAGCCGTTTTTGCGTCGCACTGGATAGTGATGGGTGAGCCATCGCGCAGAGACACGGCCTTGCCAAGGCGGATTGCCTCGAGGTAGCGAGATTTGCCAGTGGTGCCAGCCATAATGGGGTGCAATACATCGGGCATCCAGCCAATGTAGCCTACGTGGGCAGCGTAGCTCAGTTGATAGAGATCGGGCACAGCAGTATTGGTTGGGTTATAAAAAGCACCACCGGGCAAATTGAGCGTATGCTTCGGCACAAGGCGCACCTCTAGTGCTTCGAGCTGCCGGTAAGCGCCAGTCGAGCCAGCTGGTTGGCCATTCTTGGCCCAGCCCATCCAACCGACATATTGTGAGTAACCTCGGTACCAGATATCGTATGCAGTGGCAAGTTTGCCGGTGAGCAAGAAGCGGACTGCCTCGATGGAGCGGAATTGCCCCGTTGTGCCAGATACATCACCTGCTTGTTTCCAATCTTGCCAGCCCACATAGCTGACATGTGATGAATATTGGATATTGCCTGGCAGGCCCGTTGTGTTGTGGAGCGATGCTTTGATGGCTTCGATGCGGCGGCTCTGGCCGGTGGTGCCGCTCATCATCTCATCGCGCACTTCTGGCTGCCAGCCAATCATACCGACATGTGAGCTGAGTGAGAGTCTAAGGGGTGATGGATCGCCATGTGTTGCAATATTTTTATACGCTGCTCCAGATGGCTCAGGCGCAGGCGTTCCTTTGCGCACAAGCTTTATTTCGATCGCTTCGATAGCATTGTTAGCTCCGCCAGTTACACCAGCTACTTCACCATTCTTAGCCCAACCCATCCAGCCAATGTAGCTCACGTGGGCGCGATAGTAGATGTCGTACGCTTGGGCGAGAGTACCAGTTGGCTGGATCTTGACGGCGGTGATTGGTCGGCCAAGCCCTGTTGTACCCGAGTGCATACTGCCGTGCACAGTGGGCTGCCAACCGCGCTCGTTGCTGTATGAGGTATAACTTACCTCACCATCGATCGTGAGAGCTTGCATTGCCTTGCTTTGACCAGTGACGCCTGTAATGCCACGGTTATGAATTACCCCTGTCCAGCCGACGTAGCTGCTGTGTGAGCGGAAGCTAATCAGTGGCCGGCTATGCTGAGTCGAGCCAAACCAGTCATTCCACACGCGCCAAAAGTTGCGGTTGCCATAGGCGCTGCAATGATCGCCCAGGCCATACATATTAGCCAGGGCTGCTTGGTTGGGCTGGTAGGGTGTGTAGGTGTAGAGTGCCGCTGTGGCCTTGCTCTCGATATACACATCGCCAGCACCACAGCCTCGTTGCACCACATTCCACAGGATACGATTGGTCGTAAACGGCTTTTTGTACGACCACCAAGGCTGCTGCATACTATCCAGATACCAGCGGATGAGCTGTGCCCCTGAGGCAACTTGCATCGAGAAGCCAGCATAGTTGCGATCGCAATTGGCGCTGCCACCCGGGCCACTATCGGGGCAGTGTGAGCCCATCGCATAGGTGTATTGGTTTTGGAGGGGCCAAGTGTCGGAGGTGAGCGGGCCAGCCGACTCGGTGGCGATCTTCACCAATAGCACCTTGGGGTTGAGGTTATTCTGCTTGGCAGCATCGTAGATAATCTGCGCAGCACTAACTGCTCCAGCAGGGATTGCTCCACCGAAGTTATTGGCGGGGATGTAATTGCCCGGTGTGTATTTGGGCACTTCATAATAGTCCTTGAGGCAGACATATGGTGGCCCGTGCCAACCTCGAGCGGCGGCATACTGCGCCCGGCTAATATCGCGCCGGCCATGCTCGGTAGCAGGCTGCCGGCCGTAGGTGTCGCACTGTGGATTGAGGCTATTGAGAAACGCCTGAATATCTGCCACCGACATATCGTCGCTATTGGTAAAGAGCAAATCATCAACGATATTGCCCGCTCGCCAATCGGCTGCCGTCACTGCTTGGGCTGGGTGGGGGAGGATGGTAGCGGCGCATACACTTACGCACAACACACCTGCCAGGATATACCGCCAGCGTGCCAAAAAGGAGTGACTAGTGAAGTATGACCGAGCCATCATCTAGCGAATCTCCTTATCGAGTGTCTTCGTGAGTGCCTTGCCACCAAGCGGCGTGACAGCGAGAGAGATATGCCACGTACCTTTGGGGAGCGACCGAGCTGGCAGCGAAAATCCTGCGCAGGTGGAATATTCTGGTTGATATATGATGGCAGCGTGCTGCTCGGAGCGCTGCCCGCCACTGGTGACCGTCAGCACGCACTGACCAGAGGAAAAACCCTGCTCTCTCAGCTTGGTAGTGACGACAACCGTCTCGCCCGACTGCTCGGCAGAGAGGTCGATGTGCTTGGCCGAGGCCGGGACTGGCGCGGGCTGAGCCTGGGTGGTGCGCTGCTGCGAAGTGTCTTTGGCATTGGTCGTATTATGATCTGTGTTATTGTCTAAAAATGATTCTTTCGTGGCGGCATCGGTCTTGTGCTGCGTTTGTTTTTGGGTTGGTGTTGGCTCATCCGACAGAGGTGGCAGCGGGGCAGGGCGCGTTGCGATATAAGCGCCATAACCGCCTGCGGCGACGAGCGCAATGCCAATACTAATGATGACTGTGAGGCGTTTTTTGGATAGAGTACGTAATGATTTCATAATGCTTGTGCTATTAGTGTTCTATGTCACTATAGCATAAGCGTATTGAAAGGGGAAGGTGAAAAGAAGGATTTTAAAACTTTTATAGAATCATATATTTTGTATGATTCCTCCTTCAAGATACGACAGAGTCTATAGACCCAATCTCCCAGTACCAGTGCTAAAATTCGTTAGGATAACGATAAATCAGATGAAATAATGGAGTGGAGGAATTGATGCCAAAAGAAAGCATTGAGATTTAAGCAGATGGAGTACAAGCTAAACAAGCAGAAAAACAAAGAGCTTTGAGAGACAGAGAATATTTTCTCTTACGCCACCGGTGGCACTGGTATCGGCGCGTGGTAGGCCCAATAGGTGCCAAAGGTGTAGTACAACAAAATTGCCCCGCAGCCAAAGAATATAAGGGTATGAAATACCTTAGCCGAAGCAGTATTGAACCAAATATACTTACGCAGCCACACACCACAAGGGATGAGGAGCACGAGTAGTGCCGTAAAGTAACGCCCCTGCACTCCATCGGCGTAGTATGCACCAGCACCAAAGCGAATTGGTAGCAGTGCCCAGGCGGTGTACATCGCGTATGAAACCGCCGCAATGAAAACGGCAATAGTAGTGAGATTGGCTGCGGCCAGGCGAATAACAGCTGGGGCGAGTGCTTGCTCCTCAGTCTTATCGCGCTTGATGAGTGCAAGAAAGACCAGTAGAAAGAGTGGAATCAAAACAAAGAGCGGCAGGTGATATTTGAAGCTTGAGAAGTCACCCACACTCCCACGTACCACGATGTCGGTGTAGCCGATGTTTGGATTGATGTAGGTATTAAAGAGGATGCGGATAAACCCAAGCGGGTTATGATGCAGTGGATTATCGGCTGCGCCAGATGAAAGGAGCGCACCATCATAGATCTTTTGCCAGATGAGCAGTGCTGCCAGCGATACAATGCCAGCGCCCGCGATCAGCGCCCACTTGTGTAGGCTGAAGGGGAGCTTCTTGAGTAGTGATGGCAATTTCGACAGCTCGGTGTTTGGGATAAAGAGCCGCCCTGGCAAAAACAGAAGCGGGAAGAGCAGCAAACCATTAACTGCCTTGGTCAATGCCAGCAGCGCCGCTATAGCTAAGAGGCCAGCAACTTGCTTGCGGCGGATCGGTGTTTCTTGGGTGTAGAGATTGAGAGTCAGGGCGGTAATGAGGAATATCGCCACATTCGTCATGACATCACTCGAGAGCGAAGCAGCGAGATGAACCATCAGTGGTAGCAGCCCCACTACTGCAAAGACCCACTTACCAATGCGCACCCACTTGATAATGAAAAATACACTGAGCGCGTAGAACAGCAAGTTTGCAATCCGCCCAAAGAGAATCGTTAGGCCTGTCGACCCATTGAAGATATTAGCGATGAAAATACCAAGCGTTTGCGGTGCATGCATAATAGGGGCATAGCCCACAGCACTGTTGCATTTGCTTGTTGTCTTGAGATCTGAGCGGTTGATGGGGCGCGAATAATCAGCGCTGATATTGCCATGATACACTGATGATGCTCGGCCATTAACGTCCGCTGGGTAGGTACAGCGCTTGGATTCTAAGCGCCCATCTGCCAGCGCATACGCCCGCAAGTAGTGCATATTTTCATCACTCACCGACAGCTGCGGCACAAAAAACGCCGACAATAAGCCAAACAACAAACACAGCGAAAGAAAGACCCGCTCTGGCCGTGCAATAAATGATTCGAATAATGCCCAATATTTCTTCATAACACGCCTGATTATAGAGCACAAATCACAACAGAGCAAATTATGGTCTAAATCGCAGGAAATAACCAACCAGTGGTATACTAAATAAGATTATGCAATCTAAAAATTATATCTGGAACTCCATCGGCTCCTTTTTGCAAAGTGCCATCTCACCAGCGCTCCTGCTGCTTATTACGCGGCTGAATGGCATTGCGGACTCGGGAATTTTTTCCTTTGCGCTGTCGCTCTCGGTGGTGTTTTGGGCGATTGGTTTGTGGGGTGGGCGTACTTATCAGGTGTCGGATGTGCGCAAAGAGTTTAGTAGCAGCAGTTACCTTGCCGTCAAACTCGTGACGTCGATCGTGATGATGGTGGGTGCGGTGCTGTTTTGCGTGGCAAATCACTATGATGTCGTGAAGTCGAGTATCATCATCGCGCTCGTACTCTTCAAGGCGCTGGAGGCAGTGGCCGACGCACTCTATGGCGTGCTGCAGATTCACCACAGGCTCTACATCGTTGGCTATTCGCTTACGATTAAGGCGGTAGGGGGCTTTGTGGCATTTTTGCTCGTCGATATGCTTATGCATAGTGTACTGTGGGGGGTGGTGGCAATTGTGGTGGTTAATGCTCTCATGCTTGTGTTGTATGATTGGCAACAGGTACAGCGGTACGAATCTATCCAGCCCCATATCGATCATCTCGTGCCCAAGCTGCGTCATGTTGGTATGATCATGCGGCGCTGCGCACCAGTGTTTCTTACCACATTTTTGACGATGTTTTCGCTTAATATTCCGCGCTATTTTCTCGATACATTCCACACGCACGAGATCGCGTATTTTGGTATTATGGCTATGCCCATTACATTACTCTCGCTGTTTATTACCTTCATTATTCAGCCCAATATCGTGCAGCTGTCGGAGCTCTATCATCAGCAGAAGCGCCTTGAGTTCCACGCGCTGGTGAGCAAAATTATCCTCATCGTCTTGGGGATTAGTGCGCTGACACTGATTGCGACGTGGCTGGTTGGGGCACCGCTTCTTACTCTCATTTTTAATGCGCGTATTACTGATTATCGCACTGAGCTGCTCATCATGGTGGTGGGAGCGGTGGCTAATGCGCTGGTGTCGATTTATATCAATATCCTCACCGTGCTGCGCGAGTTTAAAGGGCAGTTCTATATACTTTTGCTGAGTAATATCGTACTCACAGTCGTGTCATATAGCGTGGTGCAGCACTATGCGATGCTGGGTAGTGTGCTGTGTTTTATGGTGGCAGGCATCATCCAAGCGGTGCTGCTCGCGGCAGTTTATCGCCGGCAGCTGCGCTGTATGGCTGCGTAGTATTGTTTGCCGCTGCAAAGTAAATCTTATTGGCTTTTTGCAAGAGATTATCAGGCCTTCATCGCCTCTACCTAAATTGCAAAATCTTCACGTTCTGTCTTTCTATACCCCTCCGATAGATCACTAAAGGGTCGATGTCTACGAGACACCGGCCCCCCTTGTGTCAGAGCCAACAACTGATCATAACGATTGATTTCACAGCTCATCAAGGTAAGTGCGGGAGAAAATCCAGCACCAAGAGAGGCTGTGAGATTCAGATTCTCCTAGCTTACTACGTGGCAAAATTGATTGCAATGATATCCCAAGGGGGATTGAGCGAGACTATATGAGCGTTTAACAGTAGTAAAATGGCTTATCAGCGTGTTTTTTATCCTACATCGACCATGCGATTTCAGATATTTCAAAAAGCTTACGCTAACTGTGCTATAATAGCGGAAACAAAGGAGGGTATATGAGCAAGGGGATTGTAATATTGGGTTGTAATGGCCAAGTGGGGCGGGCGCTCCAAGAAATATATCCAAAGGCAACGGCGCTGGGCCACCAGCAGCTCGACATTTCGGACGAAGAGCAGGTGCTTGGGTATGATTGGTCGGGTGTGGATGTTATTATCAACGCGGCGGCGTTCGTCAATGCCGATGGATCAGAAACGCTTGAGGGCCGCACCAAAGCCTGGCAGGTCAATGCGGTTGGCCCACGCAATCTCGTCAAGGTAGCGCTGGAGCATGATATTACATTGGTGCATTACTCATCCGACTATGTCTTTGATGGGACGAACAAAAACCATGGTGAGGATGAGTCGCTCTCACCACTGTCGGTCTATGGTGATGTCAAGGCAGCAGGGGATCTACTGGTTAGCCTTGCGCCGCGCCATTATGTGCTGCGTGTCTCCTGGGTGATTGGCGATGGGCACAACTTCCCGCGGACGATGAAGCGCCTGGCTGACATGCGCATTAATCCCAAGGTTGTGGATGATCAATATGGTCGGCCAACCTTTGCGTCGGAGATCGCGCGCGCCACCAAGCATTTGATAGATACCAAGGCTGAGTATGGTTTGTATCATGTTTCTAACTCTGGGCCGATCAAATCGTGGGCAGAGCTTGCCGAGGATGTATTCGAATATGCAGGGCACGATCGCGATAGGGTTGTAAAAGTGTCAACACAAGAGTATAGTAAAGATAAGATTCCGTTTGCGCCTCGACCAATGTATAGCGATATGAATTTGTCGAAGCTGCACAACACCGGATTCATCAGTGAGAGCTACCAGCCATTACTGGAAAACTACGTAAAAAACATAGCAGCGGTGGAATAAAGGAGAGAGGCAGGCCATGCCCAGAGTCAAAAAGAAAATCTTAAACGTCTTGTATCAAAGTGACGATAACTACGCAGTTGTCAGTGCGATTTCGATCGCATCATTGCTTGAGAACAATAAGACGCTCGACGAGATTCATATTTTTTATTGTGGGTATAAGCTAAGCAAGCAAAGCAAAGATCGCCTCAAAAAGTTGGTTGAAAAATACCCCAATGCCTATTTGACATTCATCAACCCTAACGCGTACCACAAGAAATTACAGAAGCTAGGCGTCAAGCCGTGGCACGGTGTGTATGTGACGTGGCTCAAGATGCTGGCGCTAGCCGATCTTGATATCAAGACCGATCGCGTACTCTACCTCAACCCACACACGATCATTACCAGCTCCCTTGATGGCTTGCTGGAGCTTGATTTTGAGAAAAATATCATGGCACTGGCCTACGACACTCTCACCAATCAGCACAAAGCAACGATTGGACTCCAGCCTACCGATGGCTATTACAACTGTGGTATCATGCTCATCAATCACAAAAAATGGCTCAAAGATGATGTGTCGAGCCAAGTCGTCGAGCATCTGTCGAAGAAAAGCGACTACGTCATTGCCGATCAAGACCTCTGTAATGTTATGTTCCGCGGGCAGATCAAGACGCTCGATATTGCCTATAATTTCTCCAGTGCGTTTTATGCTTATCGGCCGCAAGATCTGCTGCGCATTAATAATCTTAAGCAGCCGTATTTCTATAGTTACGACGAGATTATGACTAACTATTACAGTCCCAAGATTATTCACTCGCTCTATGGCATTCAGGGTAAACCGTGGGAAGTTGGCAACAAGCACCCCAACCGGCTGCTGTGGCAAAAGTACTTTGCACTCACTCCGTGGAAAAACACCGAGCTCCCACATGCCAAGAAAACACTGGTTTGGTATCTGTATGATGTCTTACCTCGCCCAATCTTTATGCAGCTATACATCATGGCGGTCGAGCGCAAATTTGCTGAGGTCGATAAAGAAAAAACCGAAACGACCGAAGCAAACGTAAGGTAGAGTATATAATGAAACAAACCGGCTCGAGGAAACTGAGCCGGTTTTGTCGTGCGGCGCAAAGAAGTAATATTTCTTGATATAGAAGAACTCAAATTTCTCATGCTCTTGTCGTATCTTTATCTTGTTCAAGACGCACGCTCTTTTTAAGTCCCGCAACAACACTTAACCAGAGTGTTTTATAAAGAATAAAAACCAATTTTCACACCCATCACCTCGTCTATGATGTAGGTGAGATTAGCTAACAAAAATAATAAACAAATTACTGCTCATGAATACCATTTTCAAGCTTTACCATGCAGTAATGTAAGAACAAAGAGATACTAATTTATTCACAAAAATAACCCCCAATATTTTTCTATAGAGGTTAGAAGATATGCAAATTACACCAACTACGACAACAACTGATGAATCCGTGATGTAATATGAAGCCGCGCTGCCCGAGCAGCTTTGTGCCAGCCAACTGATGCGAAGCGCTGAGCATAGCTAGTATATACCTCGTTTTCTTCTGCAAAGCGCACGCCGTCCTTTGACTTTTCTTTGCTTGAGAGCGACTGGGCAAAGCGCCGATATTGGAAGGTCTCAGTCTGATCAAAGGCAAGCACTGCTCCATCAAGAATAAAATCAAACACCAAAACAAGATCCTCTAAAATAGTATATGTTGCATCAAAGGAATATCGCTTGAGCGTCGCCGTCTTCCAGACGATCGATGGAAAGTAGAGCCAGTCGCCATGACTCAGAGACGTTGCAAGTTTTTCGCCTGAGTAAAGCCCTGATTTATGAGGTTGCAAAAATCGCTTAACACGATCAACCAATGGGAGATATAGCTGCCCCTTATCATTAATCACTTGCACTCCTGGCTGATAAAAATCTGCCTTGCCAATTGTCTGCAGTGCCACTGCTACGCACTCCGGCAAGAGCCGATCATCACAACCGACAATCATGCAGTGCGGTGCCGTTACGTACTGGACGGCAAAGTTGAAGTTATTGGTAATGCCGAGGTTTTTCTTGTGCCGGATATAGGTGATGCGTGGGTCGGCGAGTTTTGTGTAATAATCGCGCGCTTCGGTCGATGGGTAGTGGTCGTCGAGGATGGTTAGGTGCCAGTCGTCGCTTGTCTGGGCCAAGACAGAGTTAACTGCTTCTTTGAGTAAGGCAAATTCACCCCAGTAGGGGATGACGATATCGAGTGATTTATTTTTTGTCATGAGCCGAGAGTTTAATTGACAATTCTTGATGGAGGTCGCGCACGCGGCGTTCGTTTTGGTCAATTCGTTGGCGCTGCGTGTTGACAATGTAGAAGAGCAACACGATCGCTGTCGTCTGGACGATATCAAACAAGCTTAATTCTGACGAATCAAACGGTGGGTGGCCAATCGAAATATTATACAGCGGGAAGCAGCTCAGCAGCACCGCCATCACCACCAACCACATCACCACCTGGTGGCGTAAGCGAGTGACGGTGATTTTGTTTAGTTTGTATTGGGTAATGATGTTGACGAGCGCCAGAAGAATAATTGGCACATTGAGCAAGACAAGAGCAAAATATCTCATTCGAAGAGCTCCGTTAAGCGTTGTTTGAATAAGCGTTTGACGATATTGATGGCATTCCAGTTGTTTTGACCCTTGGCACGGGAGTAGTCGGTGTAGATTGCCTTGATTGGGTATTCACCAATTGTCATCCCCGCTTGCTTGGCACGCCAAATCATCTCTGAGCAAAATTCATAACCGGTCGACTTCCAGTCGAGATCATCGATGGCGCGGCGCGAATAAATACGCAGGCCCGACTGTGAATCTGTTACATTGATACCAAACAAGAGCTTGGTGATCAAGCTCAAGCCTTTGTTACCGAGCACCTTCGTCTTGGACATGCCGGTGCTATCAATAAGGCGACTACCAATGAGTAAATCAGCCTGGCGCTCATCGATCTGCGCGATACCCGCCAGCACATCCTCTGGCGCGTGCTGGCCATCGGCATCCATCGTGGCGGCAATGTCATAGTCATGCTGCCGAGCGTAGGATAGGCCCGTTAAAGTTGCGCCGCCTGCACCAGAGTTAAGGATATGATCGATCGTGATGGCGCCGCCTTTTTTGGCTTGGGTAAGTGTGTCGTCCTTCGATCCATCATTGACTAGCACGACGTCGATCGCATAGCCAGCAGCCTTAGCTTTAGCAAAGACTCGCTTGGATTGTTTGATCACGTCCTTGATGACCGTCGCTTCGTTGTAGGCTGGGACGATCACACACACTGTCTTGGTATTCGTTTTCATATTGGTATTATTATACTACGCCGAGAGGTAATTTCCGTAACCTGATTTTTTTAGTGGTGCAGCAAGCTCGGCAAGCTGCTCATCGGTGATCCAGCCATTGGTATGCGCCGTCTTTTCGGGGCTGCCAACGACTTGGCCGGTACGGTTCTGCACAACACGCACAAAGTCCTCAGCATCGGTTAGGCTGCTAATTGTCCCAGTATCAAGCCATACATCGCCGTTGTCTAGTGTCTGGACCTTCAGTTTGCCGCGACGCAGATACTCAGCATTTACAGAGGTAATTTCTAACTCACCACGGTCGCTTGGCTGGACATTCTTCGCAATTTCTACCACATCATTGTCGTAGAAATAGAGTCCTACCACTGCAAAGTTCGACTTAGGCTGGGCGGGCTTTTCTTCGATCGATACCGCATGATTGTTATCATCAAAGGCTACAACGCCATACCGCTCTGGGTCAGATACTTTGTAAGCGAAAACCACACCACCATCTGGGTCGGTACAGGCACGCAGTGAGTCATCGAGCGCTGCGCCGTAGAAGATATTGTCACCCAAGACGAGCGCCACCTTGTCGTTACCAATAAACTCCTCACCAATGATAAATGCCTGCGCCAAGCCATCGGGGCTGGGCTGAATAGCATATTGCAGATTAATACCCCACTGCGCACCATCACCAAGCAAGCGCTGGAAGCCTGCTTGGTCGTCTGGCGTCGTGATGACAAGGATGTCGCGAATCCCGGCTTGCATCAGTGTGGTGAGAGGGTAGTAGATCATTGGCTTGTCATAAATAGGCATCAGCTGTTTGCTAATTGCCTTAGTAATTGGCCACAGGCGCGAACCCGAACCACCTGCCAAAATAATACCTTTCATACGTAAAACTCCTTTTTGAGACTATATACTTATCATACCAGATATAGTTATAGTACCATAATACCGAAGATAATGGGAATATATAACAGTGTACGAAATAGTCAGTCACTCTAAATAGTGCGCGAAGTCAAACAAAATTATTGACGTTGTGAGATGATAATCTAAAAGCTATGACAAATAGCCAAGGACTATTTTAATGAGTATTTAGAGTAACATATTCACGTAGTGCCTTGCGCCAGTCTTGGTTCGAAAAGCCAGTCGCGTGTAATTTTTCAAGGCTAAGGTCGCTATTGAGTGGTCGCGGCGCGACGCCAGGCTTATTGGCAAAATACTCGGCGGTGGTCGTGTCTGTCACTGGTAAGTCGTTGCGCCCCGCCAAGGCAAAGATCTGCCGTGTGATATCTGCCCAGCTTGCCAATGAGCCACTATTTGTCACATTGTAGGTGCCATATGGCGCTTTGTTCTCTACCAAGTGGTCAATCGCCCGTGCAATTTCTGGCGTGAAGCTCAGGCGGCCGATTTGGTCTGCTACCACTGTTGGTGCGATATTTTTTGCGGCCAGGCCGAGCATCGTTGTCACGAAGTTTTTACCATCGCCAATCACCCAGCTAGTGCGGATAATATAGTGCCGCGGCGTGGTGCTGGCAGCAATATCGCCCGCTGCCTTGGATGCACCATAGACGCTCAAGGGGCTAAGCGGCTCATCTTCGGTGTGTGGTGTTGTCTCGCCATCAAAAACATAATCGCTCGACACATGAACCAAGGTAACATCTCGCTCGGAGCAGATACGAGCAAGCTGTCCCACCGCTTGGGCATTGATGCGCCAGGCTGCTGCGCGGCCCTCCGATGTTTCTGCGCCGTCAACATTGGTATAAGCAGCAGTGTTGATGATCGTCTTAATGCCAGACCAGTCGAAGTTTGCAATAGCTGCTGCGCTACAGAGGTCGAGTTCATTATGCCCGACTGCCCGAGCATTGGGGTATTGCTGCTGCATTGCCTTGGCTAGCTGCCCGTTGGCGCCAATGATGAGGGTAGAGGTGTGATCTGTCATGCGTGCTTCCTTTCGTCTTATAATTCCATTGGCTGTATGTCGCGCAGGAGGGGGTGCGCAGCGTCTTTGTCGGAGATGATTGCCTGGTCTTTGCCGAGCGGCCACGCAATATCCAGCGCTGGGTCAAAGAGATTAACAAAGGTATACTGTGCCTCTGGTGACCAATGGGCATCAACCAGGTAGGTATACGCCACATTATCATCTAGCGTTTGATAGCCATTTGCCACACCCTTAGGCACAAATACCGCTGTGCCAGGATTAATTTCTACAGAGAATGTCTGGCCAAATGTTGGGCCTTGGCGCACGTCGCACCACGCACCAAACACGCGGCCATTAGCAGTGCTGATGAACTTATTCCAGGGCTCGGCGTGTAGCCCACGTGTTGCACCGGCTTTATCGTTGAAGCTGATGTTGTTTTGCACAATAGTAAAGGCGGGTAGCCCCAACGCTTCCATCTTCTCCTTCTGGTAATTTTCTTTGAACCACCCACGGTTGTCACCATGGACGGGTAGCTTGATGACGAATAGCCCCGGGATTGGCGATTCAGTCACGGTAAGGTCGTTGTAGGTTGATGGGTCAAAATTCATGCGTTCTCCTTTCGCCATACATGATAATAATGGAGGCCAGCCAGTGTCTGGCAGTCGTTGATATCGCCGTGGGCAATGAGCCGGTTAATTTCCTCGTGGGTGAAGAACCGCATATCGCTAAATACTTCATCCGACTGTTCTTTATTGCCGCCAAAAGATAGGTCTCGTGCCAAGCACACCGCCATTTTCTCAGTCATCAGGCCGTTACACACGTACGCCTCACCAAGCTTCTCCCACGACTAGGCAACGATACCAGTCTCTTCTTCTAGCTCACGCTTGGAGGCGGTGAGCAGATCCTCGCCATCACCGCCACCGCCGGGCAATTCCCAGCCAAAACTCTGTGAGGGGTAGCGGAAGCCGCGTACCAGGTAGATTCGCTCATGCTCGTCGATAGCAACGACCATGCACGAGTTTCGCGACTCCATATAACCATATACCCCCAGGTTGCCTGCGTGGTCGCGTGTTTGGTCTTCGTGGATGGTGATCCACGGGTTTTGGTAGGCGATCTTGCTGCTCACGCGAGTTTTGCTGGGGATGTCGGGCATTGGCTTATTGTCCTTGCTTCGCGTAGGTTGCTTCTACAGCGGCTTTTTGGGCTTGCCACCAGTCGCGGTTGGTGCTGTACCACTCAATGGTTTGGCGCAGGCCGTTAGCCATGCCATCTTGGTCGGTATATTGTGGTTGCCAGCCGAGCTCGCGACGCAGCTTACTTGAGTCCATGGCGTAGCGCATGTCATGGCCGGGGCGATCATTGACGTGCTCATACCAATCCTTGCCTTTGCCCATCAGGTCGCAGATCATCTCGATTACCGCTTTGTTATTGACGTGGTCGTTGTCTGCACCAATAATGTAGGTATCGCCCAGCGTGCCTTTTTCGAGAATCAAGTGCACTGCTGAGTTGTGGTCATCAACGTGAATCCAGTCACGCACTTGCTCGCCCGTGCCGTAGAGCTTTGGTTTGATGTCGCTCAGGATGTTAGTGATTTGCCGCGGGATAAACTTCTCGATGTGTTGGCGAGGGCCGTAGTTGTTGGAGCAGTTGCTAATCGTCGCCTTCACGCCAAAGCTGCGAATCCAGGCGCGGACTAGCATATCACTTGATGCCTTGGTGCTCGAGTAGGGGCTGGATGGATTATATGGTGTCTCCTCAGTAAAGCGGTTCGGATTGTCTAGTGCTAGATCGCCAAACACTTCATCGGTGCTAATGTGATGGAGGCGCTTGTTGTGGTTACGCACTGCTTGCAAAATAGTGTACGTGCCATACACGTTAGTGTCGAGGAAAGGTTTTGGGTCGCGCAGTGAGTTATCGTTATGACTCTCCGCCGCAAAGTGGACAACGATATCTGTCTCGGCAATCAAGCGATCCATCAGCTCAGCATCGCAAATATCGCCCTGCACGAAGGTGATTTGCTCGCGCACTCCATCAAGATTGTGCGGGTTCGCAGCATATGTCATCTTATCGACGACAGTGATTTCATATTCCGGCTTGTGATGAACGGTATAATGCACGAAGTTCGAGCCAATGAACCCCGCACCACCGGTGATAAGCAGTTTTGTCATAGCTGTATTATAGCGTAAAATAGGGGATGGTGTCGAGATATACAAGAGTAATGGTATAATATAGCAACAGAAGCTTTCTAACGATAAACAACAAGGAGATAGTAATAAATGCGAGTAGTAATTGTCAGTGGTTATTTTAACCCGCTCCACGGTGGTCATATCGATATGATCGAAGCGGCTGCCGCGATGGGCGACAAACTTATTGTTATTGTCAATAATGACAAACAGCAGTTGCTGAAAAAAGGCAAAATTATCCTCAACGAAAGCAATCGCCTGCGTCTCATGCGCGCCCTCAAAGATGTCGACCAAGTGATTCTATCAATCGACGAAGACCCAACGCAGATCAAGTCTCTCGAGATGGTTGCCGGCCAGTACCCAGGCGACCAACTCATCTTTGCTAACGGTGGTGATCGTGACACGGAAAAGGCTATTCCTGAAGCAGAAGTATGTAAAAAGTACAACATTGAAATGCGCTTCGACGCTGGCGAAGGCAAGCCAGATTCCTCAACCCGGATCAATCAAGCGACTGGTCAAGAGTAGAATTGCTCGAGTAAGCTAACTTTTGCTATTTGCACTAGAAAACAGCCCGTAAATAGTGGGCTGTTTTTGTTTTCGTAGGTTTACATTTGGCAGACGAGCACAGCCTGAATACATTTATTGTTCACACGAGAAGCACAGATTGTTAATAGACCAATATTTTGAACAGCAAAATTATAGTACGAACAAATAATATATTCAAACTGAACGTACATCTATATTATTCATTGCAAAATACCCCATGGGGTATTATTTAAATTTAACCGTTATACCCATTTGGGTTATGAGATTGCCAGCGCCAGGAGTCTTCACAGGCTTGCTCGATCGAAAGCTCTGCATGCCAACCAAGCTCTTGCTGTGCCTTGCTGCAGTCGGCATAGCAAGCTGCAATATCACCAGCTCGGCGTGGTTTTATCTCGTATGGAATGTCATGTTTGCACGCTTTGCCAAAGGCGCTAATGATCTCCAAAACAGAGGTACCATGGCCAGTGCCAAGGTTGTAGGTGTGCTCGCCTTGCTTCATGTGTGATAGGGCAGCCACATGTCCCTTAGCAAGATCAACGACATGAATGTAGTCGCGTACACCGGTACCATCAGGTGTGTCGTAGTCATCACCAAACACACCAACGCTTTGCAATTTTCCAACCGCAACTTGTGCAACGTAAGGCAAGAGATTATTAGGGATGCCATTTGGATCTTCGCCAATCATACCTGATGCATGGGCACCAATCGGATTAAAGTAGCGCAAGATGGTCGCTTGGAAGTCGGGGTGTGCCGTGCAATAGTCACGAATGATCTGCTCAATCATATATTTCGTCCAGCCGTATGGATTGGTAATACCGGTGCCAGTGCGTGATGATTCAGTGAGTGGCAATGACTCTGGTGTGCCATAGACCGTTGCGGAGCTCGAGAAAACGAGCCGATACACCCCATGTTGGCGCATAGCGGCTAAGAGGGTGAGGGTTGAGCTAAGATTGCAGTCATAATATTCGAGCGGCTTCTCGACCGACTCGCCAACTGCTTTGAGTCCAGCAAAGTGAATGACAGCACTGATATCATGCTTGGTAAAAATCGCATCGAGTGCTGATCGGTCGCGCACATCTGCCTCGACAAAGGGGATGGTTGTACCAGTAATCGTTTCGACGCGTCGCAGGCTTTCGTGGCTGGCATTGGCGAGGTTGTCAATAACGACGACGCTAAATCCTGCTGCAATAAGCTCGATAATGGTGTGGCTGCCAATATACCCAGCGCCACCAGTGACTAAAATCGTTTCTCTACTCATACCATTTAGTATACCCCTTCGTCGAAAAAATGTCGAACATATCGTGTTATCTTCGTCTATAAGTATGCGTATATCGGCTTAATTATAGCTGAAGGTGGGCGCTGCATTCGGTCTTGCTATTTTGCCATTTTTATCTATTTTTATAGGTAAAGTACTATTGATGTAAAAACACCAACATAATCTAACAGAGAAAAATCATTGTAATTTTTACATTCTTGCAAAATTGTTCAAAAATGAGAGTACACTAGAAGGCAAAGACCAAAGCGCCATAATACAAGAGGAAAGGAAAGTATCTATGTGTGGAATAGTTGGATATATCGGAACGCGGCCAGCGCAGGGTGTGCTGCTGACGGAGCTCAAGCGTCTTGAATATCGCGGATATGATAGTGCTGGTATCGTCACGCTTGATAAAGATACTGCGCCAACACTCCTCCGAACAAAGGGTAAGGTGGCTGCGCTGAATGAGCTAACAGCTCGCCACAAGACGACTGATACGGTTGGTATTGGTCACACTCGCTGGGCCACCCATGGTGCACCCAGCAAACGCAACGCTCATCCGCATCAAGTGGGGCAGATCTACGTTGTACATAACGGTATTATCGAGAACTATCAGGCGCTCAAGACGATGCTTGCAGCGCATGAGTATGAATTTAAGAGTGATACTGACACCGAAGTATTGACGGCGCTTATCGACTATCTGCACAAGCAAGCACCAGACCTCTTGGCGGCAGTGCGAGGTGCGCTCAAAATGGTGGTAGGGACGTATGGTTTGGCAGTTGTTCAAGCGAATGACCCTAATGAGATTATTGTGGCACGCAAGGGTAGTCCGCTTATTGTTGGGCTTGGTGATGGCGAAACGTACATTGCTAGTGATGCATCGGCCTTGGTAGGGTATACCAACCAAGTGGTCTATCTGCACGATGGCGAAGTAGGGCGCTGCACCCGCACTGGTCTCGAGCTTCAAACGACTGATTCGCAAGTGGTCGATGTACAAGTAGAGACATTAGAGATGGATTTACAAGCTATTCAAAAACAGGGTTACGACCACTTTCTCCTCAAAGAAATATTTGAGCAGCCGACCAGCCTTGCGGCAACGCTGGCTGGGCGAGTGATTGCCGCGCAGCGCTATGCCCGGCTAGGCGGTATAGGCTTAAGTGATGCTGAATTGCGACAGATCAAGCATGTGATGATTGTGGGCTGTGGCACGGCGTATTTTGCGGGGATGCAGGCTGGTTATTTTATTGAGCAACTGACTGATGATGTAACAGTGAGTGTGGAGATTGCTAGTGAGCTGCGCTACCGAGCATATAACATCCCCGAGCATACCGTTGCGCTCATTGTGAGTCAGAGTGGTGAGACGGCCGATACATTGGCCTGTCTGACGGAACTCAAACGGCGTGGTGTGACGTGCCTTGGTGTCGTCAATGCAGTGGGGAGCACGATTGCGCGCGAAGTTGACGGTGGAGTATATGTACACGTGGGGGCAGAGATCAGTGTGGCCAGCACCAAGGCCTTTACTTCGCAAGTGGCAGCAATGACGATCTTTGGCCTTATGCTCGCAGCAGCCAAGGGGACAAACCCACAGCTGATGGGTGAGTTTATCAACGAGCTTGAGATGCTTCCGGCTGAGATCGAAAAGACGCTGGCTAAGCAGGCTGATAGCGTTAAAAACATCGCACATAATTATGCTCACTATAATCATGCGCTTTATATTGGCCGTGATACACTCTATCCAGCTGCACTTGAGGGCGCACTTAAGCTTAAGGAGGTAAGCTATATTCATGCTGAAGCCTATGCAGCAGGTGAGCTCAAGCATGGGCCGATTGCTCTGATTGACGATCATTTCTTCGAAGTGTGTTATTTGCAAGACAACTGGTTGTACGAAAAATCGCAGAGTAATTTGATTGAGATGAATGCACGTGGTGCTCATGCGATTGTCATTACCGACACAGATAAACGCGTCCCTGCCGAGACGGTGGTGCGCGTCGCGACCAAGCTGCAGCATCTCACGCCAATTTTGTTTAATGTTATATCACAGCTTTTTGCCTACTATATGGCAGTGGAGCGGGGGCACGATGTTGACCAGCCGCGCAATCTTGCCAAGAGTGTGACGGTGGAGTAAGGTATAGGTAAAATCTCTCCTTTGCGCTACACTGATACTATGAGTAAACAACCCAAAATTGCCATTGTCTGCGACTTCTTGACAACAATGGGTGGTGCTGAGAATGTCGTGTTGGCTATGCACGAAGCTTTTCCAGATGCGCCGATCTATACCGCAATGTACAATGAAGACAAAATGCCAGCCTTTGCTGAGCTTGATGTTCGGCCGTCGTTTTTGCAAAAAATCCCACGCAAGGTGCGCACGTATTATAAGCTGTTTCCAACACTGGCTGTCAAAGCGATGCGGCGACTTGATCTGCGTGAGTTTGATATCATCCTCACCAGCTCATACATGCATGGCCATCAAGTGAGGAAGACGCGGCCTGGCCAAGTCATCATCAACTACTGCCACACACCACCACGATACTACTGGAGCCACTACGATGAATATCGGCGCGACCCAGGCTATGGTAATCTTAATCCACTCATCCGCACACTCATGCCGCTCATGGTGCCACACCAGCGCAAGCTAGACCTTCAAGCGGCCCGGCAAGTCGATGTTTTCTTGGCAAACTCTACCGAGACGCAACAGCGCATTAAAAAATATTACAATCGAAATAGTATAGTTATTCATCCACCAGTAGATATAAGCCGGTTTGCACCTGCTGCCAAGCGGGGTGATCATTATGTGACGATTGGCCGGCAGTTGCCATACAAGCGGTACGACTTGGCAGTCACAGCAGCAACAAAACTTGGCAAGAAGCTGATCGTCTTTGGTAATGGCCCCGCGCACAGTAGACTCGTTGACCTGGCTGGTCCAACAGTTGAGTTCCGCACTGATCGCTTCGGCGATGCGAGCGATGCCGAGTATGAGAAGGCTATTACAACAGCGCGTGGCTTTATCTATCCAGCAGAGGAAGACTTTGGGATTGTCAGTGTCGAAGCGCTAGCGGCTGGTGCGCCAGTGATTGGCCTAGCGCGTGGTGGGACAACAGATATCGTGACGTCACCCGAAGTGGGTGTGCTATTTGACCGACAGACGAGCATCAGCGTTGCTAAAGCAATTGAGCAGGCCGAGAAGCAAACCTTTGACCCTGCAGTTTTGCGTCGCACTGCACAGCGTTTTGACAAGACGCTATTTCTGACCAAGCTACGCAAAGTAGTGCGCGATCAGATGATACAATAACTGAGGGTTACGCACTTTTTTGTGAGCAGTGCTCAAGTCGACGGTTTATTATTGCGATTTTCTGTCCCACACTTCTACTGCTTTCTTAGAGACATTATAAAACATCGGCACCTTCCACTATTAATCTTTTATATTAAAGATGACATTTTGTTATGAAAACTAATAAACCAAGTATTCCAGTAGATGGAGCAGGGCAAAGCTATCAAAAAATAGTATGGTTTGGAATCTAAATAAGAAATAGCCTATAGAGATTGCTCTCTTACCTCAGCTCTATAACGATATGTCGTCTATTTCGCGCCCGTCTTGCGTAGCACCACGCCGATCGTCTTGAACAGAATCTTGATGTCCAGCCAGAAGCTCCAGTTTTGGGCATAAAATAGCTCAAGCTCGATCCGCTCATCGAAGCTCAGGTTTGAGCGCCCAGATACCTGCCATAAGCCCGTCACCCCTGACTTCACGCTGTGCAAGAGTGCCGTGCGGGCTGAACTAAACTTCACTTCTTGGGGTAGAATTGGCCGCGGCCCAACCAAGCTTAGATCACCACGAAAGACGTTGAAAATCTGAGGTAATTCGTCGAGTGATGTTGCCCGCAAAAAATTGCCAAAGCGAGTGATGCGTGGGTCGTGTTCGACCTTGCGGTTTTTTTCATACTCTTCAGCCAGGTCGTCGCGACCCATTGCACGGAATTCATCAGCCGCGTCTTGCTTGCCATATTGTGCACCCATACTACGGAACTTGATGAGCTGGATTGGCTCGGAGTAGCGACTGAGGCGCTTTGAGATATAAAATGCTGGCCCAGGGTTAAAGATCTTTTGCATAATGATAAGGAGTACAAAAAGCGGGGCAAGGGCAATGAGCAGTGTGCCAGAAATAATTGTGTCGAAAATCCGCTTTGCGATTTCTCCCCAGCCAATGAGTGGTGTTTGGCTAACGGTAATCATTGGGTAGCCAAGAAAAACATCGATGGTGTTCTTGCCAGTATAAAATTCTGGCTCGCCAGGGATGAAGTTGTATTGGATGTGATTAACTTGGGCAGCACCAAGCACTTTTTGATTCTTTTCCTCATTTTCGTAGAGGTTGGTTTGGATGATGGTGTCGATCTTGAGCTCTTTGATCTGCGCCAGGGCGGGGTCGAGTGATGCAAAATGAACAACATCGAGCCCAGGTGGCACAAAGCGCTTGGGGCCGGCCATTGCCACGACGCGAAAACCTGATTTGTAGGTAGTCGAGATCGACTCAGCGATGTCCCGCGTTGCCAGCGATGTCCCAATCACCATCACACGGTTCACACCATGGTTGTACTGGAAGAGCCAGCTCCGTGTGAGGCGAAAGAGCTCGCGCACTGTGCCAATTGCCAAGAACGAACCAAGAAAGACATACATCGCCACCAAGCGGGCTGGAAAGATATACATTCGTGTGCCATATTCCCAGCCAATCACCAGCAAAATACCCATGAATGTCCCGAGCAGCAGCCGCCCCCACTCGACGAGCCGCCGGCTATAGACGCTCGCGCTGTAGAGTCCAAGCGAGGCATAGAGAATAATCCACACTGGCGCAATGACGACGAAGCCAAGCAGGTAGTCGCTGGCATAGACAGTATGGAGCAAATCGCGGTGGTCGATCTGCGTGCGGACGTAGTATGCGATGAAAAACACCGCCATCAGCACG
This sequence comes from uncultured Candidatus Saccharibacteria bacterium, assembly GCA_937974295.1. Lineage (GTDB taxonomy): Bacteria > Patescibacteriota > Saccharimonadia > Saccharimonadales > Saccharimonadaceae > Saccharimonas. Next base: position 27,656 of record CALBWN010000016.1, read on the forward strand.
ACAAAATCGAGGCCGATGAGAATGAGACTATAAAATTTCGTATTTTTTGACGGCATAACAACTGTTACTATAACACTTTTTACCCAAAGTTTGCTACACTAGAAAGAGATGAAGCGGTTATTGCGAGAAAAGATACCGGCTTGGTTTTTGTGTACGATATTTTTCGGGCTGGCTATCCATGCACCGCTGACGGTATGGGTGGGTGCGCATTGGCCAGATTATGCGCTCTTTGTCAAGGCATGGAAGGAAGTTTTGCTTTTCATTGTTTTGCTTCTTGTTGTTATCGATGTGACGCTACGTCGACAGTGGCAGCGTTGGCTGAGTGATCGCATTATTCAGCTGGCGCTTGCCTTTGCACTGTGGCACCGCGTGGTGGCGCTGCTTGTGCCAACGTCTGGGTTGGCACTGCTATCGGGTTTGTTGATCGACCTACGTTTTGTGGCACTTGGTGTGGCGGTTTATGTGTTTGTGAGTAACTACCCGCAGTATCGGCGCTGGTTGCTGCGTATGCTTGGTGCGGGTGCAGTCATTGTGATTGGCTTTGCAGCAGCGCAGCTTGTCTTGCCGCGTGATGTGCTCGTGCCGCTTGGCTACGGGCCAGCAACGATCGAGCCTTACCAAACAGTCGACTCCAATAGTGCCTATGTCCGCATTAATAGCACGCTGCGTGGGCCAAACCCACTTGGGGCGTATGCAAGTACTGTCCTGACGCTTATCGTGGCGTATGGCGCATTGCAATGGCGGCGTATCTCGCCTATGTGGCGTTGGGCGCTTGGTGGTATGGCACTGCTAGCAGCGCTTGCAGTGTGGCAGAGCTATTCGCGAAGTGCGCTGCTCGCGGTGGCGGTTGGCGTTGGCATTGTTGCGATTGTCAGGGCATGGCGGTCGCAGGCATCTCGGCGTGTCGTGTTGTGGGGTGCTGGTGCAGTACTTGGCTGTGGGGTGATTGTTGGTAGTATTGGCTACGCTATAGATCCACACTTTATTGATAATGTTATCTTGCATAATGACCCAACGCATGGCCCCGCCCAAACATCCGACAGCGACCGAATCACTTCGTTGCAAGCTGGCCTAACGCGCGCCTTGCAGCAACCACTTGGCACTGGCGTAGGAAGTACTGGCTCGGCATCACTTCTTGGCAATGGGCAGAGCTTAATCATTGAAAACCACTATTTGTTCGTTGCTCACGAAATTGGCTGGATTGGATTACTATTATTAGTTGCATTAACCACTGGTGTGCTGGTAAAATTATGGCATCGCCGGTCATATTGGCTGGCTTTCGGTAGTTTTGCTGGCGGAATCGGCTTAACTGTGATAGGATTGTTCTTACCAGTTTTTGTTGACGACACTGTGTCGATGCTCTGGTGGGGGCTGGCAGCACTAGCGATAACGGAGGATGGATTATGACAAGCCCAACGCGAAAACAACGTGAATTATTGACATTTATAGACACATTTATCAAGAGCAATGGTTACGGCCCAAGCTACCGCGAAATTATGCGTGCCTTCGACTATAAGTCGGTCAGTACGGTAGCAGCGCATGTCAATGGCCTGATTGTTCGTGGATTTTTGGTCAAAAAGGATAACTCAGCACGTAGCCTGCAAGTGGTACCGCCCACTCAGAATGCTGCGGATGTAGTGGTGGCACCAGTCGAGCAGGTGATTCGTGCAAAAATAAGCGCACTAGAGCAGCAGGACAATGCCGCTGATGATATTGCGGTTTTGCAGCGTGCACTAGAAATTTTACAGAGCGACCAATCATCATAGATGATATAATATCTACATGATGTATACTCCTCCGCGCGCGCAGCGTCCGTACCCCCGACGCCGCAAGGCAACTATTGCCGAAAAACTCCGTTTCGCCGATTGGCGTGTGCCAGTGCTGCGTATTCGCTGGACACGGCGCAAAACCTATATCACTATTGGTGTTATTCTTGGGCTCAATGTGTTATTCCAGCTGGTGTATCCGAGTGATCGGCTGCTGCCAAATGCGCGAATCGATGGTGTATCGCTTGGCTGGCAAACACTGCCAGAAGCCACAGACACGCTTAACCAAGCGTACCAAGAACACTCCGTGAAGCTAGTGGGCGATGGTGCAACTATCGCATCACCAACGATCGAGCAGCTTGCTATTACAGTAGACAACACCGACCGGCTTGCGCAGGCGCAGTATCCCTTGCTATGGCGGATTATGCCATTGTCGTCGCTCTGGTGGCAGCCAGATGTGCCAAGCTCACCAAAATTGACGACCACAACGCGCACCGAGCAATATATTACTCAGACGATCATGCCAGTCTGTAAGCGTGCGCCGGTCGATGCGAGCCTCAAAGTGGAGCATGGCAAGCTGGTGGTGAATCAAGCGCGGCGTGGCGGTGAGTGTGAGCGTGGTGCGGTGTCGCACAGTATTGGTGCAATTAGTCCGCGTCTCATGCAGGGCACGACCGTTGAGATCCCAATGCGTGGCATCGCCCCGGCTATTACAACCGATGCAGCGAAGGCGCTTGAGCAAAAAATCACGAAGGTTATCGGCAAAGGTGTTGCGCTGAAGGTAAACGACGAGACGGTAACATTGCCAGCGAATGAAGTCATTCAGTGGGTTGTTGCTCAGCCAAAGGATAAGACATTAGTGGCAAGCATTAGTGCATCACAGGCCGCTGGCTATCTCACAAAGCATGTTACGCCAAAGGTGAACATTGACCCAGGCACCACGAAAGTTGCCACGTACGACCTCACCGAAACATCACGCACAGATGGTAAGCCAGGGCGCACTCTTGATATTGACGCAACTGCGCAGCAGCTCTCGGAGTTTATTAATCAAACACGCCCACAGCCAGCCGCAGTGACGAAGACGGTGCCAGCCAAGGTAGAATATGACCGCAATTATAGCTCGACTGAAGACGGACTTAACGCTCTTCTCAAACACTATGCCGAGGATCACCCCGGGACGTATGGTGTCTCATTCTTAGAAATTGATGGCAAGAAGCGCAATGCAAGCTACAATGGCAATAAGCAATTTGTCACCGCCAGTACATACAAACTATTTGTTGGCTATAGCGTGCTTCGGCGCGAGCAGCTGGCAGGCTGGCGCTGGGAGGACAACCAAGTTTGCTTCAACAAAATGATTAGCCAGAGCGACAACCCATGCGCAGAGAACTACCTTAAGGTCATTGGTTATGATGTTGTGACAAAGGATGCAAATGACATTGGATTCAAAGACACGACCTTTGCCAAGTCTGGTGGGCCATATACCACAGCAAATGACCTTGCACGCTTTATGGCAATGCTTGATGCAGGGCAGAACTTTAGTAGTGCCAACCGCGACCGATTCCTCTCTGCGCTTAAAGCTAATGTATATCGCAAGGGCATTCCTGCTGGTACGAATGGTACGGTGGCAAATAAGGTTGGGTTCTTGAATGGTCTCCTGCACGACGCAGCGATCGTCTATGGCTCGAACGGCAAATATGTGCTCGCCATCATGACAGACGGCAGTAGTTGGAACAATATCGCTGAGCTAACTAAGCGGATCGAACAGTTCCGTAGCCAGCCATAGCATAAAATGCCTATTTTGCGGAGTGACTCTTGACGAACCACCCCTCCAACCGGTATACTTACAGAGTAATCCGGAGTAGCTCAGTGGTAGAGCGGGTCGCTGTTAACGATTAGGTCGCTGGTTCGAGCCCAGTCTCCGGAGCCACAATGCATAATAAAGACCGATGAAAATCGGTCTTATTTATATGTATCGTTGTTTTTATACGAGGGTAAAATATCCTCCAAAAACTTTTTGTCTGCAGTATAAGCATATTCATTTGACCGTTTTAATAGAAAAATATTAAATTGATTTATTAAGTTGTCGTTCATAATAGCTTTTCTTTTTTGTTGCTTGCCTGGAATTGAGGGGTCTATCAACTCAACAAGTATTTCTGGTGTGAGAGCAAAATAGTGCTTTCTTTGTACTATATGATTACCATACATTTGTTCAATTAGTGTTTTTTCTCTGTTGTCTTCAAATACCTCAACTACAGGAGTGTCTGTAGTGATAAACTTCTTGCTACCTTTTGCCAAGTAAAAACGCCATTTCTTTATAGCTAGCCAATGATGGAACTCGTCAAGATGAGAGATTAAGATCAAATGATAGATATTATTTAATTCTTGTTCATTGCTGCTCTCAAAACTATCTATTGCGCACTTAGTTTGTTGATCTGTTAAGGTAGTTCCATATGTTTTTAAAATTTCTTTAGTGTTATCGATGAAATCTGGATGTGAAGTAATCATAGAAAATATTTCTTTTATGCCGCCTAGTATCATTTTGTTTGTACGGTCACGCATAAAAGAGCTTCTAATTAAAAGGCAAGCCATAAATTGTGCCAAAGTATTTGCTTGTCGTTCTGAGAGTGGTTTATAGCCCCAGATTGTATTGATAATGTTGTTATATTCTCTAGCAAATTGATTTTCTATTTTGCCAAGGAGCTTCTCTATAAGCTGACTTATTTCATCCTCTTTTCCAGTTTCAATAGCATAAAAAAGTCATCATAGCAAACACCGCTGTAAGGTCGTGGTTTTATAATTTTACCTCTTTGGATATCTAAAATTTGTAGGTTGCCGTTACTGTCTGCAAATCGTTTAAGATAAAATCGAGGTATAATGTGTTGTTTTCTTGTTGTAGGTGTTTGTTTAGTCATAATGCAATTTTAGCACTAAACCACCTAATAATTTAAAGATATTTGTTCGATTAATCGACGACGTAGTAATGTCCTAAAAGCTATTCACCGCTTGGTATAACCGCTCGGCCTGCATCATTACCACACTGGCGGTCGAAGGGCGGATATTCATAAAGATACGCCATGGATTATGGGCTGAAGTTGCGTTAGCTCGTGGGAGAGCGAGTGGCTGCAAGCCGTGCTTGCCCGTTAGTGCGGCGATCCACGCCAGAGGTGTCTTGCCATAGAGGCCTTCTTCGCTAGCAGAGCCGTCCATGCGCCATGCAGCGTAGGTTTGAGTAATGGTGGTGGTATCGTCTGGCTGGAGGGGATAGCGCTGGGCGCTGCTGCGAGTAAGTATCTCATTAGCATATGGAGGTGTATCCACGCCGGGTGCGACGATAGCAGTAAAGACATCGAGTGGTGTGCCATCTGCCTCTGCCGCGGCGTTAACCATATGGAGAGCAGCGAGTACAGCATAGTCTTGATCCGGTGATGAGGTCGTGGGGTCGATAGCAGTATTGGCGCGGTAGAGTACATCGCCACCAGTATCAATGCCACAAATCGCATCAGCTCCCGTCTCGCGGATGAGGAGCTGTAGGTCGTGGGCAATCTGCTCCGGCTCAATCGAATTGAGCAGATAAACTGGTGCGATTGTTTCATCTTTGGCGATAATATCCTCGAGGAAGCGCCAGTCGCCAACTTTGGTCGTTTCCTCTGTGATTTCTACTGTTGCGTCACTAATATGTTGGCCAGTATGAGCAAGCTGTTTGTTGTTATCGGCAGCAAAGTTGCGTACTGACACAATGGCTGTAGGCTGCACAGCATGGTGCTGCTGATGAAGCTTGCTCAGCATAGCGGCCTGAATACCATCCGAGCCACCACCCATCCCAAGGTAGATAATCCGCTTGCCACGGAGCTGTTCAGAGTCAAACGCCGGGAGTGAATCAATAGCAAGCTCAGGTGTGTCCTGATATGTTGACACAAGCATCTCACCGCTGTGGTGGAAGCGCAGCTCAGCGTGGCGTGGATCGAGCGTGCCTTGGTTGGCGGCTTGGGCGATAGTACTGAGGCCTGCCGTGACGACACCTGTCTCGCCTGCTTTGCGCGCTGCTTTGTCGGCAATGTGTGCCTCTTGCAAGACATGCGCAAAGTAAGTGAGTGCCGTGCCGAGGCCATGATGTTTTTCAAGCCCCTTCAGCAAGGCTGGGCTGTAGTAAGGCAGAGTCGCGCGCTGATGAATGCCATCATTGCTGAGCTCTTGAGCGAGGATAGCTTGTACAGGGCCAGGTAGCGTATCTAGCGCATTGGTCAGTTGCTGATACTCCTCTGGTGTATCGTAGCGCAGCATACAAGCAAGGCGCACAGTGTGAGTATGTGCTTGGTTGTTGATGAGCTGCTCAATAGCATCGTTATCAAGGCCAAAGCGCTGTGCTCGCCGAGCGAGGTAGTGAGCGTAGCGTGCGTCGTCGGTTGAGAGGGTGTTATCGGTTAAGACGTCACAAGCTGCTGCTATTTGATTGTACAGAGGAGAAGTGAGGAGTAGAGAACTCTCAGCATTAACGTGGCCCAGCGCACCAGCAATATCAAATAGCGTATGCATGATATAGAGCGAGCGCACTGGCTCGGTGCTCTCGGCGAAGCTTGCCAGCGCTGCCGGCGGTGCCTCGGCCTGAATGAACTGCCCAAGATTGAGCTCTGTGTTGATGGCGTTGCGGATGATTGCCTGGTCTGTCTCGCTGAGCTGGCTGAATGTTGGCAATAGCTCTGCGCGCTTTGCAGCGTAATCTGACCTGAGCAAACGGCGCAGCACTTCGTCGTGATCAACCGCATCAGCGGCGTCCTCGCCCATCATGGCACTCGCAAGCGTTTGGTTCTTGCCTAAATCGTGAATCAGCATAATGTAGCGCATCACATTAGCACTGTGCTCGCCAGGCAAGTTGCTTGCAACCCACTGATGAAATTCTTCAAATTCTTCACGCGTGAGGCGATTGGCGTCGCTCTGGGCGGCGGTCAGTTTGTGATAATTTTCATCGCCGCCATAATATAGGTAGTCCATAACGTTGAGCGAGCAGACAGTTCGTTGGTATTCTGCGCGCTGATTGGCTGCTTCGTCTGCCCCTTGTGACTCTGGTGAGGCTTTGATATGTTCGCCGATCAGCAGCTTCGCCTCAGGAAGCTGCAGGACGTCAAGCCGCTGCTCCAGATCGAGTGGACTTGAAGAGAGAGAGGTGTTGTTAGGAAGAAATGGTTGTTGCATAGCATTAGTGTAGAGGATTATACAGCGGAATGGTAGCATGAGCGGTTTATAAAAGACCCTACTGCTTATATTGAGAATATGACTCGCCAGCGCTAAGGGGATGGCCAAATAGGTTCTTGACCGTGACAAATCTATACCCTTGCTTTTGCAATGCATCGAGGATACACGGCACGGCATCGACGCTGGTTTTATGGATATCGTGCATGAGAATAATCGCACCAGGTGCGGCATTGGCAACGGCACGGCTGCAGACAATTGCTGCATCGTGGTCGGCCCAATCGCGTGTATCGATTGACCACATAATGGCTGGCATAGTAAGCTGCTGGAGCTGTGCACGCACCTTGTCATTAATGCCACCATATGGTGGACGGACCATTGTTGGTGTCACTCCAGTAGCTGCAGCAACGGCACTGTTTGTACTCTCAATCTCTTGGCGGATGACAGCTTCGTCGCGCTTAGGAAGGAGTGGATGATTCCACGTGTGGTTGCCTATTTGGTGTTTGCGTTGAACTGCTTGCTGGAGCGCGATACTGTATGGTGCAACATTTCGCCCCACCACAAAGAAGGTTGCCTTAGCGTGGTAATGATCAAGATGTTCGAGTAGTGTCTGAGTATATAACCCAGGCCCATCGTCGAAGGTGAGTGCGATACAGCGATAACGCACGCAGTCGGTTGTTGATGATAATGCCGACGGTGGAATATCAAAAAGCTTCTTGGTGGTTGGGTTTTGGACAAAATGGCTGAGCTGCTTGATTGGCAATTTTAGGCTAATGACTCCATCTACGCCAATACCAAGCGAGCGTTTATTGAAAAGAAAGCCAATTGTTTTTCGGTCGTGTACTAAAAAGTTCGTGATAGATTCTGGAGTAATGACTCCCGCTACTTTTACTGGCTCTGCATGCGGGTAGTGCTGCTGCACCTGTTTACGTAGAGCAATAACAATCTCATTTATCCCTGCGATTGATGTATCAACGAGGGTAGACGATGTAATTGGCTGGCCGCTCATTTTATCGAATGTCCAGTAGTGAACTGTGTTGGTTGGTAGAGCGTGAGGTATAGTAGTACGGATAAACACAGCGAGAGAAATCGTCGTGTCATCTTGGTGAATAATGCGATAGGTAATAGTGTTGCTGCGAGCTGCTATAGTAGTTGGAAGTGTTTGCTGAGATGGGATAGCATTGTCGATGATTGTGGCAACCGTTTTGTCTATATTGGCAATACCTGTTTGTGGATAGGTAATGATTGTTTGGTGTGATGGCGATTGATGCTTGATGATGCGTGAGCGAACAGCACCACGAGAGAATGATAGTGTGTAAGTGTGCGTTGTTGATGGTGGTATATGTGTGATGTGTGATGTTTTTTGTGATTGTTGGCCATACCAAAGCGAACAGATTAGCAGACTAGCAATAATAAGGCAGAGCCATGTATAAAAAAAGCTACGGAGTTTCACGTGTGTTGCATTATTTTCAACATCTGAATAAATTCGAGCTTCTATATCTTCCACCTTATGGAACATAGCTATATTGTAGCGCGAACCGAGGTAAGAACAAAATTGAATAATGAGAGTCTAAGCCAAAAGGCATAATGTAATAGAATAGATGTTACTCTATGTTCATTGCAAAATACCCCGGGAGGGTATTTTGCAATGAACTAAAAATGATTATCGTTCATAAATAAAGAAGAAACGCTACATCACTTAATGAGGCAGAAGCTATTTCTGATAGATAATGATATAATATAGAAAAGAAGTATATCACTTAGTCGTATACAATTAAGTGAAAATCTTGAAAACGACAACGCTTCAGAAAGGAGAAAATATGCGACATCTTTTTATTACCCGTGGAATTCCTGGATCTGGTAAAAGTACCTTTTTGCAATCTGCTGGACTTGGCCCATATACACTATCTCCCGATACTCTGCGCCTAGCGTATAGCAGCCCAGTGATGAATGATGCAGGACGCATCGTTATGCCATATCAGGATGATCGACGGGTGTGGCAGCAGCTTCACGAGTTGCTTGATATGCGGATGGCTCGTGGTGAGCTCATTGTGGTTGATGCAACACATACAACGAGCTCGTACTTTCAGCAGTATGCACAGCTTGCACAGAAGTATCGCTACAAGCTGTACGTTATAGATTTTGCCGATGTACCGCTTGCGGTCTGCCTAGAGCGCAACCGCCAGCGTGTACCGCACAAGATAGTCGATGATGCAGTTCTCGAGAAAATGCACGCTCGTCTCTCTACATGTGTCATACCAAAACAATACACTGTCCTGCAGCCAGCGCTAGTAAAGGAGCTTATCGCATCGTACCAGCAACCGATTAATTTGAGTCAGTATGAACATATTCATCACATTGGTGATATCCAAGGATGCTATACGCCACTGCGTGAATATTTCGAGCAGCACCCTTATACCGAGCACGATTATTATATCTTTACAGGTGATCTACTTGATCGCGGTACAGAGAATGCAGAAGTGTTGCAGTATGTGTGTGATAATTTTGTCGGCAGGCCGAATGTGGCGTTCATTGAGGGTAACCATGATGGTTATATTTGGCAGTGGCTAACTCACC
>CALBWN010000017.1 GCA_937974295.1 uncultured Candidatus Saccharibacteria bacterium
GCCGAGGCATCGAGGAGCCGCTCGGCAAAGGCGTGGATGATGGTCGTCTTGCCGGTGCCAGCCTGCCCCACCAGCACGGCATTTTGCCGGCCACGAGTGCCAAAGATATCAATGAGCTGATCGATTGCCTTTGTGTGCGACGCCACATCAACAGAGAACATCCCACCACCACGACTAATTTGCTCGCTAATATTCTGCCCAAAGCGGCGCAACAGTGGGATATAACCAAACGACCAATCGCGTGCCACCCCACCAGTGCGCCGCGGCTGATGAATCTGTGCCACCAATTGGCGCAAGTGGTGCTGCCACTGCACAGCGCCATCGAGATCTTCGTCGTCAAGCTGGAGCTCCGCCAGGATATTCTGGTAACCAGGCACACTGCGCACCAAAGCCACCATAAGTACACTACCAGTGATTTGCTCGAGCTGGTTGTACTGGCGGATGCGATCAGCAAATTGCCAAAACTCGGGCATAATGCTCGGGTCGTCACTCACGAGATCCTGTATAAGCGCCGGGCTGAGACCGAGTCGCAATGCCATAAACAGCCCATCATTAACTGAGCGCAATGCCCATGCAATATCGCGTGGTGTCGGCGCGGCGGGCAACCGACCCAGGACATCACCTGTAAGCAAACCGTCAGCCGTGCTACCACTGGTGGGCAAATGGGCAATCTCACCCTGATACCACCGGTGGAGCCCATATGGCACCACAGCAAGGCTCGCGATAAACCACCCCAAAGGCAGCTCAATCGCCAGCAATGCTCCTGCTCCTGCCATGAATAGCAAAAATGGTACCCACCACCAGTGGTCGAAGCGGCCCATCTGCACACCCAAGCGAGCCTTCTTAGCACGCAAGCTATCGTAGTGAAAGTCACTTACCATGGCAGCCACCCCACTATCGCAAGCCCTGCCCCCAGCAGTGGCAACACGGGCACAAGCGCCCAAGCAATAATAAAGACAAGCCCCGCCGCAGCGGTTACTGCGAGCGCTACAATGCCAAAAATAATCATAAAGCTCCGCACGATGCCGCCAATCGTCCGCGAGATGAGACGGTCAAAAAATGCCCGAATCTGCACGCCAATCGGCCCATCCACCGCTCCTGCCGATATCTGTCGAAACGGCGCAAACCACGTTCGCACCAAGAGATCAATTGAAAAATAGTCAAATACACTCACCAGCTTCCCCCATACCATCGTGATCCGCTGCCACCACCCAGCGCCATACCACCACGCAAAAAATCCAACCACTATCATACTATGCATTGTAGCGCACTAGCGTGATTTGTGCTACTCATATTGTCACAAAGCGACTCTACCTAGGATATACAGATGTCGCACCCTGCAAATCCATATCTTGTTACAAATGAGCAACGAGTCGATCGATTGTCAGATGTGCTTTGTTTGACTCATTACGAATTCTTTTGCATCTATCGATGCAATGCATGAGCGCTTTATGTCTGTCGTCGTCAAGCAAGAATAAACTATCACTCTCTTCTATATATGGCTGTAGTAGATTTTCTTGAATCTCCTGCCAGAAAATCTCGTCACTCGATGAGGCCATGAATCCACTCCGCGCAAAGGACTCAATTACTGTAGTGATATCCTTCATACAATCATCCTGAAAATCCACTTGCTGTAGAGCACTTTCTTTGTCTGCATGGAAGTAAGCGTTTTCCAAATCAAATGTAACAAACTCACCGGAAGGTATAGTTGCGATATTCTTCAATTGCATATCGCCATGATGCATCCCATTCGCATGCAGATTCCCAATATATTGGCCAATTGACTCCATAACAGGAACAATCTCTGACTCATATGAGGGCTGCCCCGCATAGTACTCAGACCACGCTATGGAGTTCATCGTACCAAGCGATGGAATTCGCCGAGTTACAACATCCACACCCTTCACACCAGAAACCGCTAGTGGTTTTTCAAGCACCGTCTGGAGAGTCTTTAGGCCGCGGTTAGCAGCTTCATGTAACAGGTCAATCTCTCTCTGCGCTTTTTGACTATTACCAAACCGTTTAATTGCATATGACTGAGTATTATCTTGAGTATCCAATGCAAAAAATACACCATGCCCACTATCAGATGCACCTATCTCTCCAGCGTGACTTAACTCAAGCGACCGACCAATCGCTTTGGCGAGAGTATTAATAGTGAGCACTTTCTCTACCTCTGTAGGCTTGTCGAGTTCAGGATGCACCATCTGCTCTTCATGTTTGCGCATACGGCTCTATCTCTCTTTTATGTCTTCAATTATTTGTTTAATCACAGAGGCGCTGTCGGCATCCATATCTCTTCGAGACAGAGTCGACTCTAACATCTGGACAACAACTCGACTTGTTGTGTCGCTAATAGCGATATCGCGCTGGAGATCTAATTCTTCAGCCGTTAATTCCCTTTCGTCTTCTTGCTGTATTTGTACAGTATCAGTATCGACTACAAACTCCTCTGCATAAAAGGGTGGGGTAAACTCTGCACTACCCAATTGCTGACTATTGCGCTTAATCAGGATATTTTCTATGGAGTTCAATTGAGGGATCTTGCCAGTCACTGATATTGTATCAGCAACTTGATGGGCAGCAATGACAACCGAACGTGTGAAATCAGTATAGTCACCCTGTGCTCGACACGTTGCCAACACTCCATCCATCCGCACAGCGTCAAGACTTGATGGATATGAAAGCTCTACCTCATCATCATGTTTCTTTATTGATGCACTGCTCAAGTTGTTTTCTATCATTAGGCTGTGGAAATCGGGATCATATACACCAGACTGGATATCACTCCGTGGAACATATACTTTTCGTACACCATCTTCTCCAACAATCTCTTTATACTCCTTAGTGATACGATTCTGGATACTAGGTTCACGTATAGCAGAAGGTTTATTATGGCCTGCTAGATCTTCGTAACTACGCATATGACATATAATAGCAAACTAGGTACAGTTTTGGAATCCACCTCAATCTCATCGTGTCAGGTATGTATGCTCATGCTATAATAAACACCATGATTCGTATTACAACTCTTGTGGGCAAAGGGGTGCAGCGCGCAGCTCGGTTGCGCGGTGGTGGTTCGGCATTGCCGGGCCTCGTCGTTGAGAAGCTCGATCGGCACTTTCTTGCCCGTACGCTTGATGCTCTACCCCATGGTGTGGTGGTAGTAAGTGGCACTAACGGTAAGACAACTACCACCAAGATGGTTGTAGCTCTACTGGAGAGTCAAGGTCTCCGCGTCTTTACTAATCGTACGGGAAGCAACTTTACTCGCGGCGTGGCAGCAGCGCTGCTTGAGGCGGTTGATACCCATGGTGTTTTGCCAGCGGATATTGCCGTGCTCGAGCTTGACGAAGCACATGCAGTGCACTTCGTCAAGCAAGTTGCCCCACGCTATTGTTTACTACTCAACGTCCTGCGCGACCAACTCGATCGCTTTGGCGAGATTGACTACACGGCGCAGCTGCTTCACACCATCGCCATGCGCACCACAAATGGCATTGTTCTCAATGGCAACGACCCACGGCTGACGCGGCAAGAATTTACCGCTGATCTCACAGCACCAATAAGCCGCTACGGCGTCGACCCATCACTTGCCCACCTCTTCCCAAGCGACGATACCATGCGGAGCACCCCAGGCCAGGCTACAGCCACTACCGATGCTGATGTGACGCTATGCCACTTATCTGACCAAGCTGCCACTTTCCGCTTCGACAGTTCCGATCATCCTGTCTCACTGAAGCTCAAGGGTAGCTACAATGCCCAAAACGCTGCAGGAGCACTTACCCTCGTCCGTACTATTCTGCAAGATAAACTCGATACGCCCGCCATGCTCGCTGCCCTAGCTCAGGTCGAGCCAGCCTTTGGTCGCGGCGAAGCTCTGACCGTCAATGGCCAGCCCTGCGAGCTTGTCCTCGTCAAGAACCCGAGCGGTTTCCGCCTGAGCCTGGCATCGTTTGACCCTCACAAGACTGCTACAATGATTGCCATCAACGACCAGTACGCCGATGGCCGCGATATGAGTTGGCTCTGGGATGTCGACTTCGACACGCTTCGGCCCACTGGCGTGGCAATGGTGAGTGGTGTGCGCGCCTACGATATGGCGCTGCGCCTCCAGTATGATGAGGTAGAAGCTCGGCGCGTTGTACCTGGCCTTAAGCAAGCTCTGGCAGAGTTTGTCCAGGCCAACCGCGGCACCCCCTTGCGCATCTACTGCACCTATACCGCCATGCTTGCCTTGCGGCGCGAATTAGCTCATTACACAGAGGTAAATGCTGTATGAAAGACAACACTATCACCATCCTCCAACTCTACCCTCACGCCATGAATATCTATGGCGACTGGGGTAATACCCTCACGCTCAAGCGACGGCTTGAATGGTATGGCTACAGCGTGCGGCTCGTTGAATACAACCCAGGCGACACCTTCCCAACCGATGTCGATATCATCGTGGGCGGTGGTGGCCAAGACTCTGGCCAAGCTACCATTCAGGATGATTTACTCGCGATTGGCCCCACTCTGCAGCGCCTGGCTGATGATGGTATGCCAATGCTGGTGGTGTGTGGGCTCTACCAGCTATTTGGGCGGTTTTTTAAAACCACTCAGGGAGCGATCATCCGCGGGATTGGGCTCTTTGACATTGAGACAATCGCTGGTGAGCAGCGCCTGATTGGCAATATCGTCACTGCCAGCAGCGACTTTGGCGAGATTATTGGCTACGAAAACCACAGTGGCCTCACAACCCTTGGGCACAGTGTACCACCCCTGGGTATCGTATCGCGTGGAGCGGGTAACAATGGCACCGACCAAACCGAAGGAGCGCGCTACCGCAATGTGATCGGCACCTACCTGCATGGCTCAATTCTACCCAAGAATCCACGCATTGCCGACTTCTTGGTTGAGCAAGCAGTGGCGCGGCGCTATGGTGAATTTGCGCCGTCTGTCCTCATCGATGACACCTTTGCCACCAAGGCACGCACTGTTGCGAGCAAGCGACCACGCTAGCCTGTTGCTATGCCTCTCAGTTTTTAGACCATAGAGTCATCAGTGTTGGATATCCAGACCTCGGATCCATATTTCCTCACCACAACATTAGACAATCTTAAGCGGACTTTTAGCAAATCTGCTATACTAGATCATTGTGACAACCCAACCAAAAGCCAGCGCGTCCTCTGTTGGGCGCATCGTTAGTCTCGACCTCATGCGCGGGTGGTTTTTGATTATCATTATTCTCGACCATCTCACCTACTTCCCCAATGGCCTCACCTTCCTCACTGGCGACAGTCGCCTCGCTGTCTCGGCAGCCGAAGGGTTCTTCATTATATCCGGCCTTGTCCTAGGCATTGTGCGCGGTGCCAAGCTCCGCAGGCAGCCCCTCATGGCAGCGACGCGCCTGCTCTGGAAGCGGGCTGGTACGCTCTACCTTACGAGCATTATCGTTACTGTTCTCTCGCTCCTGATCAGTTGGTGTTTTATCGACAATAAGGGCGTCAAGTTGCCCTTGCCGCTGCCCGATGGCAACTGGCTTGGCCTGGCGTGGGATATTATCACCCTGCAGCAATTCTACGGCTGGGCGGACTATCTGCGCCTGTATGCACTGTTTATTGCGGTAGCACCAGGCACGCTCTGGCTACTGCGGCGCGGCAAGTGGTATATCGTGCTAGGGCTCAGCCTACTAGTGTGGGCGCTAACACCACGGCCAGTCAGTGAACTATACCAGCCACTCACCTGGCAGGTGCTGTTCTTTATGGCCTTTGCTCTGGGCTACCATCTGCCAGAGATTACTGCACGCTGGCAATCGTGGCCGCTCGGCCGTCGGCGCATCATCAAGCGGAGCATTGCAACGCTCTTCATCCTCACACTCTTTGCCGACGCATACGTTACCTTTGTGGCGCATGGGCTGGGCGACGGCTTTCATCAAGCGCTTGCCGCGGCCGATACTGCACTCGACAATCAGTTCCTCAAGCTCGACCTACCACTACCTCGGCTTGCTCTGTCGTGGCTCTGGTTTGCTGGGTTCTTTATGCTGTTTCGGCGGTTCGAGGATCGCATCAAGCGGTGGCTGGGCTGGATTTTGCTACCATTTGGCCATAATTCGCTCTATGTGTACACAGTGCATGCATTTGTTATTCTCGTCATGCATCTCTTTGTAGCACCAGATTATTATATTAGCGATTTTTATTTCACGTCGGTCGATCGCTTTTATGAGATCCCTGGTAACTTTGCTCTGTCTATGAGCGCCGTTGCCCTCATCTATCTCGCCGTTAAGACGAAGTTTTTGATGAAGATTATTCCACGCTAACAGAGGTAATAACGAGAAATATCTAACGCTATCTCCGTCATATGTCCCGTTAGATAGCCACCTTCTATTGCGTAGAGCCATAAAAAAACAGAGGCTACAGAGGCCTCGGTTATCTATGGTATACCCGGCAGGGTTCGAACCTGCGACCTTTGGTACCGGAAACCAACGCTCTATCCAGCTGAGCTACGGGTACGTATAGTGGTATTGTACCACGGATGATTATGGCTTTGCTAGTGGATTTTTTGCCAACAAATCGGTACTATAAAAGATATGAGTAAGCAACTAGCGCGGCAACAATCTGCCGCACGGGTCAAGAAGCCCACCTTTATTTTCGTTAATCGACTATCTCCTCTTGCCTGCAAAGTACGACGCCATTGGTTTCGCATCGTCATTGTGGTAGCGCCACTGGTGGCAATGGCGCTGTGCTGGTGGATTGGCAGCCAGCAAAGTGTATGGTTTGATGAGGCATATTCGGTGTGGCTCGCCAAGCAGCCAATCAGTGAGCTCATCCGCCTCACTAGTATCGATACGCACCCACCGCTCTACTATCTCATCCTCAAGCTCTGGGCCAGTGTGTGGGGCTATAGCGAGGCAGCCCTGCGCGCCTTCAGCATCCTCTGCTATGGCGGCGCGATGATTATTATGGGGTGTTTCGTACGGCGCTGGTTTGGTAAGCGCGCCGCGGGGTATACACTCCTTACACTGATTGGCACACCGCTGCTGATGCGCTACGGCTTTGAGATACGGATGTATGCTTTGGGGTCGTTGATTGGTGTAAGTGCAACCGCCGTACTGGCACGCGCTTGGCACGATGATCGCTGGCGCGACTGGATGCTCTATGCGGTGCTTGTCGCCTTCGGCATGGGGACGCTGTATTATAGCGCCCTACTCTGGCTAGCTCAGCTGCTCTGGCTGATGGTTATGACCTACCGCCGCCAAGGCTTACAACAGTGGTGGAAGTTGCCGTGGCTCTGGGCATATGTCGTGAGCTTTATGCTGTTCTTACCGTGGCTACCGACCTTCTTGGGGCAGATTGGCAATGGTGCCTTAGCCGAGATTGGCCAACCGATGAATCTGCAGAATTTGCTTGGCATCGCATCCTTCAACATGATTTATAAGCCATCTTGGTTGCTAGGCGTTGTGTCGTCGCAACTTGTCCTGATTATTATCTGTGCCGTTGCGTGGGCGTGGCCTCGTGCCATGCGTTCGTTGCCGCATCCCGAGCTTGCTTGGCTATTGCTTGCTCATATGGGCGTGCCTGTTGCGGCACTAGTCGTCGTGTCGCTATCCGCCCCAATGTATGTCGAGCGCTATCTTGCTCATGTGGTAATTAGTGGTATCACTATTGCAAGTGTTGTCCTCTATACAGCTTGCGTAGCCCTGCATCGTTCGCCGCTGCGCTGGCACAAGGTTGTGTCAACCGCTCTCTTGGTACTTCTGCCAGTGGTTATGGTTTATGGTATGGTGCAGTTATCATTGCAGGGTAACTTCAACTTCCAGCGCGATGAGCGACCCAATGTCAAGCAAATTGCCACCCAGCTCGGCACCTGCCGCGATGGGAGTGTCGTCCTTGCGGCCGACCCGTACATCGCCATAGAGATAAGCTATTATCTCGAGCAAGCGCAGTCACATTGCCCCATCTACATGGCCTATGTGGGTGGCCCGCTGATGGGCGGCTACGCACCACTCGAAGGGAGCACCACCTACCGCAAGGTAGCCGACACTACTCAGCCCTTTACCGATGCCAAAAAAATCAACGTTCTCTACTATAGCAGCTCGACCGCAACCACCACCCCAACACTACCCAGCGCCTACACCCTGCGCTCCGTCACCGGCGACCCACTGGTGCTGATGCAGTTTGCCCGCGACTAATAATGCTGATCATTGCCATTTCTACAGTAGTAGATATCACCCATAATTGCAGATTACCCCGCCATCATCTACACTAGAAAGACAAGGAGGCATATATGATCGAACAACTCAAAAGACAGATTATTGGTGCGTGGTGGGTGATTATCATCATTAGCCTGTCGTTGATTATCTTTGGTGGAGTGTCGCTTGCGATGCCGGCAATGACCCTCACTGTTTTAATGACAGTCCTTGCAATTTTGATCATCGTCTGGGGTCTATCACAGCTAGTGCGTGGCTTGCAGGTGGCAGACGGCCAAGCTAAGACATTTCTGGTAGTGGCAGGTGCGCTGCTTATTCTGCTTGGCATAGTAATGCTGGCTAACCCTCGGGTTAGTGTGGCAACGCTCAGCTTTGTCCTTGGCTGGGTGGTAATGCTGCGCAGCCTCGTCGACCTTGTGCTCAGCCGTATCTTCCCTGCTAAGAGCCGCACGCGAGCGCTCTGGCTCATGTCTGGCGTGATCGGTGTGGTCGTCAGCTTCGTCCTCTGGCTCTTCCCAGTGGGCAGCGCTCAGCTTTTCGTCCAAATCGTTGGTGGCTATGCGCTGGTTAATGGCATCATTCTCCTTGCCAACGCCATTGAGCTGCGCCGCACCGTGCGCCGTCGTATGCATGGGCATCGCACAGCCAACAAGCCAATCGACCGCGGTAAGGTGATCGACCTGTAGCATAGATTGCAATATTTATCTATCAAAATATGTTGCTTTTTGCCCTGCCGCACACACTCAGGGCTAGTATCTCAAAAGCACCGATCTCGCACCACTAGAGCTAACTACCGGTTACCACAACGAAATTCCATAAGGCAGCAAGGAAAATGCGGCTAGTATAAAAAGGGCTAGGCTTGAGGCCGTACTACCTTAGCCTCACCCCATTCATTGCTATCTTAGCTGGCAGAGTATACGGCTCGCGGAGAGTAACATCTGGGCTTAGATTTTTATGATGCTAATTTTACCTCTGCAACTCCGGCTCACACACTGCCGGTTGGGTTGGCTCAACGGCGCGGATCACATGGCAGTAGCGCAGCACACCATCGGTCGCTCGCGATTCATTCTCGCCAGATTGCGCCTGGTAGGCATCACATCCGCCCTCTTTGGGCTCACTCTCTGAACCCTTTATATGATAGACAAACCCCCGGGTGGTGCGCGTCGTTGCCTCTATACAGTAGGTTGCCGACGCGACGTACTTAAGCGTCGCCGTAATATTCTCACTCTTGTGATAATCAGCTGGTAGCGATGTCGGATAACCGTTATAAAATGTCCGGTAGGCTGTCATCGCCGCGGCAGCAGCCCGCAGATCGCTCACGAGCTCCGTCTGGGCTGCACGCTGACGCCACGCACCATACCCCACGATTGACGCCGACACCAAGATCGCTAGTATCGCCACCACTGTCAAAATCTCAACCAGCGTAAACCCTCGCTTATTCATGCCTTCATGATAGCATAAGCGTTATAGAGTGTACAGAGAGTACTGCTCGTATTTTGTAGATACACACGAAGCGTTCTTCATATTATGGCGCACTCGCTGCCTGCTTTGGATTACTCTACACCAAGTAGCTGATAATCTCATCTGCCACCGCAATAGCCGATGGATAGGTGCTCGTGTCAATCGGGCCACTGGGCGTTAGATCGTGACTGGCCAGAACCGCTGGGAACTGCTGCATGCTATCCATGTCATCCTCGCCATCGCGCATAAATTCTTCGAAGCTCTGAATCACCGCTGCATCACGTCCAGCACGCCGCCTCGCCTCGGCCACGCCCTTAAAGCGCTCATAGCGGAGTTCATCTGGCGCTGTGAGCACCACCGTCCGGTAGCGATCGCCCAGCCGCTCCTTAAGGCGGCAAGCACTGCGGTAGTCACGCAGGCCATCGAGCACCACCAGCTTCACACCAGGCCGCTCAAGTAGCTCCAGTGCCCGGTCGGCCAGTAAGCTCGGTGCAGACTCCGTCATGATCTGCAGGACGCGCAAATAATCGCTCCGCTTGCGCAGCGTGATGTGATGGCTGGCGGCATATTCGCGCAAGACATCGCTTGGACGAAACAAAACAACCCCGGCACCCAGCCGCGGCATTAGCTCACGAATTGTTGATGATTTGCCGGCGAGTTCTCGCCCAGTAATATTCACAATTTGGATGGTTCGAGTAGATCTCATACCCTCTATTGTAGCATGGCATCTGCGGCAGAAATACCTCAAAAACAGCAAATTTATGGTATTTGTTCTATTTTTGGCTCATAACCTCTGGTATACTCTCATCTCTGCCCGTAGCTTTATTTAATGAAGTATAATGATTCATCGCTATAATCAGCGCGGCCCTCTTACGCTCAGCGGGTGAACTTTCTAGAAAAACATTCATTTTATGCAGCCAAGCCGGCAACAGGAAGCAGGCGAAGTGAACCGCTTGGCTGTGAAAGTACAGGCAAGCAGGTATCTGCAACGAAATATATTATTTGTATTTTTGTCTATAATATTACATATTATATTCTATTACCCCTGTTTTTGGGCACATTATGCAATATTGCACATATTTTTGCCATTTTCCTCTTCCCTTTTTGCGACCTCTGTTGTATAGTGAATGGACTATGCATACACAACAGAGACCAGACAGGGGTCGAAAAGCCCCAAATTCTTCACCAACACCCAAATATGGTGATGGCAAGTACCGTCCCTTGATAGAGGATCCTAGACCACAAGATCCTGAAACTAAGGGTGTTTCGCGGCGAGTTGTCATTGGTGCAGCAGCTCTTGTATTTGGTGCTGTAGCCGGCCTTGCAGCAATGCAGCCAAAAGATAACCACGATCAGCACTCTTCTGCCGCTGAGCATCAACCCACCCCCGAAGAGCAAGCCGCCCAGGTAGTCGATGCCTCAGCCAGCGCAAAGCCTACGAAGCAGGCGAGGTTACTCGGGAGCCCCAGCCACCGGTTGAGCTAAGCAATATCACCACACGACTGGTTGAGGCTGGCGACAGCATCGGCACTGTGGTAGACCGGCACATCGCTGCACTTACCGAAGCAGAGACATTCCATACCAAGCCCGAGCAAGATGGCGTGACTAATGCTGCATCGGCCCGCGTTGCGGAGCTCTGCCTGACCGATGGCGACACCCACGACGAGCTACAGCCTGGAGACGTCGTGACACTCGCGCAATACCAGGGTTTTGTTATACCACTGACAGTCGACCCACACGAGCCAAGCTCCGGCGTGCCACAGCACACTCTCGAGCCATAACTATTTGCGCGCTACAGCAGACCAGGCCAGCCTGGCTGGTTTTGCTATAAGCAAGGTGGGCTCGCTCTTTAGCATCATAAGTGGTATAATAGCGCATGCGATGCAAATGGAGCAGGTACAAGCACTGATTTTTACGATTCGCGAGGCGGATGCCACGCGGCTCAATGATCTCGCATATGCCGAGAAAACAGTGCGCATGCTTGCCAAGGTAGCTGGCCTGCACGCACTGGAGTCTGTCTCGCATCAGTTCTCACCGCAGGGCGTGAGTGTGTCGTTGCTGCTCGAGGAGTCGCACGCCACCATCCACACCTGGCCCGAGAGCCGCGGAGCATACCTCAGTATTGCCACGTGCCGACCACTGAGCGAGGATACAATCGAGACTCTTCGCCAAGCCATTGCAGACGCATTTTATACCAATACTATAACGATCGAAAGCGCTACCTTATGACCAAACGCACCAAAGCTCGCCTCAAAATCAACGACGTCCTGCGCGGCAAACGAACCAACTTCCGTGCGGTGGGTTGCTTACTGTTTAAAGAAGACAACCCCGAGACCAAGCAAGCTTCCTACTGGGAAGAGTGGGAGCTAACGGGCCTCGAAAATTACGATAGCTGGGTGGAGTACGACCACGATAGCAAGGTTGTGTCGCTCTACGAGCCGGTGCGGTTTGCCCAGCGGCTTGAGCCAGAGCACCTGGCGGCGGGTAATGAGTTTACCATCACGCTGGAGGATGGCACCACGCAGACCATCACCGTTGCCGAGGCCGGCGAGGGCACCATTATGGCCATCCGCGGCAAGAACGCCTACCAAGTCTTCGAGGGTGAGCCAATGGCCTACGCCAGCCTGCACTACACCGACGCCGAAACCGGCGCCACCACCACCTACACGGTCGAAAAATACAACCGGCGCGAGTACGATGTCTACCGCAAAACACCCCTGTCCGATGCGCAACAAAAGGAACTATTTGGCCGGCTGATTCGCCCGCGCAACTGGCCGCTGTTTTGGCGCTGGGTGATGATCATCAGCTTTGTTGGGGCGCTGCTCTTTGCCATTTACGACGAGTTCTTTGGCCACGATGATTCGCACGGCAGCGGCACCTACCACGGGCGCAGCGTCTATGGCGGCGGCAGTGGCGGTGTGGGCAAGTAACCTGGGCGCGAAAGGCATACAGATACCATGGCACATACGCGCGTTACGCCACCGGGCACCAAGCGCATCACCAGCAAGGAAAATATCGCGCTGTTTGCGGCGGCGCTGCTGGTGGCAATTGGCGGGCTTATCTACGAGCTCATCCTGGGTACGGCTGCCTCGTACCTGGTGGGCGATTCAATCCTGAGCTTTAGCCTGGCAACTGGTATTACCCTCTTTGGCATGGGGGTGGGGTCGCTGCTGGTGCGGCATATTCGCTGGCACCCGGCCACCAGTTTTGCCGTTAATGAAATCCTGCTGGGGCTGGTGGGTGGTAATTCGGTGCTGCTGCTCTACAGCGCCTTTAGCTTAAGCAAGCTGCACTGGCCGGTGTTTGCGCTGATTAGCCTGGTGATTGGTGTGCTGATCGGCCTAGAGATCCCACTGCTGGTGAAGATGTTTACCCGTTACGGCCGGCCCTCTTCGGTGGAGCTGCTCAGCAAAGTGCTGGCGATCGACTACTTTGGCGCGCTGGTGGCCTCGCTGATCTTCCCACTCTTCTTGCTACCCAGCCTGGGCCTGATGCGCAGCACCTACTTGATCGCCACACTGAATATCGCCGTGGCGGTGCTGATTCTGCTGCAGCTGAAGACCTCGCGCAGGCTCCTAGCTGCCAGTGTGGTGGCGACTATCCTGCTGCTGGGGCTGTTCTTTGGCGCCAGCTGGCTGGAGCACCGCATCGACACCAAGGCCTATAAAGACCCGGTGATCCTGTACCAGCAGTCGGCTTACCAAAAGATCGTCCTCACCAAGTACAAGCAGGATCTGCGGCTGTATCTGAGTAACAATCTGCAGTTTTCCAGCCTGGATGAAGCCCGCTACCACGAAACGCTGGCCGGCGCAGCAATGACAGCCGTAAAGCAGCCTAAGAACGTGCTGATTATGGGTGGTGGCGATGGGCTGCTGGCGCGCGAAATCCTTAGGTACCCGAGTGTAGAGCACATTACCCTGGTGGATATCGACCCAGCGATGACGCAGCTGGCGCGCACGAACCCCCTGCTCGCCGAGCAAAACCAGCGCTCGCTTGCTAGCCCCAAAGTGCGCGTCGTCAACGAGGACGCGTTTTTATTTGCCTTCAAGACGCACCAAACCTACGACGCCATTCTGATCGACCTGGTCGACCCATCGAACGACCGCCTGGCCAAGCTCTACTCGCAGCAATTCTACCGCCAGGCCGCGCGCATCCTCAGCCCCACTGGCGTGATGATCACCCAAGCGACGTCGTCGTACTTCTCGCCACACGCCTTCGCAATGGTGGCTAGCACCGTCGCATCCGCCCAGCCCCAGCGGCATATCACACCCTTTAGCATTAATGTGCCTTCCTTTGGCGAGTGGGGTTTTGTGCTCTCGACCAAGGATACAGCCAGCCTACTGAGCCAGCCGCTGCCGCCTGGGCTCAGCTACACCGATAGCAAACTGCTCGACTACGCCCTGCGCCAGCGCCCCGCTAGCCTACCCCCAGCAGGCATTTCTACCCTGCTAACGCCGCGGATCATCGATGTCTATAACCGTGATATGGCGCAGTGGCGGTATCAATAAAGAGCACTTTGTGTGGAGCCTTAAAGCCTAGCTCTTCCCTGGTATTAATCTCTAATCACAATTCATCATTTGCGGGTATATACCTACTTAAAACTAACCCCATCAGAGCCCTCGTTTTACTCATCAACACCCACCAATCCCTCTATACTATTGGGATATTTTGCGTATATTTGCTCTGCAGATCGATATATCGTATGATATATTCATGTATCATAAACGACCACGCAAACAAGTCCGCCATTATGACATCCAGTGGTACCGCCAAACAGGTGTGTTTCACCCTGAGCAACTATCAGGTACGCCAACTGCTGGTGTATCTGCCAATACCTGGCGCGGGTACATGAGTCTGATACGCCAAGCAGTTGCCGATAACCCCGCCCACCGCTTCGTCAGCCCCGAACTCATGACGACGGCAGACATGGATCTGCCTGAAATCCCAAACCAACATGCAGTGGTAAATGACCGCCTCGCCGAGCTAGAGGAGCTTTCTACCACTGCGTCCACAGCGGAGTTTGTGGTGGGCACACCAGAGTACCAGCCAGATGGGATTTATAACTCACTTGTTATTATCCAAAATGGTATACGCCGCGTGCTTGAGCGCAAACGCACGATTTTTAGCTCAGCCGAGCGGGGAACATTCACCGCAAGCAATGCATTGCAGCAACGGCATACTCGCACGTTATCTGCTGTGTGTGCCGACCTTGTGGGCTATGGCGCACAGTACCTCGAGCTCCCCCAAGACACTCGTGCCATCCACGCCAGATGAAGAACGCTATACCAGCGCCATGACGCGCACACTTGGTCGTCTCTTTGCACACTATCCACAGCTGCAGCAGGTCATGGTTGTCGATCGCACCCCACCCGGCACAACCATCCCACCGCTCAACTGCGTGGCGCGGCGGAAGACGCATAATGGTATAATAGAGCTATGACACAATACGAAGGAACCAAACTCGCTGACTTTACACCTATCGCCAAGGTCAACACACTGCAAATCATCGACATCATCCCTGGCGCTGGTGCCGAGGTACCAGCTGGCGCAACCATCACCGCACACTATACTGGTGCACTGTGTAAAAATGGCATCATCTTCCAGAGCAGCCACGACTTGGGCCAGCCCGTTACCTTCGGCCTTGACCAGGTCATTCGCGGCTGGACAGAGGGCGTGCCTGGCATGAAGGTCGGTGGCATGCGCCGACTCATCATCCCAAGTGAGATGGCCTACGGCTCCGTCCGCGCCGCCGCTAATATTCCACCCAATAGCGACCTTGTGTTTGACATTGAGTTGATGGACATCAAATAACAGAGGTTAGCACGCAATAAGAAGCTCATACTAAGTGAGCTTCTTATTTTCTTTGTAGATTTACTTAAGGCGTTCGTCACCACCTAGTCACTTATGACACTAAGTAAATAGCCACCCTCTCCAGGTGGCTATTTGCAATGCAGCTGTAACTATAGCGTCATACTACTTCTTGTCGCTGCTTTTGTCGTCGACAACTTCGCCTTCGACGGGCTCGTCTTTGCCAGGCTTCTTGTCTGTAGATTTCGCCTTGGCGTCAGCCTCTTCTTCGGCTTTTTTGTCCTCAGCTTGCTGCTGATAGAGCTTAGCCCCGATAGACATCGTCACGTCACCCAGCGCCTTGGTGGCAGCCTCGAGCTCGTCTTTGTCTTCTGCGTTCTTGTGCTTCTCAGCTTCGGCAATGGCATCTTCCAGCGTCTTCTTGTCGTCGCTCGAGATCTTGTCTTTAAACTCATCGGGCATTTTCTTTGCCTGGTAGATGGCATTCTCGAGGCGGTTCTTGGCGTCGATCGCTTCACGCTTCTTCTTATCTTCATCGGCGTGGAGCTCAGCTTCCTTCTGTGCCTTCTCAATGTCTTCCTTGCTCATGTTGCCAGAGTTTTGGATGGTAATCGACTGCTCTTTGCCTGTGCCTTTGTCCTTAGCGGTAACACTGAGGATACCATTGGCGTCAATATTAAAGGTTACTTCAATCTGTGGCACACCGCGCGGTGCTGGTGCAATACCGTCAAGCACGAAGCGGCCCAGGCTCTTGTTGTCATTGGCAAACTCGCGCTCGCCCTGCAAAACATGAATTTCCACCTGTGGCTGATTATCTGCCGCCGTTGAGAATACTTCGCTCTTGCTGGTTGGCACAGTGGTGTTGCGCTCAATTAGCTTGGTTGACACGCCGCCCATTGTCTCAATGCCGAGGCTTAGCGGTGTTACATCCAGCAGCAGCACATCCTTAACGTCACCAGCCAGCACACCACCCTGAATGGCTGCACCAACAGCCACTACTTCGTCTGGGTTAACGCCTTGCATTGGGTCTTTGCCAAACAGCTTCTTCACCCGCTCAACCACTGCTGGCATACGAGTCATACCACCAACCATGACGATGTTGTTGATATCAGACTTGCTCAGCTTTGCATCTTTGAGCGCTTTTTCTACTGGCCCATCGAGGCGGTCGAGCAGATCCTTCACCAAGTCCTCGAGCTTAGCGCGCGTCAGGCTCATCTCAAAGTGCTTTGGCCCATCAGCATCAGCTGTGATGAACGGAATATTGACATCATACTCAGTGACAGTCGAGAGCTCTTTCTTTGCCTTCTCAGCTTCGTCCTTGAGGCGCTGCATGGCGGCGTTATCTTTGCGCAGATCAATACCTTCTTTGGCCTTAAAGTCATCGAGGAAGTAATTGACGATGGCGTTGTCGAAGTCCTCACCACCAAGGTGGGTATCACCATTGGTCGACTTGACCTGGAAGAACTCATCAGCAATCTCTAGCACCGACACATCGAAGGTACCACCACCAAGGTCAAAGACAACGATGTTCTCTTCTTTGCCTTTATTAAGACCATAGGCGAGAGCAGCCGCCGTTGGCTCATTGATGATGCGCTCGACTTCTAGGCCAGCAATCTTACCAGCATCCTTAGTAGCTTGGCGCTGCGAATCGTCGAAGTAGGCTGGCACGGTAATGACCGCCTTCGTTACCTTCTCGCCCAAGAAAGCTTCGGCATCAGCCTTGATCTTACTTAGGATCATGGCGCTCACTTCTTCTGGCGTGTATTCTTTATCGCCTAGCTTAACAGCGACGGCATTACCCTTCTTGACGATCTCGTATGGCATGATGTCGAGATCTTTCTGGACTTCTTTGTCGGTGAATTTGCGGCCAATCAAGCGCTTGACACCATAGATCGTATTCTTTGGGTTG
The DNA here is from genome assembly GCA_937974295.1 of uncultured Candidatus Saccharibacteria bacterium. Lineage (GTDB taxonomy): Bacteria > Patescibacteriota > Saccharimonadia > Saccharimonadales > Saccharimonadaceae > Saccharimonas. The sequence goes on from CALBWN010000017.1 coordinate 17,370, forward strand.
GTCACACGCTGGCGCTGGGCCACCTGCCCCACAAGGCGCTCACCTTTTTTGTTGATTGCTACCACTGATGGTGTGGTGCGGTTGCCTTCAGCATTCGCAATAACCTCTGGCTTACCCGCGAGCAAGTACGCAAAGGCACTGTTGGTCGTGCCGAGGTCGATACCGATAGTTTTACCCATATATTTTCCTCCTGTGCGCCTGCCTTGCTGGCAACGACGCAATGTTGTTAGTTTATTGTTTCGGTTATTAACATCTTGTTTATTCTAGCACTCTTTAGCAGCGAGTGCCAATAGGTTTAGTATAGCGAGCTAGCACTCGGCTGTCAAGAGTGCTAATAGATTTTGCTTACCACTGATAGATCTCATCACCCGCAGTAATTGCTGCGGCTAGTGTCTCAGCTCGCCGGAGACGCCAATAGGCCATCACTGCATAGGCAAAAACCGCCACACCACCGGTCAGCACCGCGTAGCCCACGCCGCGCACAACCCGTGTGTCACTCCCTTGGATAAATATCATATAGAGCGCAACTGCTCCCACCAGTGGTGCTGCCGCTGCTGCAACCACCGCCCAGCGTGCCCGCACTACACGCTTACTAGCAAATGTCCGGGTATGCTGGCGTCGCGCCCAGACCGCAGCAAGGGCCGCCACGAGTCCAGCACCAATCACCATAAGCAAATAGAGGCGATTCGTCGCTTGGTTGGCATCGTCTACTGTTGTATTGAGCGCACCAACGGCTGAATCATACTGACTCACTGCTGTTTCTACATCTGTCAAATAGACTGCTGCTGCCTGCGTATCTTTGCTGGCAAAGGCCTGCGGAGCACGCTCAAGAAGCGTCTTGACGGCCGAGGCTTTTTCTTTTACTACTGCTGCGCGACGGCTATATTCATCGCCAAGTTGTGGAGAAAATGAGTGCTCTGCCACCGCTGCAAAGGCTGCTGCGGCCTGCTTGGCTCGTTCATCAATAGAGTCCTTCTTGGGCTGGGTGGCATAAAGCTCGCGTGTAAAGGCTTGGTAGGCTGTGCTCGCTCGCTTAACCACTGCAATATCGGCTTGGTTGGCCAGTGGTGTTGCATGAGCCTGAGTACTGCCAACACCAAGTGTTGCTAATATGATGAGTGTTCCTGCAAGCAGCCAACGCCTCATCCCGCTCACCCCTACGGCTTCCGGCTGACCCGCACCATAGCATGGCGCAGGACATGGCCATCAAGCTTGTAGCCGCGCTGCAGCTCTTCGCTAATAATTTCTTTGTCGCCACCTTCATCATCCATCGAGATTGCCTCGTGGAGGTCTGGGTCAAACTCAGTCGTACCAAGCTCAACCACGATCGGCTCAAGCTTGAACTCTGCCATCAAGCCATCGAGCTTCTTCGACATCGCCACCACTCCACTTGCCCAGGTGTCGTTCTGGAGCTTCTTGGGGACGTTGGCGGTGGCTCGCTCGATCGTATCAATCACGGGTAGGAGCTTGCGAATTGCCTGCTGAGTGCCCGCTGCCTTGGCCTGGGCCTTCTCTACATCAACGCGTTTGCGATAATTCTCAAAGTCTGCTCTGGTGCGCTGCAAATCCTGCGTCAGCTCGCCAATCTGCTGCTCGAGCTCGGCCGTATCTGGCGCTTTCTTGTGTTTTGTCATCGATATCATTCCTCCTGCCTAGTGGTGTTGCCTGTGGTGCCGAGCATGCTGCTCAGCCGTCTTATTCTCCATAGTATACCACGATTGCACTGCAAATAACAGTGGTCGTGTCATCATAATATCTCCTCCAGCATCACCCCAGTGCGTTTGACGAGCTCGATGGTGCGGCGGTAGTGCTGGCGCATGGGGCCTATCACACCAATGTAGCTGCGGTCGCTGTAGGGTGAGCGAAATTTGCTAATGATGAGCGTTGCATCGCTGCTCTTACCGATGGGGTTCTCACTGCCAATATAGACATTGAGTGGCTCGTTGGGCCGAGCTTCGCGCAGCCACGGCTCGATATTATCAATCAAATGTGCGACCGATTGGACGTGCTTGCCCTCGAGAAATTCTGGCTGGCTAAAGAGCCGACTAATACCATTCATATAGAGTTCACTGCCGATGGTAGCAAAGCCCAGGTTACCCGTGAGCTCGACGAGGCTATCAACCGCACTGCGAATGGCTCGGTCAGCTGCATCGAGATGTGAGTTGACGTGCGCTTCGATGGCCTTAGTGCTGCGGTCAATTCCGCTAGGGAGCTCACTCATCTGAGCGTTGGTGATGCCGTTGACGTAGAAGCGGTAGCCCTTGCTGGTGGGGATACGCCCGGCACTGGTGTGCGGCGCCTTGACGAAACCCATCTCCTCGAGCTTGGCCATCTCGCTCCGGATGGTTGCACTAGACACACCAAATAGCTTCGCCAGCGTCACACTCCCCACAGGGGCAGCGATCTCAGCGTATTGCTCAATGATAGCAGAAAGAATCGCTTGTTGCCGTTCCGTCATAGCCGCATTATAGCGCAGAGTTGGCACTCTCGTCAATAGAGTGCTAATGAGCTAGTGGAATATGTAGCCTATTCCCTGCTGCTTGACCGCTGTGATAACCTGCTCAATATTAGCAAAGGCGTGGTTACTTGAGATCGGACCATTGATAGAATGGCGTACTGCATCAACCCGTATTGCTGTCGACATTGCTGCAAGATATCGCTCACGCATCGCCGGTGACCCCTGTGCAATTGCTCGGCTCACTGCCGCATTAACGCTAAAAGCGACAATCTCGGTGATGGCGCGATATCGGGCCCTCTCTTCCTCATGATATATCGGATAATGAACAAAATGGCTTAGGTGGACTGCCTCATGAATAACCTCGTGTGCAGCCATGAGCACCTGCGATTTATCAGGCCGACCAGGCTGCTTCTTGCGGAGGCTAATGTGCGGGCGGCCGCTATACGCGCGATAGTCTGGCGTGATGGCTATTGACTCAGCATAGGCAATGGCGTGTTGCCTGTCTCGGACGGGCGGTATTTCGTCAAGTGGCCACGCTTCTGGCGTGGAGAGATCTGCCATAGTTTCTGGATATTGCGCTACTCTTGCTACATTATGACGCTGAGTTGGTGTGGGATAGCGCATAGGCGATCGCACATGGTCATTTGCGGGTACAGCAATAAGTGGATATACATCGCACTCTTGCCATCGTCCGTGCGGATATTCGCGTGGTGGTGAGAGTACACCACGGCGAGTCACACGACAGGCATGGAGCGTGTCCAGCGTTGTTGCAAGTATGCAGACGTTTCCCAGCGCCTCTTGTACTCTCGGGAGATCGGCAATTTCGTGTGCTAGCTCCAGCCCATCACGAGCAAGCGTATAGCCATACCCCCGCTCTTGGGTGGAGCTATACCACTCTTGGATCGATTGTGGCCCAGCTTGCCAGCGGCGTATCACAGCGAGTTACCCTCCACTCCTTGGTCATCGAGATCGCGATGCAGGAGCGATGGCGACATACATGCAGTGATCTTTATCTCTACTACCTCGCCATTTCTTTCTACTGTTTCGCACATTGAGGCGAGTCCTTCGCAATGAGCAATGAGCTGACTCAGCTCATCTCTCGCCTGCAGATTCTCCTGCTTGAGCCTGTCCATAGCACGCACAGCATCTTCACCTAACTCCAGGCCACCTTTTGTAACGTCATCAAAGCAACCCTTCTGACGGGCAATATGGTCCCAGGCCGCCGCCGCTATCCTGTGGCGCAGCTCGGCTGCTCGCGAGCAGCCGTAGCACTGCTTGGGGATATAAGAAGCCGCAGATATATCTGGCTCATCAAGCCCACCGGTAATACTATAGAATTTTCGAGATTCATTGCGCGATATCATAGCGTCTATTGTGCCTTTATCTGTGGTTATTTATCATTAGCGTAGTGTGTTATTGTTGGGGGTGTCTGCCGTGGGCGGGTCCTGTTCATCTCTGCCAGTACGATCGACTACTGTCGCTTCGCGGTTTTTCCCGTCTGACATAGCGGGTGAGCCACATACCTCTACAACCGTTTTTCTATCTAAACTTATACATTTTATAATTCCAGAACAGCCTGCTGTTTGCCTTTCTATACCTGGAGCCAGCTGATTGAGCGCGGCATCACCCATAGCAAGCTTCATCTCTGCAATCTTCCTATACTCAGCTCGTGCCTCTTCTAGCCGCTCCGGGTCTTCTAGGATCTGCTTTATCTCCTCCTCAGACATGCCTTGCACTCGTAGCCATGTTGTAATATTGTCTACTGTTTCAAGTACTGTACGCTTCAGCGCTTCATTCTGTGCTAATGCTATTTTGAGTGCCTCTATCATTCCTGCCAGCAGTGGGCACTCTCGACATTGTTCAGGAATATAGCTATCAGGATCAGAGTCAGCCCCCAGCTCATCAACAATATCATTAAACTTATCATTAAGCTGCTCTGTCACAATATCAGGTAGTGTAGCGATTTTTTGCCCTGTTGTCAATCTGAGTAAATTTGAGCTGCCAAAGCTTTGCCAGTTCTCACGCCTCTCGTTGTTATCACCCCTCTCCTGGAACATTGATAGAGATGAATATTATTCGTGAGTATTCAGCTCCTAACTCTGAGGCTGGGGTTAATTATCACAATCAATAGCAGCTCCATCAGATGAATTAACCTATCTCCACTCGCCCACATCAGAATAGAAACAGCGTAACAGTACCGAGCATAGCCTACAAATCTGCGGCCATTACTTCCCACTGCGTGCTCGTGTGAAGCGCCGGGCAGCGTCGGTGGAGAACATGAGCACGATGACGATGTTGATACCAATGAAGAGCAGTGTGCCAGCAGCCGACCATGTAACCCTGCCGATCGTTAGCCCAAATGAGCTAATCACCGCTGCGAGACTGGCGATGCTCATCAGCAAAATCCGCGAGCGATCGCTGCCGCGGAAGGTTAGCCCCGCAAGAAAAATTACGATGCCAATCCATGTCGTCGATACAATGGCTGAGATAGTCGCTACGATATGCGTCGCACTCTCAATACTCTGCAGCGGCAGGCCACTCTCGTGAAAAATCCGCACCACCTCCATGCGCAAGTGGCTAAAGTTGAGAATCTCGAAGAAGGTACTCATCGTGGCCACAGCAATCGCCAGGCCAATCATAATAATCCCAAGGGCAATCTGCGGTGGGCGACGGCTTAAAAATTGCGACATGAGGGTGGCGTGCTCATCGGGCATGGTCTCGTGCGTCGTTGCATCGAGGATTAGATCGGAGGGTACGTCCTCGTCTTCGCTTGCCTTGGCACGGACACGGCCAAGCTCGATGACAGGCAGGTCTCCATCAGTAATAATACTGTCTCCACCACCGTTGCGTGAGTGGTAGCCCGTTGAGAAGTCCTCTAATACCGTTAGCTCAATCGAGCGAAGGGCGCGCGTAACCGTCTTGACGACATAGTCGCGCTCGATGTCGGTGTTCTCATCGATCTTGTGTGTCACTTGCAACGTAAAGATTGATAGCCCCACACTCTTGTCGTACGTACCAGCCGCGAGCCAGTCCACCTGATGCCCACCGGGCAACAACCACCCCTGGGGGCAGCGCCAGAAGCGCACATGGTGGCGCTTGCCCGGGTTGCCATCAATCTCCTGCTGGTAGGCAAAGTCCTGCTGCCGGCCAAACAGCACCAGGGGTGAGACGGGGGCATTGGCATAGCTGCGGCGGGTCAGTGTGGCGAGGATAATCCGCCACGACGAGCGCACCGTCACGTCATCAGCCAGCGCCCAGCCGGCGGCCGTCATGGCACGGTGCAACTGGGCCTCGCTACCACGAAAGGCGAGATTGACTGGGTCACCAAGAAGACCATCTGGGGTGCGCGTCCGGCCAATGAAATAATTGGGCACATAAATACTGCTTAAGATACGGTGCAAGCGTGGCAATGCGAAATATGCCGTGATCACCCACACCACAGCAAAGAACCCTACCAGCCACCAGCCACCAGTGTGCCAGCCCTCGCGCCACACCAACCAAACAAACCAAAATGACGCCACTCCAGCAAAGATAAAGAACCCTTGATCGACCAACGCCGTGGGCGACCACACTGGCCGGCGCAGCGCCAGGGATGAGCGCTGCTTGTGCTCGGCATCACCTGGCTCAGCGGCAGTGTGCATGGCTGGCTTGCTCATACATGCTCCGGGTGCTCGCGCAAGAGGCTATCGAGCAAATCTCGCGCCGCCAAGCGAGCTTCGTCATCCTTGCGGTTATACACATCTGGCTTGGAGGCAATCGCCCGCACAATGCGCGCCGTCTCGTCGATATCATCATTGATGACGAAGTGGTAGTATGGGACTTCGAGTGCGTGAGTGATTTCGCGGATTGCACTGCTGTAGCGCTTGGGCCACTCTCGATCAAACTCTGCCTGCGAGGTATAGCGCACACTGAGGCGCCGCTGCCACTCTTGGAAGTTTGGCGGCAAGAGGAATATCGCGACCACGCCTGGGGAGAGCTTCTTATACTCGTCAACACCCTGCACATCAATATCCGTCACCGCAATTTTGCCCGCATCGCGAATATCTTGAATCTGCCTGACCCCTGTACCATAGAGCGTTCCATGGACAAACTTCGCCTCGACAAAGGCACGGCTCTGCAACAGCTCTGCGGCAGTTGCTTCATCGATATAATGATAGTCGACCCCCTTTTGCTCCCACACACCTTTATTTTGGCGAGGCTGACGGGTGGTGTACGAGACGATATCGGCAAACTCGGTGCTCGCGAGCAACCGCTGCTTCGTCGTATCCTTGCCTGCCCCAGAGATACCAACGAGCAGCACAATCCTTGTGTCGCACACAAGCTGGCGCACTGCTTCGGTTGGCTGATACTGTTCGATAAGTGATTGAAGATTCGTCATAGTCATATCATATTTATGATAGCACACAATGGAGAGACGATTACGCGCCTTGCGACTAATCTCGCTTGAGCATTACGGTAAAGGCTTCGCTGGGGATGTCGACCTTGCCAAAGCGCTTCATGCGCTTCTTGCCACGAGCTTGCTTGGCGAGGAGCTTCTTCTTGCGGCTCACATCACCGCCGTAGAGATAGCCAGTGACATCTTTGCGGTAGGCACCAATATTTTCGCGGGCAATGAACTTCCCACCAATCGCCGCCTGCAGTGCCACCTCAAAGCTCTGGCGCGGCACAACATTCTTGAGCTTCTTTACCACCTCGCGCCCCAGCCGCTGCGAC
>CALBWN010000018.1 GCA_937974295.1 uncultured Candidatus Saccharibacteria bacterium
ACAAGCCCTTGGCCGGATTCACTACTCTATAGAGCATCATTATAGGCTGATTACAAACAGCATATATCACTCCGCCTACCCTTCTCTTACCTGGATAGCCGAAGAAAGATAGATCATTGGCTGCAGATCTCTATCAAAATAGTGTGATATATGCAAGGTGAAAGTGCTATCTCACCCCTGATCCGAGCGCAGCCGATGCTGCTGCACCCAGGCATACATTGCAATACCCGCTGCTACACCGACATTGAGGCTACGCGTACTGCCAAACTGCTCAATTGCAACAATACCCGTAGCCCGCTCAAGCAGCTCGGGACGAATACCAGGCCCCTCTGCCCCAAACAAAAGCACGGCACTACGCGGCAGCGCGACCGAGTGAAGTGGCTTTGAACCAGCAACATTATCGACTGCGATGAGTGGCCGACCAGTAATAGCCTGTAAGAAATCTTCAACCGTTTGGTGATAATGCACGTGCAGATACGTGTCCGTCATCATTGCGCCGCGCTTATTCCATTGCCGCCGGCCAATAATGTGGACATGCCGCACCCCAAAGGCATTGGCACTGCGGACGATCGTCCCCATGTTGAAATCGCGCACAACATTATCAATCGCAATATGAAGTGCCGAGCCATGCTCGTCAAGATCGGCAACAATCGCTTGATGAGGTAGCCCTTTATAGCGGTCTACCACATTACGATGGTCGGTTGCCACAGGGGCAGAGTGTTGGGTGCGCTTCATCGTGCTCATTAGTTATATTATGCTGCTATTCCTATGGTATTAGCGTCATTTTCTTCGGCAGGCTGCTGCGCCATCCCGCTGATCTTGCGAATGATGCGGATGCCCTCTTCGGTAAGCTCACCCTGTGTTGGCTGTCCGGTGCGTGATGATATAGCCAGGCCGTACAGTAAGCGTCCTGCAGTATCTGGCGTAAGATCTTCGCCCGATCGTGTAGCAATTAAACCTAGCGCACCAACCATCCGTCGGCGCACCTCAGCATACTGCTCATCTCCAGCTTTACCCGAGTTGGCGGTACCGCACTCCTTTCGGATTTCTTCGATCTTTTGTTGTATCCACTCTAGTTTGTTGAACTTTTGGGACGATGGATGGATAGAGGTCATATCATTACTCCTTACATAATCTAAAATAGTGGCAGACCCGCCACAGTTTATTTACCTGATTGTATCACAAAACTCTTTACGCAAGGCCGAAATTCGTATACAATACACGGTAAGAGCCTGCGGTGCGTATATCTGCGGATGTGGCGGAATTGGTAGACGCGCTAGCTTCAGGTGCTAGTGCCCTGCGGGGCGTGGAGGTTCAAGTCCTCTCATCCGTACCAACCAGCTCTTACCCGAACCCACCCCAGTCGAAACAGGCTGGGATGCGGTTCCAGATGT
>CALBWN010000019.1 GCA_937974295.1 uncultured Candidatus Saccharibacteria bacterium
GCATCGGCTGCACTCAGATCAGGAGTAAAACCTATTTTATAAATCGAGTGGTTATTCTGCCATACTATTTTGCAGCAGAAGAGGGTGATAGTGGTTATGTAGATGAGTCAAACCAGGCCAAGGGCTTGTTTTTCCATGCCGTTTATGCAAAAATAGCAGTAACTATGACAAAGCTTTCATCGGAATCATATCGGGGGGCGCGGGATTGGTATCCGGAAGATCTTCGCGTGCGCAAATACATCTTTCAGACCTGGCGTCACGTCGCCAAGAGCTACGGCTACGAAGAATACGATGCACCACTGCTTGAGCCGGTTGAGGTGTATGCTGCCAAGAGTGGTGACGAGTTAGTAAATGACCAGACGTATCAGTTTATTGATCGTGGCGATCGACAGGTAGCGATCCGGCCCGAGATGACGCCGAGCGTCAGCCGGATGATTGCCAAGCACCGCCAAGAGATCGCCTATCCAGCGCGTTGGTTTAGTATTGCCCAATTTATGCGCTATGAGCGACCACAACGGGGGCGAGAGCGTGAATTCTGGCAGATGAATGTCGATATATTTGGCGTTGATAACATGCAGGCCGAGGCCGAGATTATCGCACTTGGTAGCCGTATCATGAAGGCCTTTGGCGCGACGGACGACATGTATACCATCCGCATCAACAACCGCCAGTTGATTAATCTTATGATGGCGCAGTTTCTTGAGCTCGATGCCGTGCAGGCTCAGCTGATGATTCGGCTGTTTGACCGTAAGAACAAGATTCCACCACAGGCCTTTCGCGACCAGGCGATTGAGATCTTTGGTGAGGCGGCGGCACCGGTCGGCTTGCAGCGGATTGCTCAGCTCTTGACGGCACGTACTATGGCCGATCTCCCCGAATCGATTCGCGATAGTGAGGCGGTGCGCGATGTGCAGCGGCTCTTTACACTACTTGAGCGTAGTGGCGTAACAAATGCCATCTTCGATATCACGCTCATGCGTGGGTTAGACTATTACACGGGTACAGTGTTTGAGTTCTTCGACACTCATCCAGATAATAACCGTTCGCTCTTTGGTGGTGGGCGCTATGATGGCTTAGTAGGGATGTTTGGCGCTGAGCCGATTAGTGCGGTCGGCTTTGCGCCGGGCCTATCGATGATGCAGCTCTTCCTCGAGGCACACCAACTACTACCAGAATTTAGCTCCACAACCGATATTTATATGATCGTCCTTGGTGGGGCAATGCGCGGTGCGCTCGAGCTAGCGGACGACCTGCGCGATGAGGACGTTAATGTCGAAGTCGATTTCACTGGCCGCAAACTAGATAAGCAGCTCAAGGCAGCAATCAAAAAGCAGATCCCATACTTCCTCTTCGTTGGTGAGGATGAGCTAGAGAATGAGATTTATACCCTCAAGAATATTGCGACGAGCGAGGAGCAAAAGCTCAGTCTGGAGCGCGTCGTCAGTGCCGTTAAGGATTATCGTCGTCAGCCATCGCGCAGTGAAGATGATGACTTTGATTTATCGTAGTAT
>CALBWN010000020.1 GCA_937974295.1 uncultured Candidatus Saccharibacteria bacterium
TGTAGTTAATATGGCAATTAAAAACCCTAAATACTACAATATGGTGATGGCGGTTGCGAGTCTAACTATCCGTGGGGCGAGTGAGTCAAGGAGGGGACTCCTTGTTCAAAAAATTCTTGATAAGTTCAAGATTATACCTAACACTGGCTTATTAGATATTTGGTTGCAGCGAGTATCTTACTCTATTGATCCGGACTTGCAATTTAATGAATTATTAACCCGGTCAGTCAGTGAAAGAGCATATATTGATAATTCTATTATCTGGTGTATTGATTGGCTAAAGGACGACATAATGAAAACAGTTAGAGACACAAGTATAGTTGACGTCGATATACTACAAGGCATCAGGGAGACGAATAAAATATCTATTGATCGCCAGGAGGTTGACCTTTTTAGAGACATACCAAGCTAGGGCATCTGGTGTATAATTACTATAATATGACCGAATCCCAAATCGAACAATACGCGCTTGATATCCTGGCTAATCTCGATTGGCATATTTTGCACGGACCGGATATTGGTCCGGATGGTGCTATGGCTGAGCGTGAGCTCAGGCAGGTAGTATTGCCCGGGCGTCTATATAGTGCTTTGGTGCGGCTCAATCCACACATTCCAGAACCGGCCTTGAATGAAGCGACGCGGCGTTTGACACAGATTAGTAAACCGAGCTTGATTGAGAATAATCACGAGTTTCATCAACTGCTAGTGGCGGGTGTGCCGGTGCAATATCGCACATCAAGTGGCGAAGTAAAACATGATATTGTGCGGGTGGTTGATTTTATCTCGCCAAAAAACAATGATTTTGCGGCAGTGAATCAGCTGACGGTTCTGCAGGGTGACTATAATCGCCGGCCGGACATTGTGCTATTTGTGAATGGCTTACCGCTGGTGGTGATTGAACTAAAAAATGCGGCCGATACGAAGGCGGATTTGGCGGCAGCGTATCAGCAAATCCAGACGTATAAGCGAGAGGTTAGTGATCTGTTCCGTTTTAATGAATTATGCGTAACGAGCGATGGACTAGAGGCGGAGATGGGTACGATCACTAGTCCGCTGGAGCGAATGATGCCATGGAAGACGATTGATGGCGAGAAGGAGGTTGGCAATGTGCCAATGCTGGAAGTGCTGCTGCGTGGTGCGTGCATGCCTGAGCGCTTGCTGGATATGGTGCAGAATTTTATCGTATTTGAGCGTAGTGATGGTGACAAATTGATCAAGAAAGTGGCTGCTTATCATCAATACTGGGTGGTGAATAAGGCACTGGATAGGACGCTAGTAGCCAGCGGTGAACGCGGCGACCAGCGGGCTGGCGTAGTCTGGCATACGCAAGGGTCAGGCAAGAGCTTGAGTATGGTGTTTTATACTGGCAAGCTGATGAAGTCGCGCGATTTGCACAACCCGACCATCGTGGTGGTGACAGATCGTAATGATCTTGACGGTCAGCTGTTTGGTACGTTTAGCGCTTGTCGCGAGCTCCTGGGAGAGGACCCAAAGCAAGCTAATTCACGGAGTGAACTCAGGAAGCTGTTGCAGCGCGAAGCAGGTGGGATTATCTTCACAACAATCCAAAAATTCTCGCCTGAGGATGACGAGGATAAATTACCAGTTTTGACTGATCGACGCAATGTTATCGTGATGGCAGATGAGGCGCACCGCAGTCAATATGGCTTGAAGGCGCATGTCCGAGCCAGTGATGCCCAGCTGGTGTATGGTTATGCCAAGTATATGCGTGATGCCTTGCCGGGCGCGAGCTATATTGGCTTTACGGGTACGCCGATTGAAACG
>CALBWN010000021.1 GCA_937974295.1 uncultured Candidatus Saccharibacteria bacterium
AAAAAGCCCAACTTAGGAGCTCTCCATACTCTATGAGAGTAAGTGCTGACGACTAGGTTGGGCAAGAAGGAGACGGGAGGATTAGAGCGCAGAGGGTGCGCAAACGTGTGCTTGCGCACCCTCTGCTGGTTTTCTATCCATCGAGCATGGAGATCACCTCCCCTCTCTTCTGGACTCACCTCTCGCCGAATTACGAGAAGCTAATATATATATCAATATATGAGGGGTGTGTCAAGGTTTGCGTGTTTATCGCGCCCCCAGTCTTACACTATTGGCTCATCCAGTGTAATGCTGACTGGGCAGTGGTCGCTGCCCATTTGGCTGGCGTGGATGTGGGCGCTGGTAATGCGCGGGGCGATTGCCGCCGAGGCTAGCCAGTAGTCGATCCGCCAGCCCACGTTCCGAGCCCGAGCGTTGGCCCAGTGTGTCCACCAGGTGTAGGCATCGGTTTGGCCGGGGTGGGCAGCGCGGAAGGTATCTACAAAGCCAGCATCTAGGTAATGCTGGAAGCCAGCGCGCTCTTCGTCCGTAAAGCCGTGTTTGCCCCGGTTAGCGCGTGGGTTGGCAAGGTCTATTGGCTGGTGGGCGACGTTCATATCCCCGCAGTAGAGTACGGGCTTGGCCGGGCCGTACTGGCCAGCCTCCAGCTCCTGTAGGTAGGCCAGCATACACGGGTCCCAGGCCTGGGCGCGCAGGGTCAGCCGGCTCAGGTCGCCCTTGCTATTGGGCGTGTAGCAGGTCACCAGCCAAAAGCTGGCAAACTCCGCTGTAATAACGCGGCCTTCATCATTCGGGCTGCCGTAGCTATCGGCCGCCAGCTGGAACTGCTCTACCAACTCAGCCGGTAGGCCATCGCGCCACTGCAGCGGTGCAGTTTTGCTAAAAATTGCTGTGCCGCTATAGCCCTTCTTGGCCGCGCTATAAAAGTGCTCGTGGTAGCCCGGCAGGTCGAGCTCCACCTGCTGGCGCTGCGCCTTCGTCTCCTGCAGGCATAGGATATCGGGGCTGTGCGCTGCCATAAAGCGGGCAAATTCGCCCTTGTTTATCACCGCACGAATACCGTTGACGTTCCACGAGTATAAGCTAGTCATAGGGGTAGTATAGCATGATACTGTTCCACACATCGATAGTTAAGTGTTTGACAAAGCAGCCACATACGTATAATGTAAATATTTTATATATGGCAGAACGGCTTGCTTACTTATGGAAAATTATTGTGTTGTGTGTTAATCTACAATGGTATGAAAGTTCTTATTGTAACAGAAGTATATCGCCCAGGTGTTGGTGGTGTCCAGGCGGCTGTTGACACACTTATATCTGGACTTATAGCGCACGGAGATGAAGTAACGGTTATAACAGGGTCGCCAAAAGGATTTCTCTATGGTAGTTACCGGGAGGTTGACCAAATAAATGGTGCTACTGTAGTTCGATTACCTGCTATAAAATCATTTGTTAATAGAGAAAACAATCGAATGACAATATTACCTGCTTACGCAGTAAAACGTTATTTTCATCAATACCGTCCAGATATTGTTCATATGCTTATTCCATCAACTTGGCTTCATACGGCTGTATTACGTCAAGCTCACAAATATCATATCCCGGTCATTGCCACTGGTCATGCTATTGCATTAAATCTTGTGATGAATATGAGATGGAAGCGCTTTGCTCGGTGGGTTGGTCAGAAAGCTGAACAGTACACAGTAAAGTATCTTAACAGAACAGACTTAGTAACAGCACCAACGCGAGCAGCTCTCGACCATGTGGTGGGTATTACAGTACCTACTTTAGCAATATCAAATGGCATCGACGTAAGCCTTTATCCTCCAGAACGACATTATAAAGAAGCAACTCTGAAACGATTCAACTTGGATGACCGAAAACTAACGATTGTCTATGTAGGAAGACTTGATGGCGAAAAACGAGTTGATTTATTAATAGATGCAATGAAACAACTTAACCGACATGACGTACAACTCGTTATTGTGGGAAAAGGAATCAACATGGAGCCGTTGAGGCGGCAAGCTTCTGATCTAGGTAGCACTTGTATTTTTACCGGGTATGTGACTGATGACGAAAAGCGTGCTTTGTTGTGGCGAGCTGATGTATTTGTCATGGCAAGCCCTGCAGAGTTGCAATGTATAGCTGCGCTTGAAGCTTTATTATGTGAAACACCAGTAGTGGTTGCAGACCAAGTAGCTCTACCTGAGTTATTGGACAATGGAAAGAATGGTCTTAGCTTTCATTATCCCGATACAAACGATCTTGCAGACAAACTAGAGACTCTCCTGCAAGATCAAAACTTGCGTCGTAAAATAGGTCAACATGCCCGACAATGGGTTATAGAGCATCATTCTCATGATTATACTATTAGTCAATATCGTACAGCATACCAGAGATTAATTCGTGATAGAGAATAGTGAATTATCTCTAATATATAGGCAGCTTTGCAGAGGGCTTCATGAAATATTGCATACAACTAAAATTAGCGAAGCATTTTGACTTGTGTATGATATATTTTCTGTATTGGCTCGATTTGTATAGATCGGAAAAATATCTGCTTGAAAGATTTTTTCTATAGAGTACCATGTATTGAGTTCGACGTGTTACGTGATTTTTCATTTCTCAACCTACTTTCAGCAACGATAATGGTTTCTGGTTTATGAAAGTTGTAAATATCTAGCGCCTCTATAGAACTATAATGATTGCATTAAAACCTGCTATCATAAAGGCAGTACACCAAATATATTTTTATGTTCATAATATGAAGTGGGGGTGTGAGGATAGAGAATTATTATTTGCTAGTCACTTTTTTTGCGGTATAATAAACTGTAGCTATGAAAATCGGAATCTTTATTGATGACTATTTGCCATCAGTCCATGGCGTGGCGACGTCCACGGTTAATTTGAGGCAGGCGCTTGAGGCGCTGGGCCATGAGGTGTACATTGTTGCGCCAAAGTGCGAAGGCTATGACGATCACGACGATCACGTCATTCGCCTGCCATCATCGAAGAACTACGTCTTTGATAAGCGCGAGACGGCTGTCATCTACCCTGGTCTGGCCAAGAAGTTGGACGACTACCAGTTCGACATCGTCCACAGCCAAATGCAATTCTATATGGGTGTGCTGGCCCACAGTGTGGCTAGGCGGCAGCGCATCCCCCATGTCACGACGATCCACACGCTCTATAGCGAGCTGATTGACGACTATCCATTTATGGTAACGGCTGGGGTGATTGCACTCTCGGTCGCCTTCCCTGTTGTTTTTCGGACGAAGCCGATCTTGCCAATTACCTCACGCGAGCAGCTCCATGGTATGGGCAAGAGCGCGATCCGCGATATGCTGTCTCGTCAGGGGTGGCGTCTTACTGCGGCATTTGCCAACCAGTGTGATGCTTGCATCTCACCGTCGCAGCACCTAGCCAAGATACTGGTGGAGGACGGTGGCCTCACGACGCCATGCCACGTCTTCCCAAATGGTATTGACACTCAGCGCTATCACGACGCTTCGGCGGCAGATTCGCCTATCACGAAAGGACCGAACGATAAATTTATTATCTCGGTGGCGCGTCTGAGTCCTGAGAAGCGCCAGCAGGCACTTGTCGAAGCTCTACCGCATATTCCAGATGAGAACGTCAAGCTCGTGCTAGTCGGCGGTGGCCCGTACGAGGCAGAGCTGCGCGCCTGTGCCGAGCGGCTTGGCGTGGCAGAGCGGGTGATCTTTACCGGGATGCAGCCAAGCGAGGCGGTGGCCGCGCTGCTCAAGCAAGCCGATGTTTTCTCACTGGCATCGTACCACTTTGACAACCAGCCAATGACCTTCCTCGAGGCGGCATCAAGTGGCTTGCCGATTGTCTACTGCGACGAACGTATGACCGAGGGCTTGACCAAGAAAAATGCAATTTTGACCGATGGGATTGAGGGTGAAGACTTTGCCAAGGTCTTTAATGATCTCTTTGCTCACCCCGATAAGCTCGAGCAATTGTCTCGTGGCTCGCTGAAGGTAGCGCGCCAGTTCGACTCTGTGACGATGGCAAAGAAAGTTGTAGTGCTGTATGAGTCGCTCATTGCCAGTAATTTAGAAGAGTAAGTATAGTAAAAGCCTTTGAGGCTTAGGCTTTTAGGTTTGTTTCCTCCAGCGTCTTTTATTGCCGATGTGATACTTGTTGAGAGTGTAATTATCAGTAGTGTAGTATTGTCGCAACTTTTTGAGTGAAATAGTTGTTCTTAAAACGCGACATTTAACCAATAGCTTTGAGCTGTAATGTATTGTTGCTCCATTAGTCATGCAGGCAAATGTAACATCAAGATCTTCACTGATATTATTGTCACCAAGACTGATTTGATCGCGAACTTTTTGCCAGAGTTCTCTTTTTAGTGCCGAGTTATGTCCGTACATAACTGGCTTAAGCTTTAAGCTATGTTGATGCCAAAAACGAAATAGACGAAAATACCAACAAAACCAAAATCGATTATGGGGTGATAATTCGCGAATAGCAACCGCACCACAAAGTGCATCGGTTGATGAAGGTACTGATAGTTCTCGACGAATCACTGAAAGCCAATGATTGCTGACGACTGTGTCAGCGTCTATCCGCGCAATAATAGGGTTTTTTGCAATATCGAAACCGGCTGCTCTAGCATAGGTAATGCCTTGTCTGAGCTCAGTAATAATATGAATTTGAGGATGATTCAGCTCCTGAATGATTGAGACAGTATTATCGGTAGAATTGTTGTCGACGATGATAATCTCATCATTCTCTAGGAGCTGTGGCAATAGTGCATTCAAACACTCTTTTATAATTTTATTTTCATTGTATACAGGAATAATAACACTGATAGGGTCCGTGCTATTTATCATGCTCTTGCTTTTCATAATACTGTCTATTTTAGCATAAAAAATAATATCACTATATTCTAAGCACATTATGTACAGTGCATGGTATAATAATAATAGATGAAAGTCCTAATTGCGTCCGACTTATATCCACCTGTCATCAATGGGGTGGCAACGTTTTCTTATAACCTAGCCCATGGGTTAAGTGCTGCTGGACACGAAGTTATTGTTATTGCACCAAGCCAAACTGGTAAGCAGTATAGTGAGCAAAGTGGTGATGTTACAGTGCATCGTGTGCGCAGTGTGGTATTTCCCTTTTATCAAAATATACGCATATGCATAGCGCCACAGCTTGAAGTGCGCAATATTATTAAAGAATTTCGTCCAGACATTATTCATAGCCAAATGGTCTTGGGTATTGGGCAAGCAACGACAATGATTGGTCGACGTTATGGTATACCAATTGTATCAACAAGCCACGCAATGCCTGAGAATCTTATGGATAACCTCAAAAACTTATCAGCATTTTCGCGCCCAATAAACTATATGCTAGCAGACATTGGGAGGCGCTACCATAGCAAGTCTGATATTGTAACTTCTCCAACGCAGTCTGGAATAGACAGTTTATCACGTTTTACGTCAAAGGTGACTGTACCAATAGAAGTCATCTCAAATGGTATAGATCTAAAAGCTTACAGGCCCGGCAGTGTGAGTAAATCACTATATCATACGTATAATTTGCCGACAAATAAGCCAATTATTACATATATAGGAAGGCTTGATGCCGAGAAACACGTATGGGTACTACTGCATGCGCTTCGTGAAGTGTTGAAAGAGCGTGAAGTTCATATGTTAATTGTTGGGAGTGGTGTTGACTTAGAACATGAAAAGCAGATTGCACAGAATATTGGTGTAGCTGATCATGTTACATTTACTGGTAGAGTATCTGATGAAGACAAAAAGGCTTTGCATCGGGTGGGGGCTCTATTTGTCGTTGCGTCCCCCGTAGAGTTGCAATGTATTGCAGCTCTCGAAGCAATGGCGAGTGGTAAACCACTTGTTGCAGTGGATGCCGGTGCACTTGGTGAGCTGTGTCACCACGGTAAGAACGGCGAGCTATTTGCATTGGACGACTATCAAGGCGCTGCGAGAGCTATAGTGCGTGTTCTAAGCGATAAAAACCTTTTGGAGGTGTACGGTAAGGAGAGTAGACGGATTGCTCAGATGCATGATCTTGATCGAGTCATCAAAAAATTCATCCAGTTATATGAAACGACTGTCGCCAGAAAAAAGAAAGAGATAGCTATGCGCTCTACTAAATAGAGAGTCCAACCGTCTACACTAGTAAAATAGCGTAGATAAAGGTTTAATCTAGAGTCAGAAAGCTTTTTATAGCCATTGCCGCTTGAGGAGCCTTTTCATAGTGGATAAGATGACCAACATTAGAAATAACCAAGAACTTCTCTGGTGATATAGCCTGAGATAGATTCTTTATGTGTGTAAGTGGCGTGACGCTATCCTGGTTGCCTGCAACAAGAAGTACGCGTTTTTGGCGCAGTGTATCGGCATAGTCAATAGCACCGCGTTTGTTAAAATCTCGAAAAAGTATTTTATAGAATTCGATATTAGAGATAAAATCAAGATTGCGCAAGTGATGTTGATATATTGCATGACGCTGGTCTCTATCAGCTGTTTTAAGAAGGCCAAAGGTGAGTATTCTCGAAATAAGTTTACTTCGTACGAAGGAGTTGCCTATTTTGCCAGTTTTTGCACTAATTGTGTATTGGGCGTCACCAAGCCACCGTCCGACTTGGCGTTTGTCTGTTACGCCATGGATGGCAGTTGGTATGGGGCTTATAAGAATAACCTGTGATGCGTAGAGTGTTGGTTGTTGGTGAATCATACTGCTCGCTACTAGCCCACCCATAGAATGTCCCAACAAGATAGGAGGCTCAGTAAGGTTGAGTGAGGCGACGAGCTGGTTTGTTAATGCGGCAATGCCATCAATCGACCAGTTAGATTGGTTTGGCAGGTCGCTAACGCCAAAGCCCGGTAAATCTGGTATAATAAGATGAATATCAGGCAGGAGTGGTTCGAGATATTGGAACCCTTCATGGCTGCCCGTGAATCCATGGATGAGAACCATTGTTTGTTTTGCGCTCTCATGATAGCTCCAATAGCTAACAGACAAAGAGTCGCTCAGTGTTATTGTGTGTTGCATGTAGCTCTATACCCTATTACGTATTCGTCGCTGCTCTCGCTCCACATCGCGGCGTTTGATGGTTTCGCGCTTGTCGTAGCGTTTCTTACCCTTACCGAGGGCGATGACGAGCTTGATATAGCGGCCGCTGGTAATGAGCTTCGTGGGCACGATGGTGTAGCCGTCTTTCTTGCGGGCGGCGAGTTGCTCGATCTGTCGCCGCTTCGCCAGAAGCTTACGTGCGCTCGTGCTGACCGTCCGGGCATTTGGCTGGCCCTGCTCGTTGTGGCGCAGTGAGAAGCTGGCATTATTGAGCCACAGCTCGCTGTTGCGAATCGTCACATATGCCCCCTTGAGCTGCACGTGGCCCTCGCGGGCAGCGCGCACCTCTAGGCCGGTCAGGCTCATGCCAACCACTATGTCGTCGCTCAGCTCATAATCAAACCGCGCGCGGCGGTTAACAATAACTGGTACTTGTGGCTTGGCAGAACGGGATTTGCTCATATGTCTCTTCTATTGTAGCAGATGAGGTGGTATGTAAGGACACGAAGGTGATAATTTGGGCTTGGGCAAGCCAAGAGATCATCGTCTAGCAGGTAGTAGTGCCCTCTAAGGAATAGTTTATGCTACGCGTAGTCATTGGGAGTGGCATCGATACCAAGATAGCGAAAATACTGCTGGACGTCTGCGAGTCCTCCACCCGACTTAATAATAATGCGGCAATCTTGCAAGAGCCAACTCGCGTTGTCATAGCCATAATTGCATAGTGGGTCGAGATGCTCGTTGATATAACTCATCGTGAGAGGAGGAAACTCTACGGCAGGGTTCTCTGGGCCTTGCTCGTCGAGAATGGCATTGGTTGTGTCTAGCAGTCTATCGCGCTGGTGGTGTGGTGTATTGAACTGGGATATGAGCTTGGTGTGCATATCTTCGGAGACTGGGCTTGGGTTGCTCTTTGCCACAAGTGCAAAAAGTGGTTTCTGGGTATATGCGTCAGCACCCTCCCGTGTGCTTGCTGAATATTGCTGAGAATTTTCCATGTATGACAAGACTAACAATCCTTCCTATTTGTTTCTTTTCTAGTGTGCCTGCAGACCATTATACCGCTAAATGTATGGAAAGAGTGTCGTAAAAATAACAGAATAATAATGTGGAGGGTTCAACTAATTTCCTTTAACAAAAAACATAGCCCACCAACCATGCTCAAACTGAACCGGATTAATTGCTCAACCCGAGAGTGCGCTTATAGAGCACTACGATCAGATTGAGACACGAATTCAGTGAGCTATGTTGGTGGGCTGGAGTCCCTAGCTGTCGAGCGAACGCGCAATGCGCATTCCAACAATATACGCGATGGTCATGCCAAGAATGGCAATGATCACACCGGCCATGACAGCAGGCACCTCGGGTATTCCGAAATACTGCAAAACTACAGCAACGGAAAACCCGATACAGATAGCAATGCTCATTAGTGCACCGATACCTGATGCAATGTCCTGTCCGCACATCTTTCTCACCTCCTCTCAAAGGTGAGCTCAAAGCGAGGGGCGACTCTCCGCCCCAAGACGCACTTTGAGCGAAAAGTTAATATATATATCAATATATGAGAGATGAGTCAAGGGGGAGTACTGCCGTAATGGCAAATGTATGATGATATAGCAAGCATACTGTGCATCATTCTAATATATGACATGGTGATGACTATCGAGCTACTACCTCTGTTATGCGTACAAAAATTGTTCGTTAGGGTGCCTAAAGAGCACTAATAAAATGTAAAGAATATAGATTATAAAAATATGTTGTAATATTAGCATCATACAACAAGGCTGATGAAATTTCCTTGGCTTTTTGTGTCCGAAAAGGGCGTATAGAGGTCACCCTTCCCTATCGTTATACCTTGCCATGCTATAATATCCCCTATGATTGCCGATATTGCCATTACCGAAAAGTCGTTTGGGGCGAAGACGCTGATGACGGATGTGAAGTTTAGTGTGAATGATGGCGAGAAGGTGGGCTTGGTGGGGCGCAATGGCGTGGGCAAGTCGACGCTGTTTGGCATGCTCACGGGGGCAGACGATGATTATAGTGGCTCGATAATCTTCAAGCGTGGCAGTGTGGTGGTAGCGACGGCCCAAGAGCACCACGACAGCGGCGATATCACAGTACTCGAATATATCTTGCGTGGCCTGCCGGAGTATGCCCGCCTGCGCCATATCATCACAACTTACCCCGAGACGATGGGCGATGACATGGCCAAAATCGAGGCATACACCGCAGCGCTGGAGCGCTTTGGCCAGAAGGGCTTCTACCAGATTGAGGAGCTGGTGGCGGAGGAGCTAAAGAACTTCCAAATGGCGGGCTATGGTGAGCGACATCTGGCGAGCTTGAGTGGTGGGCAGAAGCGCCTAGTGGAGGTGGTGAAGATTATGCACGCCCAGGCCGACCTTGCACTGATCGATGAGCCAACCAACCACATGGATTATATCGCCAAGAAGCAGTTTGTCGACTGGCTCAAGGACGCAAAGCAAGCGATGCTCGTCATCACCCACGACCGAGATGTGCTGGCAGAGATGGATCGGATCGTTGAGATAAAAGACGGCACGGCCCTGAGCTACCGGGGTAACTACGATGCCTACCTCCGCCAGAATGCCTCGGCAACGGGCAACGCGATGCATGAGTACGAGCAGGTTGAGCGGCGGATTGCTAATGTGAAGGATAAGGTGGTGCAATTTCGCCGGATGAAGGAGCGAGCACGTGACCCCGGCACCATTAAGCAGTTTAAACAGCGCGAGCAGCAGGCTATGGCCGAGCTCGAGCAGCTCGAGCAGATTGAGAAGCCGACGTTTTGGATTGATCGCGACAATGTGGCGCAGCTGGAGTATAAGGCGGCTGATCGCTACCAGAAGTTTAAGGCGCGGACGATTCGCCTCAGTATGCGCGATGGTGCAATGCGAAGCCAGCGCACACTGGTGGCGGTGCGAGACTTGGCGCTGGGCTATGGTGAGCGGATCTTGTTTGAGGGAGTGAATATCGACCTGCGTGAGGGTGAAGCCGTAGAGCTGCGTGGCCGTAATGGTGCGGGTAAGACGACGCTTATTCGAGAACTACTCGCCGCGCAAAATTTGATAAAAAACAGAGGTAGCGATACGCCCACCGTCTATAGCGGCTCGCTGCAGCTCGATAGCCATATTCGGATTGGCGTGTATGAGCAAGAGATTGCCCCGACGTATCTCGGCCTCACACTAGCTCAGGCGATTGAGCAGATGCACCTCGACCGTGGGCTGCCAATCGGCCAGACCAAGCTCCGCCAACTAATGAGCGACTATCTCTTTGCCGAGACGGATCACGATGTGCCGCTCGCTCGCCTCAGTGGTGGGCAGAAGGCGCGCTTTCAGATTATCAGCATGCTAGCCAATGAGCCGCAGCTGCTCATTCTCGATGAGCCTACCAACCACCTTGATCTGCCCAGCATCGAAGAGCTTGAGACAGCGCTAGAGCGTTATACTGGCGCTATCCTCTACGTCAGCCACGACAACTACTTCCGGCAAAAGCTCGGTGGTGAGGTAGTGCAGATTGGGGCGCAGTAAGAGGCAATCTCATCGTAAAATATCAACTGCTTCCACACCCCTTCTCTCAAGTACACGCCTTTCAATATCATGAGAACTCGCATACTTGGTAGGCTCACCTCTCGTAGTGGTGAACGTGAGCATTGCAATAAGTCTCCACTTCTCTGCTCTGCACCTTTCTATCTACTACTTCACGTCGGTGAAGTGTGCATTGATTAATTTTAGAATTATGTAAGCTCCAGACATGAGAATCTATCATATGTACACTATACTGTGCATAATTTCGTACCAACATATTGCTTACGGTTGCAATCTACGCTATTGTAGAAGCAATGAGACTGAACAAAGATAGATCAAGCGCGGGGTTTGCTCTGCCAACGGTAATCGTGGCATCAGTGGTAGCAATGATGCTGCTCCTCGTGGCGGCGTCTGCATCGACGGCGATTCGCGAAGGGCTCTACGCCCAGCATTATCGGCGCTTGGCCCGTGAGGCGGCCGAGAGTGGTGTTGTCCTCGCCAGCAAATGCCTGGAGCTCAATAACGACCTCGCTCAGTGGTCAGATGCTGCAAAATTGCGACCCAATACCGACTGCAAAGGCGCAGTGGTGGCTGGGCGCACGCAGTATGTTCAGCAGGACGGCAATGTGCGCACGACCTTTGAGGTGGGTGAGCCAGAGCGCCGCGAAGGAAGCATTCAGCGCATTACAGCGGTGGGCCGGACGGAGCTTATTCGCACAACGGATGGCGCAGTATGGAAGAGCTACGAGTATCGCCTGGCCGGTCAAGCGGGCCTCAGCGCGCTGCTCGATAGCGTCTCATTTGGCTACGCGGCTGGCGGCGGCTTTACACTCAATGGTGCGTTCTTTACCGTTATCGATGAGTTTGGTCGGCCGCGCTCGGCAGGGTTCAATGGTTTTGGTCAGCTCGGTGTCGGCTCGACTACCGACACCCTCACGCTTAAGCAGTTTAATGTCCCTGCCAACAAGCGCGTTGTGCGTACCTACACCAACTTCCTCTCTCATGGCCGTAACCTGTTTGCCCTCACGGAGAATGGCGAGGTATGGGGTGCGGGGCTGCATAATTTTGGGCAGATTGGCAACCCGAGCCAAATTATTGCATGGGTAACAAACCCCGTCCAGTTTGTACTGCCTGGCAATGATAATGTTGCGACTTTTGTATCACCGCTGGGGATTGTCACCTTTGTCGTAACATCTCAGGGGAACGTCTATGTAGCTGGCTCCAACGACAAAGGTGTTGCCGGTATTAACTCGACCGCTCCGACAATAAAGATGCCAACCAAGATGCCCTTCCCTGAGAAGATTCGGGCCGATGCTCACTCCTGGGCAGTCGACAGCAAAACAGCCTATGCGATTGGTGAGAGCGGCGCGGTCTATGGCTGGGGCAATAATGAGTTTGCCCAGCTCGCTCAGGGCGATATTAATGAGCGGCGAGCACCCGTCCGCTTGGGTGACTTTGGCAAGCCTGGCAAGACCAAAGCAGTGCAGCTGGCCTTCGACGGCGATACGGTCTATATTCGCGATAGTGCAGGGGCAGTCTACTCGGCTGGCAAAACAAACTACGGCCAAGCTGGTGTGCCGACCTTCCGGCTGCGTGCGGGGGTGTCAGACCGTTGCTTGGCGGCGGTGGGGGCAAACCTCAGGACAGAAAAGTGCTCGGGTGCTGCTGCAAACCAAAAGTGGCACTTCGACCGGACGAATAACGCCCTGCAAGTCGAGTCAAACCCAGGTGGAGGCCAAAACCGCTGTGTCGAAGCAACCGGCCATAATAATGAAGAGACGCGTATGCGGTGGTGCGCTTGGTGGTCTAGTGGCAAGCGCTTCGACTTCCGCTACCCAGCAGGTGCATGGAGCCATGTCTACCTTAGCAATAGCACCGACATTGGTGGCCGAGGCCTATGTGTTGCTGAAGTCAATATCGCAACTGGTGGCGAGACGAGGATGAATTCGTGTGAGTACTATGCAGACAGAACATTCTTGCCATATAATCCAACACTCGAGCGTGTCGCGCCGTCTGGAGTAGTAGACATCACAACAGACCAGTACTTTACCACCATGGTCTATGCTAACGGCGAGGTTAAGACCTTTGGCCTCAATAACGGTGCACTGGGCAATGGCGTCTATGTCGATACATCCAATCTAGATGCTTACAAACGTCACGTATATAACCCAACCCCAGTCAAGTTCATCCTGCCTCCAGGGGCTAAGGCAGTTTCGTCGTGGACAACCTCCAATGGGCTTAACCCCAAGAATGCTAACACCTTTGTTGTCACCAGCGATGGCCGTGTCTTTGGGGCAGGCAGCAATGTGACAGGCCAGCTAGGTATTGGGCATATTGGTGGCGGCACTAATGGCATCTACCCCACCCCGCAGCAAATGCTCGTCCTTGGTACGCAGGGCAACTTAGCATCATATGTGCGTTCGGGCTATGGCACAACGGTGGTCTACACTAACAATCGCAAGGTCTTTACGGTAGGCAACAACTCCAACGGCCAGCTGGGCGACGACACGACTACCACCAACCCCACACCCCGTGCCAACAAAAACACAAATGCCCAACGCCATGTGAAGTTCTATTAGGCAAGGCATAGCTAACCTCTACCGATTGCTAGCACGAGAAGCTTATATATGCACAAAATAGCGATGTGGGTGAGAGGTCTCATCTCTAGTCAATATATTTGAAGTGTTAGGATTGCATGACGAGTATCTACAAGTAAGAATAAAATATAGTAACACCCGTTAGAGACAATAAATCAGTAATATGTACGATTGTCTAGGATTCTCTTAATTGAGTCAAACAAAAAAGCATGAACAATATATGTATACTACTTATGTATCTCCACGGCTCGCGTGTACAAAAGAGCAGCAATATCAAAACTCACTACCCTTCCCGAGCAGTGAGTTGACTGTGATACATAGCCAAGCTATGCTTCTGGCAATAATCCCTTTGCTGCAAGGAGCTCATCAATCCGAGCTCGGTCGAACCCGTAGACGATTTCGCCAGCGATGTCTGTGACTGGAATACCCTGGGCTTTGCCGCCAGTTTTGGCAGCGAGCTCATCCTGAGCACCAGGCGTTTTCTCGATATCTTTGATGGTGTAGTGCACGCCAAGCTTGTCGAGATATTGTTTCTCTGTTTTGCAATAGGCGCACCACTCCGCGCTATATAGTGTAACTGATGGTGTTGTACTCATACATATTCCCCTTTCGCTCTTGCTAGTATAGCATGGCCGGTAGTGGAGTTGGCAAGTGTACTGGGTGTGAGGGGGTGTAATGATAGTACTCGAGTAGCCAAGCAGAAAAATGCGTGGCAAGGATATGCGGGCCCGTAGGAGATGAACCGGCACTATATTAGATGAGTCGCTAATCCTCTGCACTCTGCTGGCTCGTCAGATACCAGCTCCCATCGTGCGGTGATTGATACACACGCAGCTGCACATCCAGCTGGTATTTGCGGAGCTCGGCAATGGCACGCAAGGCGGCTGCACGGCTCGGGTAGCGCTTTTTGGCCGCTTCATTATGTGGTGGGCGGTAGGGCTGGTGTTTGGGTGTTTTGTTGCGGCGTGGCATAGCTCTAGTATACGCGGCTTTGCTGAGCGATGCCAGTTATCTCGCGCAGAGCCCCCTGAGAAATGGTTATAAAAGTCAATGTCATATATAAAGTAAGCAACTCCACGCTCAATCATCACAAGCTGTGTGCGCTCTATCCTCTCAAAAAGCAAAAGCACGGTGCTAGTGTACCGCGAGATGGCGGTAATTTAAGATTCATACCCAACTGCCGCTTTCCTCTTTACGTCTGTGGGGTCTCCTGGTACAATAGGGCCATATGAGTACGGAGTCTCGTGAGAATGCCCGCTCGCACGGTAGCCAAGTGGTTAGTGTGCTGTGGCGTACCCTACTTGGGACAACCTGGCGAATGGCGGTGCCAACTGTTGGGTTGTTTTTGCTCGGAGTCTGGGCAGACCGGCAATTTGCAACCAAGCCGTGGCTGATGTTTGCCGGCTTGGTGGTCGGCATTGCTCTTGCAGCGGGGCTCATCACGCACCAAATTAAGGGAGGTCATCGCACATGATGTTTTTTGCGGCAGTGCCACACATCTCGGTCAAGGCAGACGAGGTGTTTTCGATTGCTGGCTGGCCAATTACTAATGCCAATCTCGTTGGTCTGCTGGGCCTCATCGTCTTGGCTTGGCTCATGTTTCGCACGCGGGCAGCGGTGCTGGGCAAGAAGAAGGCCAACTTTGCAACTCGCTTGACTGTCTGGTGCTTTGAGGGGCTGTACAATACCGTTGGGCAGGTTATTCCCAGCAAGAAATGGACGCGGCGCGTTGCCCCCCTTGTTATTACAATGTTTTTCTTTATCGCCGCGCAATATTGGCTGGGGTTGTTGCCAGTTGTCGGGCCAGTGATGGTTGGCCATACACCACTGTTCCGTGGCCAAAATGCCGATCTCAACATGACCTTTGCCCTCGCGGCCGTTACGATCGTTATGGCGCAGGTGTATGCAGCACGCGAGCTTGGCTTTGTGGGCAACCTCAAGCGGTATTTTGTGAATCCCTTGCGCGATCCGATCATGTCCTTTGTCGGGATTCTCGAGATTGTGGCAGAGTTCTCGCGCTTACTGAGCCTATCCTTCCGTCTATTTGGTAATGTGCTTGCCGGTGAGATCTTGATCGCGATGATCGCCTACCTCACCCAAGTGGCAATGCCAGCGGTGCTCCAGCCGTTCTATCTCTTTGAGCTATTTATCGGTGGCATTCAGGCCTATATCTTCTTTATGCTTTCAACTGTGTTTATTTCACTCGGGCTCACGCATCACGGCGGTGATGAGGAAAAAGATACGCACTCAAATACCTCGACTTCTTCAGACGCGAACCTCGTGACCGAAGGAGTAAAATAACATTGGTAATAACTAAATAAGGAGAAATAATTATGAAAGACATCGCCTTTACCCTGACGTATGCTATCCCAGCAGGGTTTGCCGCGCTTGGATGTGGCTGGATCGGCGCCAGCGCTATGAAGGCAGCTGGCCGCAACCCAGAGAAGATTAACGACCTACGCACCATGATGATCCTTGGTATTTCGTTCATCGATGCTTTGGCTATCATTGGTTTTGTGGCCGCGATCGTCGGCAAGGTGATGTAAGGAGTTCGCACTCGTGAATACCCTGCACTATTTTGCATCGACAGAGGCGGGTGGTGGCGATTTGTTCTCGTCGCTTGGTCTTGATTGGCAGCTGTTTCCTGCAAATGGTGGCATTTGTGGTGCTGCTCTTGGTCTTGAAGAAGTGGGTCTATCCACCGCTGCTCGACATGCTCGATCAGCGCGATGCGAAGATTCGCGATGGCCTCAAAGCAGCTGAGAAAGCGCAAAAGGCAGCTGACGAGACCGAGGAGCGCACTGCTGCAATGCTCAAGAAAGCCCGCCACGAGTCACAAGAAATTGTGACCGCTGCCAAGACTGAGGCAGCGAGCATGGTGAACGACGCCAAAGACGACGCCCACACGCAGGCCGAGCGCATCTTAGCGTCGGCTCGCACCCAAACGCAGACAGAGCTGGCCGAGGCCAAGCGGGCACTGCGCCGCGAGATGGTCGACATGGTCGTTGAGGCAACGCGTGCAGTGACGGCCGAGACTGTCGATGCGTCGAAGGATCGCCAGCTGATCGAGAAGCATCTGACCAAGCTTGATAAGGAGCAAGGCTGATGGCGGCCGGTTTTTCGCGCCGCCGCCTTGCTGCGTATGTCGCTGAGCAGATTGCTGCTGGCGCTGAGGTGTCTGCTGTGCTGCGCCAGGTTGCTGCCTATCTTATTGACACCCGTGCAACGCGCGATGTCGATGTGGTGGCAGCAACGATTGAGGAAGCGCTGGCTGAGCGCGGTATCGTTGTCGCTGAGGTTACGACGGCACATGCGCTGTCGGCTGCCTTGCAGAAGCAGCTCACAACAGAGGTCACAGCACTTGCTGAGCAGAGTGGCACTGCGCTGGTTACGTCAGTGCAGCTCTGCCAGGTTGTCGATTCGTCGGTGATCGGTGGCGTGAAGATTGCTCTGCCAGGCCAGCACTATGATGGCACTATCCAACACAAACTAACCGCCCTTGCGGGCACGAAATAAGAGGAATTATACATGGCTGAAACAACAGTTACAGAGTTGTCCGAGAGCTTGCGGCAAGCGATCGCAGGCCTGGAAGCCTCTGAAGGACTAGAGCAGGTCGGTATCGTGACCCGAGTGGGTGATGGTGTGGCCTGGGTGCATGGTTTGCGCCACGCTGGCTATAGCGAGGTGCTCAAGATCGAGACCAAAACAGGTGTCGTTGAGGCATTTGCTCTCAACCTGATGGAAGATGAAATTGGCGCTGTGCTGCTCGGCAGCGACCAAGGTGTAGCTGCTGGCGACCGCGTCAAGCTCAAGGGCGAGGTGCTGAGTGTGCCAGTTGGCAAGGAGTTGCTTGGCCGCGTGGTAAACCCGCTCGGTGAGCCGCTTGATGGTGGCCCAGCCATCACTACCACGCAGCGTGGCTTGGTAGAGCGTGAGGCAATCGGCGTGATGGGCCGCAAGAGCGTGCACGAGCCACTGATGACTGGTATTATGAGCATCGATGCGATGTTCCCGATTGGCCGCGGCCAGCGCGAGCTGATCATTGGTGACCGCCAGACCGGTAAGACAGCAATTGCCCTCGACACGATGATCAACCAAGCGCGTCAAAAGACTGGCGTGGTGAATGTCTACGTTGCCGTTGGGCAGAAGCTGAGCAAGATTGCTCGCCTGGTTGAGCGCCTCAAAGAAGAAGGTGTGATGGATCAGACTATCGTGGTAGCAACCAGCCCAAGCGACCCAGCTTCCCTGCTTTACCTCGCGCCATATGCCGGTACTGCTATGGGCGAATACTTCCGCGACAATGGTGGCCATGCTTTGATGATCTACGATGACCTGACTAAGCACGCCGTCGCTTACCGCCAGATGAGCTTGCTGCTGCGTCGTCCACCAGGGCGCGAGGCCTTCCCGGGTGATGTGTTCTATTTGCATAGCCGCTTACTCGAGCGCAGCGCTAAGCTGAGTGATGAGCTTGGGGCGGGTTCACTTACTGCCCTGCCGATCATTGAGACTCAGGCGGGCGATATCTCCGCCTACATCCCCACCAACGTCATCTCCATCACCGACGGGCAGATCTTTATGGAGACAGATCTCTTCTACCAAGGTATTCGCCCAGCCATTAGTGCTGGTCTCTCGGTGTC
>CALBWN010000022.1 GCA_937974295.1 uncultured Candidatus Saccharibacteria bacterium
GATGACAATGGCATCCACCACGCCCGTGTCACTGATGATACTGGTACAAGTATCCGCGTCAGTTACCAATTCGATGAGTATGAGCGGCTCAAGCGGCTTGAGTTTAATCACGACTAATACTCGCTACCAGTGATACACCAAAAACCGCATTTGTATAGTAATGCGGTTTTATTGTGGTTTTTACATCAATATGACCTCTGTTGGTACTCTTGCTACACTGATGTGCGTTCGCTTCAAGATATATAACCAGTGTTTGCAATTGACGCAACAATCCGGCATACTGGAGAGTACTAAAGGAGGACTGACATGACAAAACCAGACTATATCAGCCTAAAGAGTTGGGTTGTTGCTGGCCTGTTGAGTGTGACAGGGCTTGTGGCAGCAACAACGTTCCTAGCGCCAAGCCAAGCGGCCGCCAGTAGCGATTTGCGCTCAGCCAATATGAGCCGCAAGAATTACAACGAGGCGACGAGTAGTATCGACCAGCAAATCAAGCAAGAAGAGAGCGACAGTACCATTCGCCCAGAGTGCCGCACCTACACGAAGACTCATGGCAAGCGTGCTGCAAAGGCCGTCCTCATGATTCACGGCATTAGTGGCTGCAGCAGCGTCTACCAAAAGCTGGCAGATGAATTCTACAACCAAGGCTACAATGTCTACGTCCCACGCGTACCCAAGCATGGCTACACCGACAACAAGCGCCATGGCGAAATCTCTACCAAAGATATTGCCAACTTCATGAAGACGAGCGCTCAGCAAGTGAGCGGCCTGGGCGATGAGCTTGGTATTGTTGGTCACTCTGGTGGTGGTGATATGGCGACGTGGCTTGCCCAGTATGGCAATGGCTTCTTTACGAATGTGTTGCTGCTCGCCCCATTCTATGAGCCAGCAGCCAGCCAAGCCCCCAAGTGGCAACTACCCGTCTTGCGCACATTGTATGGCTATAACATTTTGCCAGATAAGTTTAGCCCAAGCGGCCTGTCATACCGCGCACTAGGCAAATATCTCATCGTCAAACAAAACTTCAAGAAAGATCTTGCTGCACCGGGCCTCAAGCGCGTTGCAACAGTGACGAGTGAGAATGACGATGCTGTCGACAACGGCCTAGCGGTGAGTATTCCGCAGCGCATGGCCCAGGCAAGCAATGCATCGTTCCAGCACTACAACCTGCCAAAGCGGCTTAACATCGGCCACAATATGGTTGGGTCAACCGATAGCGGTATGGCTACCTATCACCAGGCAGTCTACACGCAGTACCTCAACCTCTACGAGGGCCGCCAAACTGCCGAAATCTAGCTGACTCTAGCTACCCATAATAAAAATACTGCAGCTGACTGAGCTGCAGTATTTTTATTATATTTTTGAGAATATGATCCTCAAATTCTGCTTAGCTACCCCTCCCCTGTTGCTCCTATTACAAAGGCTGCCCAACTACTCATCCGTTTGAAGCATTCCATACAAGCATCAGATGAGCTCTTAGCATAATCATAGGGAGTGCAGCGAGAAAATTTACAAACAACAGGGGAATTTTGTGCTACAAGCTCTACCGCTGCTCGGCAATCAGCGTACGCTTCAGCCGGCGCAGCCCCCGCCAGCACCGCACACAAAGATAGCCATCAAAGAGTGCGACGAGTACCAACCCGTAGAACTCAGGCCGCTGCAAAACAGCTGGCGTTTGCATAAGCTTATAGCTAATATAGGCAAAGAGCAACACAACGATCATCATCAGCAGTCCCATACGCTGCTTGCTAATGCGCTTCACCATTGCCAGGCGAGACTCGTTGTCGCTAAAGATATCGTCTTCTTCAGCTTCGCTACTTGGCCTACGAAAGACATGGAAGCCATTGGCCGATGCAACATATTCCCAGCCATAGTCGGCATAGAGCTGCTGGTACTGCGCGTTTTCTTCGCGCCGAGTAAGACTCTGAAAGTCGATTTTGTACGTATAGTGCGCCGCTGGGCACGGCTCGAATATATAAAAGCACGGGATAATAAAGCGTTTGAGGGCATATCCTTGCCGATGTTGCTCAGCAAGAAACGCCTCCTCCTCCCCATACTCGGGCAACATGTAGTACCGACACATGATTCGTGACATTCAGTTATTTCCTTCCTTTGCTATTGTTATACAGCCGCTCGATCCGCCGCAGCTCGCAAGCCAATATCTCTTGGCCAAGTGGTGTGATGTGATAGATTTTACGCTTGTCCTCTTCTCGTACGAAGCGAATTATACCGTCCTTCTCCATCTTGGCGAGCGTGCCATACATTGTGCCGGGGCTAATCTGCACCTGGCCGTCCGTCATCTGCTTGACACGCTGACCAATCGTATAGCCATGCATTTCTGCCTGCAAACAGAATAGGATATAGAACCCTGTCTCGGTCATCGGTGAGTAGATACGTCGTAGCTTTGCTTGGATCATGTGCGCTTTCTCAGATATGTATTATACCTTGTCTAGCCTCGGGTTGCGAGCACAAGAAGTATCGTCGCGAGGCTATTCTGGAGGAGATGTACGCCCATTGAGGCGTAGAGGCTCTTCTTTTGCTCATAAGCTCGGCACAGGAAGAACGCCAGCGGCAAATAGCTGAGAATCGCCAGGCCATTCTTGATTCCTCCTGTGAGCATGTATGGTGCCACGTGTACAAGTGCAAAGAGTACCATTGATGCTGCGTAAGCAAGAATACGAGATTTTTGCAATAAGCGAGCAAAGATAACTCCACGAAAGACAACTTCCTCAACGATCGGCCCAAATACCATCGCCATAAACACCGCATACCATAGCGCTCCACCAAAGAGGCCAATAAGCGCCGTTTGGTTTTGGTTAGTCACCTGCAGCGCAGCAAGCAGGAGTGCTACTGGCATCGTTGCAAGATATGCAAAGAGAAAATACTTGATGACAAACCAGCTATTCTTGCCCGGTGCCTGCCGTGCAGTGCGCCATGCAGCAGCAAGTTCAGCTCGTTTCTTCATTACAATATAGCCAAGCAAGAGCACACTTGCTACAGCATTGATGATGAGCCCAAGCACGCTTGTCGATGATATAGCGGCAAATCGCTCTAGCACATACGACAATGCTGTCATACCTACCATGTAGCCAGCAAAGTATGCCAGCAGAATTTTTACGTCATCCCGTCGTTTCGTTGTTTTATTCATTAACTATCCTTTCTCGATTGGTACATCGAAGTCATATGTATCGTAGTGCGATATATCGTATATTCTTATTGTATACCGTAGCTCGATATAATGTCAATAGTATGTTCTTTTATATGACGGAATAGTCTTGATATGTAAAAAACCAGCAGTGTGTTCTGCTGGTTTTCATAATTTAACTTATCGGCTACGCTCGTTATTCCTACAGATGCTTCATGCGCCACCGCTCAATTGCCTGCGACCGACCCAGCATAAACGATAGATTGCCAATCAGTAGCAAGCCGACGACAGGCGTCAGTATCAGCGACATGCCAATCAACTGTGGCACAGCAACAAAGCTATAGGCTATGCAGACACCATTACCAAGAAGTGTAATAAGCGCCGTGACGCTACCAGGCGTCCAGCTTCGATACTTCGCTGCATCAACGAGATGCCCAACCAAGTGCAGCATATTTGCAAGAATAACTGCACATACCAGCGCAAGTGAGTGTAAGGCAATTGCACCGCCAAGCAGAGCCAGCGCAACAATCGACTCTTCGAGAATAATAATGGCAACTGTCTCTGTTGATGGGTACGCGGTGCGATTCGATACAATCATCTGCCCAGCAAACGCCGGGTCATGCTCATGGTGCCGAATCCACGGTACAAATCGAGCAATCTCCTCTAGCTCATGGATAACAAACAAGCCAAAACCAGCAAAGGCTACTAGCGCTTCCATCATTACTTCCCTTCATACACAGCAAGGTAGGTCTGGAATACTTCCTCGCTATGAGCGCTCACCCCCGGCGAAGCGCGCCGGGTCATGTCGTGGCCAATATTCATGCTGGCAGGGAATTTTTTGTATTGGAAGGAAGCATTGTTGTTGGTTGCCATTTTTTGTGGGATGTCGTGTGTGAGGTCTGGGTCGATATCGTGATCCCCTTCACTCACGACCACACCAACATGCTTGAGACCTGGTGCAGCGAGGTTGGCTTTGTAGTTTTCTTTGAGTGTGACGTACTTTGCTAGGGCGCGATATGACAGGCCATTCACCTCATCATTACCACTGTAGCGGTCTGGTAGGATATTATTACCGTAAAGGTTGCGCATGAGCGGGATCTGCCACTTGGGAGCCTGGCTAGCTGCTGGCTCATAAAATGGCGCGATGAGAAGCACCCGCGAGAAGAGTCCATTACCATACTGCGCAAGCCACGTTGCCATATTGCCACCACCAGAGTGGCCCGCCACCCCAACTTCCTCACCAAGGCCGCTGACCTGACGAGCGCTCGTGGTCATGTAGTTGACCATATCGCTGAAGGAGATCTGTCCATGGCGCTTTTTGTCAGTATAGCCATGCTGTGGCACGCGCGGCGCATAAACGTTGTAGCCCTGCTCGTAGAATACATTGGCAATATCGGCCATATCACTGGTGCAACCGCTAATACCGTGGATAAGTAAGATAGCCTTGGCTGTTTTCTTGCCATGCGTCTTGGCAAACGAGCGGCATTCATTGCGCAGGCCAGCCTCTGCTGTATCGTGGGTAATTTGCTGGTTGATAGCCGCCATCGAGCTATCATAATCCAGTCGCTTAATATCTGCTGTGCGTAGTTCTGCCTTCTGGGCGGGCCACAAGAAGGCAGCTGCAACGGCAATCACGCCAACTGCAACAATGCCGCCAATGAGCGTAGCAATCACTTTTATAATTCCAGCTTGGGGTGAGGGAGAATCTTTCATACGCTATAGTATGGCGAATAGTTGCCAATATAGCAAGACCACTCTACTGAGAGAGTGGTCTTAGTCTTAATTTAACGCGTATCGCTTACGACTCTGCTTTGCGGCCCGCTACCAGCAGGTAGAGGTTGCCACCAAGTGCAGCACCGATCAAGGTACCAGCAATCACCTCAAGGCTCAGACGGCTATAGCCGGTCTCGCCACGGCTTGCTTGTGCGCCAGTAAAGCTACTGTCTGGCGCCTCGGTTGCGGCGATGGCCACTGCTGGGTTGAGTGTTGCACTCTTTGCACGCAATTCGTGTGGCAAGTGTTTGATATCTTGGACTGACGATGTGTCCACCGAAGCCTGCACCTGTGTCAGCAGGCCACCGGCCACAATAGCAGCAACGGCCAAGGATAGACCAATCCCCACTGCCTGGCCTGTTTGCTTGAGTTCGGCCACGCGCGATACGGCAGCCGCAATACCAAACATCAGCACTGCTGCGCCGACGAGCTCAACACCAAAGACCGCCCAGCTAAAGGTAGTAAAGTGCTCGAAGCTGAGCTTGAAGGCACTCCCACTCAAGCCGTTGAGCACAACGACAGCCAGCGCGCCACCAAGCAGCTGAGCAATCCAGTAGAATGGTACCAACGCTGTCTTGAGCTTGCGCATTGTCCAGAGGCCAAAGGTGACCGCTGGGTTGATATGTGCGCCAGATACCGCACCCACCGCCACAGCAATCACAAGCAGTGTGAGGCCAAGGTAGAGTGGTGCAAATTGAGTTGCCGCACCAATTGCGGCAATGGTGAGCATAAATGTACCAAGCAGCTCAGCAAAAATAATGTTGAGTAAGTTGCTCGGCAAAGCTGGCTCGCGTCGCTTATGGACAACAGTCTTGGTGGCTGATGTGGTCGATGCAGCCTTTACAGTTGGTGCAGCCTGAGGCTGGGAGGCCGAGTCTTTCGCGGCCGATTTTTTGGTCGAAACGGCTTTTTTGGTAGCCATACGTCCCTCCTTACTAGGTTGATACTACGCCTTTAGTATATCACATCACCCTGTTTGTCGGCGATATCAGATGTCGATTGTGCCAAATAATGCTATACTAAAGACATGGGACAATATATGAAACAAGACCAAACGCGCAGTGAGCTACAAGAGCGTATCGCGGCTGATCTCCGCGCTAAAGCAGCTGCCAGTAGTCACACTGGTGATGGCACCGCACCAGCAAGCGGTGATACTGGCGTCGAGCAATCCGAATATCTCAAAGGCACCAAGCAAACAACGACACTAGCTGGAGTGTGGCTGGTCGTTGGTTTTCTTGCACTGCTTACCTTTGGCTTTTTTGTTGCGCTAACCATCAATGGACAACAATAACGGAGTGACAGTATGACAAACCTTGACGCTATCCAGCAAAAGCTACTCCTGGCCGTGAGCCAATCGACCACCCCGCGCGAAGTGCTGCGCCACGAGGAACTGCGCGCACTGTATGGACATATCACATCACTCCCCCCAGCGGAGCGTGGGCCATTTGGCAAGCGTGTTAATGAGCTCAAGCAAGCTGTGCAAACTGCTATTGAGCGCCGCCTCGAGGAACTTGAGACCGTCGAGCGCACACCGATTGATGTCACGGCGCCGATGGATATCAACACCGCTATTCCCCCATTACTACCAACAAACCAGGGCTCAACACATCCATTAATGCAAGAGATCGAGCGGATTAGCGATATCTTTTACCGCATGGGGTTTGTGGTGGAGGAGTCACGCGAGATCGATGATCAGTTCCATATGTTCGAGAGCCTCAACTTCCCCAAGGGCCACCCCGCCCGCGATGATTACGATACCTTTATGACCGTCGAGACAGATGCGCAGGGCGACCGCCTGATTGCGCCGGCACATACCAGTACCATGCAAAACCGCGTGCTGACCACCTATCGCCACAAACTGGACGCAGGCGAGGCCATTGCGGCCATCGTGCCTGATCGCGTCTTCCGCAATGAGGACCTCGACGCCCGGCATGAGCACACCTTCTATCAGGTGGAGGGCGTCTATGTAGCTAAGGGAGTCAACGTCGGCAACTTGATTGCGACCTTGCAGGAATTTTTGCAAAG
>CALBWN010000023.1 GCA_937974295.1 uncultured Candidatus Saccharibacteria bacterium
ATGCTGCGCTCTATCAGCTGAGCTATATCCCCACGGCTTCTTCTATTCAAGCACAAACGAGCGGGAGAATCAACCAGTAGCATTCCCGCCTGTTTCTGATAAAATAAGGATATGTTCAAAAAGTTTATCCAAAAGCGGCTCGAGACGTATGTGAGCCGGTATTTTCAAGCCCATCCAGAGGTTAAGTTGATCGTCGTGGTGGGGAGCGTGGGCAAGACGAGCACCAAGCGAGCGGTGGCTACCTTGCTATCGCAGCGCTACCGTGTGCGCATGCTTGATAACAACCATAACACCAATCTCTCGGCGCCGTGTGGTATTCTCGGCGTAACATACCCCAGTAAGGTACACAGCATTGGTGCCTGGCTCAAGGTGTTTGCAGCGGCTCGGCGACGGGTTGCTCAGCCAGCTGACGTCGATGTGATTGTCCAGGAGCTTGGTACTGATCGGCCAGGGGAGATTGCCGATTTTGGCCGCTATCTCAGGCCCGATCTCGCCTTGGTGACGGCAGTAACGCCAGAGCATATGGAGTTCTTTGGCTCGATTGAGGCGGTGGCGCAAGAGGAGCTCTCTGTGACGCAGTATGCGCGCCGAACACTGATTAATCGTGATGATATTGAGGGGCGCTTTGCCGATCTGATCGCTACTCCACACTTTAGTACGTATGGCACGACTGGCCTTGCTGAGTATCGCTTTGAACAGCAGAACTTTGACGCTGAGGTAGGTTATCGGGGGGGGATTATTGCTCCACCAAACATTGCTCAGCCATTTGCGGCGGCGATTAATGTGGTGGGTGAGCATAGCCTGCGACCGATCGTTGGTGCCGTCGCGGCGGCCCTGCTCTATGGCTGCACACCAGATGAAGTAGTGAAGGGTCTTGCGCTCATCAAGCCTGTCCCTGGGCGGATGAACCCGCTACTAGGGCTTGGCGATACAACGATCATCGATGACACATACAACTCTAGCCCGGCTGCTGCGCTGGCTGCTCTGCAGACGCTCTATAGCTTTGCGCAGGCACCGCAGCGGATCGCTATCCTTGGTGACATGAATGAGCTCGGTGCCTCGAGCCAGGCCGAGCACGAGAAGCTGGGCATGGCGTGCGACTCGCATTTGCTTGATTGGGTGGTGACGGTTGGTGGTGAGACAGAGAAATATCTTGCGCCCGCTGCCCGCCGGCGTGGCTGCCAGGTGAAGGTATGTCGCAATGCGATCGAGGCAGGGCAGTTCGTCCGTTCGGTGGCGAGGCCTGGGGCAGTGATTCTTGCTAAGGGATCGCAAGGTGGGATATTCCTTGAGGAGGCCGTTAAAATCCTCTGTGTCTTGAGCGAAGATACGGAGCTGGTGCGTCAATCACTCGCTTGGCAGGCCATCAAAGCGCCGTATTTTTCGGAGTACGAGAACTTCTTTGACGGGCCAAGCCAGTAGCGTTAATACGCGATTTATGGTATATTCTTAGTTATGAGATTAGTCCATTAAGCGGAGAACTATTATGCCAACAGAGAAAAAACCAAAGGCAACCAAGCGCAGCACAACGCGTAAGACGTCGCCAAAAAATGAGCCAGGACAAACCCCGGCCAAGGCTAATGAGCCAGCAGCAACCCCAGCTGCAGAGCCAGCTCCAGTAGCTGAGCCTGCTACTCAACCGATATCAGAGCAGTCAGCCACTCCGGCTATGCAGCCAGCTCAGCCCCAGCCTCAATATCAACCACACATGACTCCAGGAGCTTTGAGCGCTCAGCCAGCCAAGAAATCCCATCTTGGGCTTATTCTTGGCCTCGTCGGTGGTGGTGTAGCTTTGCTGGCACTTATTGCTGGTGTGCTATTGTACTTCTTCTGGTATCAGAACCCACACAAGGTAGTCACAGATGGCGTGGCGAATCTAGTGAGCGCACGGCAAGCGTCGTATAGCATGGGCGGTGATGTTACGCCAAGCAGCACCAGCACTTCGGGTCCATCGAAGGTCACCTACAGAGTGAATCTGCAGCATGCCAACCAAGTTGCTGGCGGCAATGGTGAGGTAACGATGGACCTCCCGCAGGTTGGCCAGATTACTGTCAAGGCCGAGATCTATGCGGATCGCGAAGCAACCTACTTCCGCGTCAATGGCATCAAGAAAATATATGAAAAATATATTGATACCATGATCGACCAGTCGATGAAGCGTTATAGCAGCTCGAGCATGACCGATGAGGAGAAAGATACTGCGCGGAGTAAGATGCGCGAGCAGTATACCAAGCAAGCACTGCCTATTATCGAAAAAATCGATGGCAAATGGGTCAAGATGACGCAAGATGATATGCGCAAAATGAGCCCAAATCGTACGACGACTCAGCAATGTACGGACGCAATTAACGCTATGTACGACACTAAGGCTCGCAATGAGATCGCTGCAGTACTTCGCAAGCACGGTGATGTCTTTACAGTAGAGAAACTCAATAAGCCAGCGCTCGATAACGGTGCAGTGGGCTACAAGGTGACGGTAGCGAGCCCGTCGAGCCACGAAGCTCGTTCGCTGAGCCGCGACCTTGGCAACACCCGTGTTGGGGAGCTGCTCCGCCGCTGCAGTGATGCGACATCAACTCGTGTGACAACACGCCAAAATGGCCGGACCATCAAGACCGAGCGGCGTTCTGCTATCTCAGGGCCAGACTTGAGCCAGACGGATCTTGAGCTCTGGGTGTCGCCATTCTCGCACGATGTGAAGCGCATTGTCATGAAGCCAACTAGCCAGTCGTCTCAGCAGCCAGTGACGATCAACGTTAATGACACGAAGGTTGATTTACGTAAGCCAAGTGACAGTATTCCGTATAGTGAGCTCATGCGAGGTAGTAGCACCAGTAAAGATAACGACAGCGATACGTCATCAACAGCTACTGGTGAAGCGTAGGCAAAACGCCGCACACAAATCCAGCCCCGCTTTCGAGAAAAGAAGCGGGGTTGTCTTTGCCCTCGCCCACTATGGTAGAATATGAAAGACATGAAACGATACAATCCTGCAGAAATCGAGCCAAAATGGCAACAGCACTGGGCAGACGACCAGCGCTACAAGGCGGATGACGCCTCCTCCAAACCAAAGTATTATGTGACCGGTATGTTCCCATACCCAAGTGGGTCAGGGATGCATGCGGGGCACTTTATGGAGCACTCTATTGTCGATGCAGTGGCGCGCTTCCGCCGTAGCCTTGGTCATGAAGTGCTCTACCCGATGGGCTGGGATAGCTTTGGCCTCCCTGCAGAGAATTACGCCATCAAGACGGGCAAGACGCCGCAAGAGACAACCGCGACGAACATCGCCAACTTTACTACTCAGCTTCGCCGGGTTGGTGCGAGTATCGATTGGAGTCGCGAGATCAACACGAGCGATCCGGAATATTACCGCTGGACGCAGTGGATCTTTACGCAGCTCTTTGAGCGGGGCCTGGCGTATCAAAAAGACTCACTCCAGTGGTGGTGCCCCAAGGATAAGACCGTGCTGGCAAATGAGCAGGTGATCAATGGCCGGTGCTGGCGCTGTGAAGAAGTGGTGGTGAAGAAGCCAATGAAGCAATGGTTCTTCAAGATTACTGAGTATGCCGACCAGCTCCTGGCCGATATCCCCGCGCTCGACTGGCCAGATAAGATTAAGCAAGCTCAGACCAACTGGATTGGCCGCAGTGAGGGAGCAGAGATTCGCTTCGCCCTTGATAAGCCCGCGGCAACTACAGAGAGTGACGTGGCCACCGATATTACCGTCTTTTCGACGCGCCCCGATACGCTGTTTGGTGCGACCTTCTTGGTGCTTGCGCCTGAGCATCCGCTGGCAGAGCGCCTTGCACGCGGTGATGCCCGCGAGACAGTCTTGGCCTATATTGCCGAGGCAGTCAAGAAATCGGAGATTGAGCGCACTAATGACACGAAGGATAAGACAGGGGTCTTTACTGGAAGTTATGCCATAAATCCAGCGACGGGCGAGCGAATACCCATCTGGGTGGCCGATTATGCCCTTGGTGGCTATGGCACCGGTGCAGTGATGGCTGTGCCGGCTCATGATGAGCGCGATGCCGCCTTTGCCGAGAAATACGAGCTGCCCATCGTCACCGTCATTGAGCGGCCCGACGACGATCCAGACACTGACCAGTGCTACCATGGCGAAGGGGTGCTCGTTAACTCTGGCGCATTTGATGGCACGCGCAGTGAGGATGCTCGTGAGCAGATTGTGGCCTGGCTCGAGCAAGAAGGCCACGGCCACGTCAAGGTGACGTACAAGATGCGTGACTGGCTAATTAGTCGCCAACGCTACTGGGGTGCACCCATCCCGATCATCCACTGCCCCGAGCATGGTGCTGTGCCAGTGCCAGCGGCAGATTTGCCAGTGGTTTTGCCAGCGGTGCAAAACTTCCAGCCGCGTGGTGATGGCAAGTCTGTCCTTGCTGCCCAAGAAGAGTGGGTGGCGACAACCTGCCCGACTTGTGGCGGCCCAGCTCAGCGCGAAACCGACACAATGGATGGCTATGCCTGCAGCAGCTGGTATCTCCTGCGCTACACTGATCCACACAATGCTATGCAGGCCTGGGATCCAGCGCTGGCTAACCACTGGGCGCCGCTTGATATGTATGTTGGTGGCGACCACGCGACGGCCCACTTGCTCTATGTACGCTTCTGGACGCACGTCTTCCGCGACCTTGGCCTCACAAGCTTTGCTGAGCCAGTGCAGAAGCTCGTCTATCATGGCCTCATCCAAGCCGAGGATGGCCGCAAGATGAGCAAGAGCCTTGGCAATGTCGTCGACCCGCTGGAGGTGATCGATGCAGGATATGGGGCAGACGCGCTGCGCACCTTCGAGCTCTTCCTCGGGCCGATCGACGAAAACTCAAGCTGGAGCAGCCGAGGAATTGCTGGCGTCTATCGCTTCTTGAATCGCCTCTGGACATTGGTGCAAGAGTTTGATGATTGGCAGCAGCAGGGTGTAGCGCCTGGGCAGGTCGACACTGCGCAGCTTGAGTCGATCATCCACGCCACAACGAAAAAGGTCACGAGTGATATCTACCGCCTGAGCTTCAATACAGCCATTGCGGCGCTCATGGAGTGCGTCAACGACCTCTACAAGCTCAAGACAACTGGCTTTACTGAGCAGTGGCAGCCAGCACTCAAGACGCTGATCCAGCTGGTGCAGCCCTTTGCGCCGCACATGGCCGCTGAGCTGTGGCAGCAGCTGGGTTATGGCGACCAGCTTGATTTTGCAGCCTGGCCAGAGTGGGACGAAGCAAAGATCGTCCGCGATACGATAACCATCGTCGTGCAAGTCAATGGCAAAGTCCGCGCCAAGCTCACTACCGCGCCAGACGCCAGCGAAGCCGACATCACTGCCCAAGCCCTGGCAGATGACCGCGTCACAAAATACCTCACTGGGCCGCCCAAGAAGGTTATCTACGTCAAGGGTAAGCTTGTCAGTGTTGTTGTCTAGGAATAGCCGGCTATCTCTTGCCAATCTTGTCGTAAAAAATAGGGCGTCTCGCGGGGCGCCCTATTTTGGGTTGTGTGCCTACAGTCTCGTCGTGTCTAGTGGGTATTGATAAGCCTACGAAATAGGCAACGTAATTGCTTTAATAGGCTGGATAGCAAAAAGATGATTGATCTAATGAATGGGGACACAGACTGTCACCATCTTCAAATGCATATCGCTATCAAATTGGAAATGTACCCAATTACCACCTTGTTCGTCGTATTGTATCCAAGCTGAGCGTATCCATGTTGCGTTCTGTTTTGCTTCATTGTCGGGAGTTCCAAGATAGCGAATAATCTCATCTCGTGTTGCAGTATTAGAGAAGTCTGCAAATAATGGGGCTGCATACGGTTTGTATTCTGAATCTTGTTGAGTGTACAAGGTGACTGCTTTAAGTACTCCATCTTTCCAGTGAAACTCTGTTCCAGAGTTATACAATGAGCAGTAGGATTCTGTAGAGTCAAAGCCAATAAAGTCTTTATCGATTTCATCGATGACAGGGGTGTCACCTGAGATATTAATGATATGTTGAACGTCCTTCTCGATGGTTTCGTCGCTTCGTCCGACCAGTTTGATATATTGATTGATATCTCCATCTATTTTCGTCGACATATTTGCTCCTTGTTGAGACTAACCTTATATACCATTATTATACAATAAGCATACGCTCGCTTATCATACCAAAGTTATATACCGGACGTCTTAGCGAGCGTGTTCCGGATAGGGTAGGAGAGCGTAAGAGCTCGCTTGGCAAATGGCCGCAAATATATTTTTCTATACAAAACGGCGCAAACACTAGAGAATTTTGTGCTTTTAGCGTATAATAGCTACAAGTTTTACGTCAGCCTAAAGAGAAGGAGATTTTTACTATGGCTCAACCAAAAAAACAGAGTAGCCCACGCAAAACCGGCCTGCGCCGCAGCCACCTACGCCTCAAGCTTGCTCGTATGGTCAATAAGACCTCACCGGTTAAGGTCAAAACAACCAAGCGCGAGACTGGCGCCGCCAAGGCAGCTCGCTAGCTTATCGCCGATAGCAAAGAATTTTAACAAAAGAAAGAACCAACCAAATGGCTTCGAACCGTCATCTTGGGCGTATAGTTGCACTCCAAACATTGTACGAATATGAATTCCGCCAACAGGCGAACGATCCACAGGCCGTGCCGCAAGAGATTCTGGCGCGCAATCTTGAGCGTTATGAGTCGATCATTGGCGATCGAGCCTTTGTCGATACGCTCGTTGCCGGGGTAATCGAGACGCAGGCTGCGCTTGACGCCCACTTACAGCCGATTGCGCCAGAGTGGCCGCTCGATCAGATTGCTCGTGTCGACCGCAATATCCTGCGGCTTGGCCTCTACGAATTGCTGCACTGCCGCGCAACCGTCCCCCCCAAGGTGGCGATTAACGAAGCAGTGGAGCTTGCTAAAGCGTTTGGTTCAGATAATTCAAGCAAGTTTATCAACGGTGTGCTCGGCACCGCCTATCGCAACTTGCCTGGGGAGACACCAGACGATGCCAACACCGTCACACTTTGACCGACACTTCAATCGGTTTAAAAAATATTTTGGCCGTCGCAAGCCGTCTATTCAGGAAATTGTTCGTGAACCGACGGCTGGCGGCATTGTATTCCGCTACAATAGCGACAACAAACTCGAAATCCTCCTGATTCAGGATGCTAAGGATCGCTGGACGATCCCCAAAGGGCATATTGAGAAAGGGGAGACTGCAGTGCAAACAGCACGCCGTGAGATCGGCGAAGAGGCTGGGCTGCACGACCTTGATATGCTGGGCTGGCTGGGCAAAATTCACTTTCGCTACCGCCGGATGGATAAGCTCGTCCTGATGACGACGCAGATCTATCTCGCCCGCGTCCGCACCAGTGGCAATGAGATTCAAAAAGAAGAATGGATGAATGGTATTAAGTGGTTTCCCTTTAGTAAGGCACTTGACCTCATCGAGTACGAAGATATTGCCAAGCTTATGCTCAAAGCTAAGAAACGCATCCGAGAGGAGCGTCTATAACGACAGAAACGAAAGGAGTTACTATGTCTGGCATGCCAACTGGCCCGTATCAAGCGTGGGCGCAGCAAGTGCTCGGGTTCGAATACCGCGATATTCAGCTCTTGGTTACCGCACTCACCCACCGCAGCTATGTCAATGAGCACAAAAAATCCGTTACTGAGCACAACGAGCGCCTGGAATTCTTGGGCGATGCTGTGCTGGAACTTGCAGTAACCGACTATCTCTATCAACACTACACCGAGCCAGAGGGCATCCTGACGAGCTGGCGCGCAGCGCTGGTCA
This sequence comes from uncultured Candidatus Saccharibacteria bacterium, assembly GCA_937974295.1. Classification (GTDB taxonomy): domain Bacteria; phylum Patescibacteriota; class Saccharimonadia; order Saccharimonadales; family Saccharimonadaceae; genus Saccharimonas. The sequence goes on from CALBWN010000023.1 coordinate 7,783, forward strand.
ATACAGAGAGCAATGCCGACTCGGGCGAGGCACTGGGTTATGGCCCGCTCATCCGGATGAGCAGGGGTGAGAAGCATGGCAGTAAGCGGGCGCACCGCCAGATTTTGGCTAATGCGTATGAAGCGGTGATTGGCTCGATTTATCTAGAGCGAGGCTACGAGGCGGCAGCTGAGTTTATTGCCAAGCATACCATTAGTAAGCTCGATGCCATCCTAGCTGACGGCTCGTGGCGCGACCCGAAGAGCCATCTGCAAGAGGTGAGCCAACGGATTGATAGTGCTACGCCGGTGTACCGTGTCTTGGCAGAAGATGGCCCCGACCACGACAAAACCTTTACGCTTGGCGTCTTTGTCAATGATCGGCTGATGGGCCGCGGCACTGGCCCCAGCAAGCAAACTGCCCAGCAAAAGGCCGCTCGCGCCGCCCTGGCAGCGTATCAGCAGCAAGAGGCCCAGACGGAGAAGGCAGAAGAGCCAGCCAAGGGCTAGGCTAAGTTTTGAGATTTCGGCACGCAACAAATTGACATCGCTAGCCAAACAGTGTAGACTTGTACAGAACGAACTAACGCAAATATAAGTCAAGAAAAGGAAGTTCTATTTATGCTCGCAATTCGTTTGCAACGTCTTGGCCGCAAAGCCTACCCAGTGTACCGGCTCGCCGTACAAGAGGCTCAGCGCCACCCATCAAGCGGCCGTGTAGTGGCCTATGTTGGCAACTACAACCCACACACCAAAGAAGCTCACATCAACACCGAGCTTGCCCAAAAGTATCTTGATAATGGTGCCCAGCCAACACCACGTGTGGTCAAGCTGCTAGCTGCTGCTGGTGTGTCGCTACCAAAGTGGGTCAAGCAACCTGCTGGCGACAAGCACAAGGCAGTCCGCAACCCAGAGAAGCTGCGCAAGCATCAACCTCAGGAAGAAGCAGAAGCCTAAAGCAACTCTCTTGTGACATGCATACCAACTGCTCCGCGTATCGTGGAGCAGTTTTGTATTTATTAGTATTGTTATAGTCTGAATTGCAAAAATGTCGATTTGCTTGGTCTCTACCTACCGCTGCTTTTTTCAAGAATATTGCAAAGGCTGATATCACCCTCCCAACCAGAGCCAGAAATCGGTTATCTCAATCAATATATTACTCTATCTGAATGTAGCCCTGAGAAGGGGTGGCGTAAGAAGAGAAGGCTCTGCAGTCGTATATTTCACTCGTTCACTAGGAGAGGGTCTGTAGAGGCATCAGCTGACTCAGTGTATAGCCGTACGCGCTGTATGTTGGTAGAATCCAGCCGGTATGCTACAATGAAAGCACAATCACAATAAATCTGAATGACAGCATAAGGAGGGAAAGAAGAAAGCTATGGCGACAATTGATCAACAGTTTGTCGAATATGTCGTAAAGTCGCTGGTGGAACATCCAGACGACGTGGTGGTCGATCGGGTGATCGACGAGAAGGGTGTGCTACTGACACTCACCGTCAATCCGGAGGATCTCGGCCGTGTGATTGGCCGACGAGGCAGTACGGCGCAGAGTTTGCGCACCTTGCTGCGCGCGCTTGGCACGAAAAACAGTGCTCGCTACAACCTTAAGGTGGTGAACAATGATGAGCCACACACCGCAGCATCCCAGTCTGTGGATAACTTAACCACTGATACAGTGGATAACGACGATGAGAGCGAATCGGATTTTGCAAAAAAGTCTCGCCAAGAGCTTGCAAAACTCGACGACCTTGATATATAATACAACCAGTTCAGAAACGAACTGCGAGAAAAAATAAAAGCTCTTTGCGAGCAAACCAACAAGGTTTGAGAGCCTTATTTGTGCAAGAAAACTGCTGTGGAGGCAGTTTTTTTGTTGGGTGTATTGAGTAATCTATTCATAATACTACCTTACTTCAGTTGTCGTAATAGTTGTATCTCAAAATAGCGGAATATTACTTCACAATTGAAGTGAGCAAATACACCAACCAGAGTGTATACGAAGCAGTGTCACGGTTAACCAAAGGCAGTATACATTTGTATAAATGTAGTTTCGTGCTACAATGCCCTATACTATGAAAGACATCGTTACTACTCAACAGGCTCAGCCATTCCGGCTCGTCAGCGTTCGCTTGGTCGCTATGGCCATCTTAGCGGCTATCACATATGCCGTACTCAAATTTACAGGTATCAGTAGTGATTTTCCACCACTTGATATGATTTATTTTCCATTTGTTAATATTATCTGTGGTATTGTCATTTGGCGTGAATTCCGGTGGTGTCATGTCTCGGTGTGGGAATATCTTGGGTTTGAAAAGCGGCGCCTTGGGAAAGACATTGCTTGGGGTATACTATGGCTCTTTGTTACTTATATTCCGATGATAATTATGCTTATGGCAGCGATGTATCTCATGTTTGGTGCGGAAATGTTTTCGCATTTCGAGCAGGTATTTACCAAATCTGCTCCGCAGCTGCCGTCAAGTTTTTTATCGGTCATAAGTATCTTTAGTGCAATTGTATTTCTTGTTAATGCGCCAATTGAGGAGATTATTTATCGAGGGTGGCTGCAGCGTGGTCTAGCGAAGCGTTTTGGTGTTGTAATTGCCATTCTTATCCAGGGTGTGCTCTTTGGCTTGCAACACATGATGTTTGCTGGAGACGTTCGCGGTATGATTTCGTACGCCTTTATGTTCTTGGCATGGGGTGTAACAGCAGGTATTATTGTTCATCGGCAGCGGCGTTTAGCGCCAATGGTAATTGCTCACTGGATTGTCAATATTGCACTTGGCGTGGGTCCAATGATTGCAATTGCATTCTAAGCCGAATATCCTGTAAAAATACGTACTTCATTGAGTTGTCATAATAACGGATTGGCCTATTTCGTGAAAGCGAACAAGCCAAAGAGACATTATCGCAACCGGCTCAAAATATTCGTCAGGCCAGCAATACCGGCAATAAGCAAAAGTAAAACGCCGATGATTACAATCAGCAAACCATAGTGAGGCTGGTATCTCGGTGGATTATAGCTCTGAGTACGGTGCGGATCGTGGCGGGTGGCTTCGGTATCAATCGAGATATTGGCAATCGCCGGCTCCACAAGGTGTCGAGACACCGCTGCCTCACCGTCGAACTGCTCGAGTGTAATATTCTCGTTGAGCGGCGTGATGGTTGTACGTCGGCTCGATAGTTCGAGGCGCTGCGCGGTAGTATTGCCTGTCTCTGATCCAAAGTCCATAGCATAACCAGTATAACAAATAAAAAACATAAGCGTAAAGACCTGAAAATTTCTCTCGCAATATGTTAGACGGTCTTGCAGTAATTTGCTACACTGGGAAAGATGAAAAAATTCCAAGTGATTAGCCTGTTTCCGGAGATGTTTTCTGGGGTGTTTGAAGCTTCAATGCTGTGGAAGGCGCAGCAGCGAGGCCTGGTGGAGCTGACGACGATTGATCTGCGCCAATTTGGGCTTGGCTCACGCCGCACGGTTGACGACACGCCATATGGCGGTGGCGATGGCATGCTACTACGCGTTGAGCCGCTCTGGGAAGCAGTGCGCTATGCCAAAGAGCGCGACCCGACTGCTAAAGTGCTCATCATGACGCCGCGGGGCCAACGGTGGAATCAGGCGCTTGCGCAGCAGTATAGCCAGACCGACCATGGTTACATCTTCATCTGTGGGCGCTACGAGGGGTACGACGAGCGAATCATGCAGGTGGTTGACCAAGCGCTCCGAGTGGGGGACTATGTCCTGACTGGTGGTGAGCTGCCCGCCATGACGATTATCGACTCGATTGTGCGACTGATTCCTGGTGTCCTTGGTGGCGAGATGAGCGCAGCGATTGAGAGCTTTAGTGATGGCCAGACACTGGAGTTCCCGCAATATACACGCCCAGAGGTGTGGCAGGGGATGGCAGTGCCCGAGGTATTGCTCAGTGGCCACCACGGCAACATTGCGGCTTGGCGGGCAGAGCATTCGCTCCCAGTAGATGACTAGCCATTGTCTATACAAAAGAAACACCCGAGCATGCCATGAGCACTCGGGTGTTCTGTTGTGGTGGATATATCGGAGAGCGACTGATACAAGTATGTATAAAAATGTTTATGTTTGTAACGTTCGCTTCCTCTATAGTAGCGAACATGCGGCACAAGTGCAAGGAAATGCGTGTAAAACAGAGTAATATCTGATATGATAAAGTTATGAAGCAGCGTATGATTAGATTTTGGCTTGGGTTATTTCAGGCGATTTTTCCAGAGCATCTGCGGCACGATCCTGCGTATTGGCGGCGTCTTGCGCTTGGTATCGTCGTAACGTTCTTGATCATCACGCAGCTTTTTACCTTTGAGAAGTTTGCTGATATCACGAGCGGGTGGCATGTGGCTGGCGGGGGAGTGGTAGCTGCTCTCTTGGCTGGCGTATTGCCGCTGCTTGAGCTGGGTGGCTTGCCATTTTTACTCTCGATGGATATGTCGCGAGGGTCACGCTGGGTTTCGCAGGCATGCCTACTTGCAGTCAGTGCAGCGTGGTTTGGTGTGGCGCTGTGGTGTTTTCTCGCTGTGCCAATGAGTGAATCGGGCCTCTTTGGGGCGACCTTACCACTGCTCAATGGTTGGTGGACGGTAGTATTCACGGGCTTACTTGGCGTGGCGGTGGTGCTTGTGGTGCGCGAAGCAAATAGCTCAAAAATCCACTCGTGATTAATGAACGATCAGCCTAGAGTGCCTCAATAGTAAAAATTCGCTATTAGCTATTAATTATCACATCTCCTCTACACCCCCGAGGAGCACCACTGTAGTCGGTGCTTTTCGAGAGTATTAGATTTCAGCGCTGGGTCGAAATATCGCAGTCCGATCAACTTTGATCTGTCAGAAAAATAAAAAACTGAAGAGCTAATGCTCAAAATAGGCAAAACCCGAGTGAGGGCGTGATCGAACAGATATCCCAAATAAAGTCGCGATAAAAAATTACCAGCCGACAAAAGGCTGGTAACAATGATAACTTGGCTGGGCCGGAGGGATTCGAACCCCCGAATGCCAGGACCAAAACCTGGTGCCTTACCACTTGGCGACGGCCCATCACTGCGTGGCGCCTCCGTATTGTACCATGCTTGCGAGAGTGGATCAATAGTGCGTAGTTTGTCGGGGCTGTGCTTTATTTTAAATGTAGAGACTCTGTGATTGATCGACTTTTGGTGGGTTACGGTGTTGCTGAATAAAAATAACAACAAATTGCTCCGACCACAGTCACATGCTTCATATAACAGAGGTCGTGCCAGTGTACTCGTTGTGAATATCACGCTTGACCCACAGTATATAGAGTAGTATAGTGCATAGTAAGCGCTATATATGGTGTCTATGACACTAGTAACCGATGCTTGCACAATCATAAAAAACAAGGATAAACACTCATGCCGTGGCGCACGTGCTGCTACGGCAAGTAAGGGGAGGGATATGTATCACACAATTACCAAACGCGATGGGCGCATCGTGGCATTTGACGACACAAAAATTATGGCAGCAATCGAACGAGCTGGCCTGGAGACGGGTGAGTTTGCTGAGGAAGAGGCCTATCAGTTAGCTCAGGCGGCGATTGCCCAGGCGCAGCAGACTATAGCGGATGATACACTCACCGTGGAGCAGATGCAGGATGCGGTAGAGGATACCTTGCTGCGGTCGCCATATAAAAAGACCGCCAAGGCGTACATTATTTATCGCGATCAGCATCAAAAGCTGCGCGAGATTGCTGCGAGTGCACATGTCGACCTGATTGACCAATATTTGCTCAAGCTTGACTGGCGGGTTAATGAAAACTCCAACATGGGCTACAGCCTCCAGGGCCTTAACAACTACATCTCAAGTGAGGTGAGCAAAACCTACTGGCTAAATAAAATCTACAGCCCAGAGATTGGTCGCCTTCATCGGTCGGGCGACCTCCATATTCACGATCTCAACCTTGTGAGTGTGTATTGTGTGGGCTGGGACTTGATGGATCTGCTCCGGCAGGGTTTTACTGGTGTGCCAAACAAGATTTCGTGCAAGCCAGCGCGGCATTTTCGCACGGCGCTGGGTCAGGTCGTGAATTACTTCTATACACTGCAGGGCGAAGCGGCTGGTGCTCAGGCCTTTAGCAATTTTGACACCTTGCTTGCACCATTTATTCGGGCAGATGGGCTAACGTACGATGAGGTGAAGCAGGGGCTGCAAGAATTCATCTTTAATGTTAATGTGCCAACACGTGTTGGCTTCCAAACGCCGTTTACGAATATCACGCTTGACCTCGAATGCCCTAAACATATGGCGGGCACACCAGTGATCATTGGCGGAGAGATGCAAGAGAGTAACTACGGTGATTACCAGGATGAAATGAATACCTTCAATCGGGCACTGCTTGAGGTGATGACGGAGGGTGATGCCAACGGACGGGTCTTTACTTTTCCGATTCCGACGTATAATATCACAGCTGATTTCGACTGGGATAATCCTGTGATTGACAACCTGTGGGAAGCCAGCGCAAAATACGGTATTCCATACTTTAGTAACTTTGTCAATAGTGATATGAGCCCAGAGGACGCGCGCAGTATGTGTTGCCGCCTGAGGATTGATAATCGTCAACTGGAGTATCGTGGTGGTGGGCTGTTTGGGAGTAACCCAATGACGGGGTCAGTTGGTGTGGTGACGATTAATTTGCCTCGCTTGGCGCTGAAATCGAGTGACGAAGCAGCCTTTCGCAC